>DATFIX010000219.1:0-12324 GCA_035269625.1 Natrialbaceae archaeon
TGTCGTAATCGACGCCGACCTCAACCTCGATCCGTAGCTGTCCCTTGGCGCTCCGGTTGACGATTTTGCGGGCCATGACCTCGTCGTTCGGCAGGATCACGTATTCACCGTCGGGCGTTTCGATTCGCGTATTGACGATCGAGATGTCCCGGACCGTCCCCTCCGCGTCGGCCATCTCGACCCAGTCGCCCACCTCGAACGGTTGCGAGAGCATCAACACGAACCCGGCCAGGAGGGCCCTGAGCGTCTGCCTGGCGGCCATCCCGAGGATCAGGCCGAGCACCCCGGCCCCGATCAGGAGGCCGCTGAGATCGAACTCCCAGACCCCCAGCACGACCAGGATCGCCAGGCCCCAGAGGGCCACCTGCGAGAGTCGATAGGCGACTTCCCGCTGGTGTCGGTCCAACGGCGCGCTCGACGCCTGCAATCGCTGCAACAACCGCCCCACGAAGTCGACGACGATCTGGACGACGATCAGGATCCCCAACGTGATCGCGAGTCGCGGCGCGGCGGTCGACCCGACGTCGGTGCTCTCGAGAACCTCTCGGACCATCGCCGTTTGTTCCCAGACGGCCACGACGACGACCGATCCGGCAGCGACCACCGCCACGAGACCCGTCGAGGCGACGACGTCCGCCCACAGGCCGCCGATCCGGTCCTCCAGTCGCTTCCGCGCGCGGCGGATCCCGACGGCGATGACGACCGAAACCACGACGATCGCGATCGTAGCCAGTACTCGCTGGCCGGTCGAGGAAAAGAGGGCCGCGATCGCGTTCAGATCACTGAGCACATCAGCCATCGAGGCCCACCTCGGCCGCGAGCGACGCGAGCGTGGCGAACTCGGCGGGTTCGAGGTCGTCCGGCCGCCTCGACAGCAGGTCCTCGTCGGCAGCGTCTACGACGGCCGACGCGTCGTCCAGGTTCGAGATGTGCGCCGTGTTCCGGATCGCGTTCCGAACGGTCTTGCGCCGCTGGGTGAACAGGGCCTTCACGAAATCGAGAAAGAACGCCTCGTCCTCGACCTCGTATTCCGGGTCCCGGGGCGTCGCCCGGATCACTGCGCTCTCGACGGCCGGCGCTGGCGAGAACGCCTCCTTCGGAATGGTCTCGACGATCTCTACGGATGCGTAGTGCTGGGCGGACACCGACAATCGGCCATACTCGCTCGTTCCGGCCGAGGCGACCATCCGCTCGGCGAATTCGCGCTGGAAGGTGAGCACGAGCGGTCGCTTCTCGGGCAGCAACCGGAAAGCGATCTCGCTCGAAACGCCGTACGGGAGGTTCGACACCGAGGCCGAAAACCGCGGCAGGTCGACCTCGAGCGCGTCCCCCTCGATCACCCGGAGGGCGTCGCGGTCGCGTTCCTCGCGGAACTCCTCGCGGAGGAACGCGGCCAGGTCGGGATCGCGCTCGACGACCGTCACCTGCTCGCCGATCGCCAGGAGCCGGTCCGTCAGCGCGCCGGTCCCCGCACCGATCTCCAGGAGATGGGTCGCGTCGGCGTCGTCGGGGAGATACGTGGGAAGCCGATCGAGCACCCGATCGTCCACGAGGAAGTGCTGGTCGCGTCGCGGATCGCCCCTGACGCCCGCTCGGGCGAGCAGCGCGTCTGGGTCTCTCATCGGCGTCGGGTATGCGTCGCGGACGGGTAAATCCGTCTACTCGGCCGCCTCGCGTCGAGCAAAGAGCCGGTACTTGAGGTCCGCTTCCTGCAGTTCTTCCATGATCCGTTCGGCCAGGATGTCCTGAGGATCGTGCAACCCGCCGACGCGCTGCTCCAGTTCCTCGAAGCTCTCGAAGGGCTTGCGCTTGCGCTCGTCGATGATCGAGTTCCGGAGTTTTTCCCCGATCCCCGGCAGGAGGTTGAGCTGGTGCAATCGGAGGGTGATGGGCTGGGCGTCGTTGAAGAAGTCGACGAACCGGTCCTCCTCGGACTCGATGAGTTCGCGGATCGCGTACTCGAGTTCGGACTTCGCGCCGCCCGAGAGGTCCTCGTGGTCGATCTCCCACAGGTCGACGATTCCCTCGCGCTCGTCCTCGGGTTCGACGACGACAGCGTCGCCGATGCCGACGTCGGCCGCCTCCTCGAAGACGATCTCGAAAAGCCGGAACGAGTCCGTACCCAGTCCGTAGCCCAGCGGCTGGCGCTCGTACCCTCGCGGCCCGCCCTCCGAGCGCCCGTTCGGGAAGAAATCCAGAAGGACGGCCCTGCTGGCGTCGCTCACGTCGCCTTCGGAATCGGTCATATGCCCGAGGATACGGCCACCCGGTACTTAAAGCTGGAGTGTTGTCACGATGGCTACGGATCGAGACGGTAGCCCCATCCGTCGATCCTCGCGGGTGCTGAACGAGGGGCTCAAACGTACTGCGCGACGATGTTCAGGATTTCGTCGAGTTCGTCCCCCGAGAGGGAGTATCGTTCCTGTGCGAAGACCGCCCGAAGTTCGTCGCGATCGCGAGGAAGGAGATCGGCGATCTTGTACGCGGTCTTCTCGTCGACCTTCTCGAGTTCGACCAGTTCGTCGACGAGGTCCTGCGCCTCCCCGGGGTCGAGTTCCGCGAACCGGTTGGCGTGCTCGATGGCCCGGGCCAGTTCGTATCGCATCTCCCGGTCCTCGTCGAGCACGCGTTCCTGTTCGAGGTCCGCCAGGATCTCCTTGACCTCCGCGATGGTGAGGTATTCCTCGTCCACTCGTTCTTTGAAGATGGTCATGCTATCGCTGCGCTCGGAGGTGGGCAGGCTTGACGATGAGCGTCTTGTCCGTGCCGCCGTCCGTGATGCGGACCTTGTAGGCCTTGCCCTGTCGACCGATCACTTCGCCAGTGTGGCCGTTGAACCGCGGGTGGAACCGGCCCTTGGGCACGCTCGGGTCCAGTTTGAGGTGGACCTTCTGGCCCTCCTCGAACTCGGTGATGGCACGCTGGGGCGGGGACGTTCCCCGCTCGCGGGGTTTGTTCGAAAGCTTGTTCCTGGTCTTCTTCCGTGGCCCGTGGGAGTTCGGCATAGTCGTACCCCGGCATAGTTCGCTGGCGCTAATAAAAGAACCGTTCCCGACCGAGTTGCTGTCCCGGATTTCTGCACTGCGAGGCGACCCACTGGGTCGTCCCCCGAGGCTTTACCGATCGCTGCCGTATCTTGGTGGCATGGAACTCGCACCGGCCGTCCACGCACTGCCGCTGTCGTTCGACTACGGCGAAACGGGGACCGAGATGACGATCCATCCGGCCCTCGTCGAGACCGACCGCGGCCCGATACTCGTCGACGTCGGACTGACGGGGGCCCTCGAGAAACTGGAGGCACACCTCGACCGGATCGGCTACGAGCTGGAAGACGTCCGAACCGTGCTTCTCACCCACCACGACGGGGATCACGCGGGTGCACTCAGAGAACTGCTCGAACGAACCGACGCGATCACGTTCGCTCACCGAGAGGAGACCCCCTTCATCGTCGGTGACCGCGACCCGATCAAGGCCACCGGGGAGCGGTACCCACCCGCCCCGATCGACGTCGAAATCGTCGACGCCGTCACGTTCCGGACCCGAGCGGGGCCGATGCGGGTCGTGGAAACGCCCGGGCACTCGCCGGGACACGTGTCCCTGTATTTCCCCGACGAGCGCTTGCTCCTGGCCGGCGACGCACTCACCGCCGAAGACGGCCTGGACGGGCCGAACCCCGATTTTACCCCGGAGATGGGGCAGGCGACCCGGTCGCTTGCCGCGCTGTCGGACCTCGACGTCGACCACACGCTGTGTTATCACGGCGGCTTCGTCGAAGAGGGAACCGACCGCATCGAGGCCATCCGCGAACGCCTTGAGCGGTCCTGATTCGAGCGGTGAGCGCCCGAATCCGACCGACGTCCGTCAAAAACGGAGTCGCGTCGCTGATCGGGTTGCGAGCGACCGGAAAAGACCGATTCCGATTACAGTCGGCCGACGGACTCGACGCTCACGCTCTCGACACCTTCGACGTCGGCGAACGCTTCCTCGACCGCCTCGGTGCCGCCCGCCTCGTCGGGGACGATGACGGTCGGCAGGAGAGCAACGAGTCCGAAGGCGACGTCGTCACGGCCGAACCCGTTGATCTCCGCCCCTTCAGGGAGCGCCGCCTCGAGTCGATCCTCGAGATCGTCGAGATCGATCTCGGGGTCCTGGGGCATGACCTTCATCTGGGCAGCGACCTTCCCCATGGTTACGGCCCCCTGAACCCGCAGTCGGGACACTCGTAGAGGTTGCTCTGCTTTCGGCACTTGGCACAGCGGTAGATCTGGGCCCCACACTCGGGACACTTGAAGCCGGCAGCGTTCGTCCCCGCGATGTCGATGCCGCAGGAGACACAGGTTCGCGCCCGGCGTTGTTTCGATTCGCTCATACCGAGCCGTTCCGTCCGGTCGGTTTTAACGGTTGTCTTTCCGACCGTCCGATCAGATCGGCAGCATCAGCGGGCCGATGAGGACGCCCATCAGGTAGACCCGGCGTGCCATGAGCCGAACGGGGACGAGACCGAGCGCCGTGCTCGCGACGAAGATGCCGATCCCGAGGACGCCCGCGAACAGGTACGAGAGCCCGACCAACAGTCCACAGACGCCCACCGAAATCCGTTCGTACCGGACCTGCCTGACGAAATCCAGGTATCGATCCCCGACGGCGACCATGGCGACGAGTCCGACGGCGCCGCCGAGCAGGACCGCCGACAGCAAGACCGGGACGTTCGGCGGTGCCCCGATCCGGTCGACGGCGACCAGTACCCCGGTGTGGGGCGATCCGAGCGCAACGAGGGCCCACAGCGCGAAGACCGAGTTGGCCGTGTTCACCCCGCTGGTGGCGACGACGTACCCCCGGTCGCCACCCGACGATGGGAGCACCGTGAGGGCGAGCACGGCGGCGATGGCGCTTGACACGCCCGGGAGGTAGCCGACCGCCGCTCCCGCGCACGCCCCTGCCAGCGCCGTCAGGATCACGACCCACGGACTGGACGTGACCGCCGGAGAGCCCTGTGGCGGGACGCCACCTCCATCGAGGGCGTCGATCAGCACCGGTGCCCCGAACAGCCCCGCGAAGAGCGGCGTGAGGGCGCTTCCCTGGCCGAGCGGGGCGGATAGAGAAAGGTCCAGCGTCGCGACGCCCAGTGCAGTGCTGGCGGCGAACAGGATCGAGCCGACGATCCGTCCCCGATTGCTCGACTCGGTCGCGAACAGCCCCAGGACGACGGCGGCCAGCACCAGCGGGAGGTGGCTGGAAATGGAGGGATACGCTCGTTTCATGAGCCAGGTCGTCGGGAGGGCAAGGAGCAGGGAGAACGCCAGCGCCAGGCCGCTTCCCAGCGCCGAGAGGCGCAACGCCTCCCGTCCCTGGCCGGCGATGACGAGCCGATGGCCTGGCAACGCCGTCATCGCCATCGAGGCGTCGGGGACGCCGAGCGCGAGCGCGGGAACGGCGTCCAGCACCGTATGCACGACGCCGGCGGTGAGCATCCCGGTCGCGAGGACGAGTGGCGGGACCGGCACTTCGCTCGCGGCCGCGGCCATCACCATCGCGAAGTTGTTCGCGTGCAACCCCGGCGTCAGGCCGCTGGCGACGCCCAGCAGTCCGCCGCCGAGCGCGACGGCGAGGATCGGAAGGGCCGTTTCCGGGGCAGAGACGAACCTGACGCCAGCCAGTGCCATCGACGCTCGTTCGCCGCCCGATCCGCCTTAAAACGTAGCCGTCGCTCCCCGGCAACGCACGAAGAAAACGAACGATCTCGTGACCCGATCAGCCGAACAGGTCGCCGAGGCCCTCGCCGCTGGCCTCTTCCTCTTCCTCGCCCTCTTCTTCCTCTTCGGCGGCCTCGGGGAGTTCCTCTTCGGCTTCCTCTTCGCCGCCTTCAGCTTCCTCGCCGCCCTCGGCAGCGGGGGCCGCACCGGCGCCCGCGGCGGGGACGGCCGCCTCGGCGACGGCCTCGTCGATGTCGACGTCCTCGAGGGCCGCGATGAGCGCCTTGACGCGGGACTCCTCCACGTCGACGCCGGCGGCGTCGAGCACGTCCGTGATGTTCTCTTCGTTGATCTCTGCGCCCGATTCGTTCAGGATGAGTGCTGCGTAAACGTATTCCATGGTTCTGAATTATCCGAACATGTCGCCGAGTCCGGCGGCCGCGTCGCCTTCGTCCTCGTCGTCTTCGTCCTCGTCTTCGGCCTCGGCCTCCTCGGCTTCGTCAGGTTGCTCGTCGTCCGATTCGTCCGTGGACGCCTCGCTCTCCGCGGTCGCGGGAGCTTCGACGTCCGTGAGTTCCTCCGGCAGTGCGTCCTCGTCCTCGATGTGGGCCGCGATCGCGCGGACCTGCGCGTCGGCCTTCTGGACGAGGTCCGGCATGAGGTCCTCGTCCTCGATGGCCGCCTGCAGTCCGACGCTCTTGGCCTCGCCGGTCGCCTTCGCGATGAGCGTCTCGGCGGTGGCCGCCGTCGGGTAGGCGGCATTGACCGAGAGGTTCCGGGCACGCGCTGCGGCGGTCTCGACGTCGGCGAGGTAGTCCTCGACGTCGATGTCGAGGTCCTCGGGCTCGAACAGCACGCCGTCGGAGACGACGGCGCGCAGGTCGAGACCGACCTCCTTGGGCTCGATGCCGAGTTCGCCCAGCACGTTCGCGAGGTCCGCGGAGACCTCGCCACCGGCCTCCAGCACGGTCGAGTCCTCGGTGACGTGGATCGAACCGTCCTGGATGCGGGCGGCGGCACCGACGTTCTGGAGTTCGCCGACGAACGGACCGGGGTCCATCCCGGTGTCGCCCTCCTCGATCACGATGTCGTTCGGGGCGATTTCGCCGGCACCGATCGGGGCGGGCGTCTTGGACGCCTCGAGCTGTCGGAACAGCGAGAACGGGTTCTCGTCGGTTCCGATGATCCCGACCTGTCCCTCGATGCGGTCGGAGAGCTCCTCGACGCCGCCACCGACCTCGTCGAGCGCCCGGCGCAGGAGCGTGTTGCGGCTGATCCGGAGCTGCGTGGCCGGATACAGGTCGCGGCGCATCTCCTGGAGCTGTCGGCTCGGAATGCCGGTGATGTCGACGACGCCGATGCTGTCGTAGTCCCCGACGATGTCGACGAGTTCGTCGACTTCGCGCTGTTTCCATTCGGGGACGTGTTCGGTCTTGCGTTCGGATTCAGTGCTCATCTCAGGCCACCTCCACTGCGGGACCCATCGTGGTCTTCACGAACACCGAGTCGATGTTCTGGGGCCCTTTCTCGAGGTCGGCGTGGAGCCGGCGCAGGATGACGTCGATGTTGTCCGCGATCTCCTCGGCGCTCATGTCCGCGGAGCCAACCAGCGCGTGGAACGTCCGACGGTCGCCGCTCCGGATCTGCACGGAATTTTTCATCCGGTTGACCGTCTCGACGACGTCGTCGTCCGGTGCCAGCGGGTCGGGCATCTTCCCGCGCGGGCCGAGCACGGTACCGAGGTTGCGTGCGACGTCCTGCATCATCGCCTGTTCGGCGATGAAGAAGTCGATCTCGTCGGCGAGGTCCTTCGCCTGATCGTCGTCGTCACCGAGGTCCTCGAGGTCGTCGCCGCTCAGGACCTCGTCGGCGACCTCCTCGGCGCGGACGGCGGTTTCACCCTCCGCAAAGACGGCGATCTTCGTCTCCTGTCCGGTACCAGCCGGAAGAACGACGCTCTCTTCGACGCGGTTCGACGGTTCGTTGAGGTCGAGATCGCGCAGATTGATAGCGAGGTCCACCGACTCGCGGAAGTTCCGCGGCGGTGCGTCCTCGAGTGCGCGAGATACTGCCTCCTCTATTTCCTGATCTGCCATCGTTCACCTCCGTAGTACGCACGGATGCTCCTACGGGTCAGTGAAACAGGCGATGCCTGTCTCGTCAGAAGAAACCCAGGTCGTGAACTTAAACCCGTCGAACCAAAGCGTCGCTCGACCGGGTCGCGGTCGTCGGCGGTGCAAAACGCGGTTCAGCAGGTGCTGCTCACTCGGCGAAGACGTCGTCGTACTCGCCGGCGTCGATCTTCTCCTTGAACTCGCGGGGGTTCTCGCCCTCGATGGTGACGCCCAGCGAGGTGCAGGTGCCGACGACTTCCTTGGCGGCGTTCTTCAGGTCGTAGGACAGCAGGTCGGGGTGTTTCTGCTCCGCGATCTGCTTGACCTGATCGACCGTGAGGTCCGCGACGAAGTCCTCCTGGGGTTCGCCGCTGCCGGTTTCGAACCCGGCTTCGTCCTTGATCAGTTCGGCCGTCGGCGGGACGCCGACGTCGATCGTGAACGAGCCGTCGTCCTCGTACTCGACGGTCACGGGGACTTCCGTCCCGTCGAACGCGGCCGTTTCCTCGTTGATCTGCTCGACGACCGCCTGCACGTCCACCGGGGTCGGGCCCAGCTCCGGACCGAGCGGCGGTCCGGGGTTGGCCTGGCCACCGGGGACGAGCACTTCGATGGTTCCAGCCATATTCCAACGAAGTCCCTCCGCGGGGTTTAAGGATTTCTTTCCGCCCGCGTCGGAGCGGGCACGCGGCGGGACCCTCGCCCGGCCACAATTTGATGCTCTGGCGTCACGTAACCGTCGGTATGGTCAGCCGACGCGACGTGCTCCGGACGACGGCAGTCGCCGGGTTTGCGGGCGTCGCGGGCTGTGGCGGCGACGGGGGTGCGAACGGGACGACTGCCACGGAGACGACGTCCGCCGGCACGACCACGAGCGAAAACGGTGATTCGACCATGTCAGGGTTTGCCTTCGAAACCTCGGCCTTCGACGACGGTGGTACCGTCCCGGAAACGTACACGTGCTCGGGAGCGGACGTCTCCCCGCCGCTATCGATCCACGGAGTGCCGGACGACGCGAGCGCGCTGGCGCTCGTCGTGGACGACCCGGACGCGCCGGGCGGCGTGTTCACCCATTGGTTGGTCTGGAACCTCCCGCCGGACACCACGGCCATCGCCGAAAACGTCCCGGGGACGAAGACCCTCGACGGACTGGGTGGCGCACGCCAGGGAACGAACGACTTCGGCGAGGTCGGTTATCGCGGCCCCTGTCCGCCGAAGGCCCACGGGGCACACACGTACCGGTTCAAACTCTTCGCGCTCGATAGCACCCTCGACGTCGGTGCCGGTGCCAAAGCGGGGACCGTCACCGGCGCGATCGACGACCATCGGGTGGCGACGGCACAGTTCACTGGCGAGTTCGACCGCGGGTGAGACGAACTCGGGAACGAACGAAAGGATACATCAACACACCAGAGCCAAGGTGAGGGAACCGACAATGAACTGGACACCGATTATCGCCCTGCTGACGGGTGCGGTCGTTGGGGCCGTTTTCAATCTGACCGAGTTGCCCATCCCCGCACCGCCGAAACTCGCCGGGATCATGGGTATCGTCGGCATCTATGCGGGATACAGGCTCGTGGAGTCGTGGGACCTCCTGCTCGAACTGCTGCCGACGTGAGCGCCGACGACGTGGCGGCAACGACGGCGACGAGTCAGTACACGGAGCGCTCGATTTCGGGTCGCAGGTCCTCGAACGCCTCGAGATATCGCCGTCGCTCCTCGCGGAGTTCTCGCGCCGCTGTCTCGTAATCTGTGACGTACTCCGGCACGTAGTACTCCTGGATGGACAGCCCCGGAACGGACTCGGGAATCGTCAGGTCCATGACCTCGTCGTCGGTCCACTCGACGGTGCCGCGGGCGACTTCGCGAAGGATCGTCACGGTCTCGTCCACGCCGACGTCGCGGGGCGATTCCTCACCGACTCGGCCGGTATTGATGAGGTAACACTCGACGTCGAGATCCGAGACGAGGTCCCGGAATCGGTTGCCCTCTTCCCCCTCGGAGCCCACGATGAAGGGGTTCGTGCCCACGACGCGGATCGCCTCGCCGGCGCGGTCGGGATCGCCCGCGCTGGTCTGGATGGACTCGCCGAGCATGAACGCGGCCGCCGCCTGCTCGGGCGAGAGTTTCGCGATCGGCGGCATGAGCGGGTTGCGCGTGATGAAGAAGATTTGGTCGACGGAACTGAGGTCGATTTCCTCGCCGGCGCTCGCGAGGTGCTCGCGCGCGATGACCGCTCGACCGTTCCTGGTCAGCGAATCGTCGTGGAAGTCGACCGACCCCTCGTCGTCGACGGCGACGTTCTCGAGGACCGCGCTCTCGTGGGTCGCGGCGTCGTAGATGGCCTCCTGCTCGTCGCGATCGAGGCCGATCGTCTTGACGTAGAGGCCGTTGCCCTCGCTGCCCGCGACGGTCCCGTCGGGCAGGAGCGCACAGACGTCGTCCTGGAGCATCTCGGCCGACTCGGGGGCATCGAGGTCGAACCCGTGGCCCGTCAGCGTGGACTTGCCGGTGGCACTCAGTCCGAGGAACAACTGGCCGACGGTCCGCAGGTCGCCGTTCGCACCCTCGGCCCCCGGGTCGGTGATCCGAACGCGCTTGCTCCCCGCGTGCAGGCCCAGGCCGCCGGCCCGCTTTACCCGGTACATAAACAGGCGGAGGAACGACTTCTTGGCCTCGCCCGTGTAGTCGCTGCCGAGGACGGCGGTGACGCCCTCCTCGGGCAGCACCCGGATCGCCGTTTCCTCCCAGTCGGGGACCTGGACCGTCACGAAGTCCGGATCGCCGTCTTCCTCGCGGGCGGGTTCGAACAGTTTGGCCCAGGCCAGCGCGATCCGCGCGTACTCCGTCGGGACGTAGTATCGACAGACATAGGTGTGGTCGGGATGGCGGCCCACCCGGCGGTCGAGACACACCATCTCCTCCTCGTGGGCGTACTCGACGGCGTCGCGAACGAGCTGGTGGTCGTCCTCGTCGAACTCGTCGTCGACCGCGTTCTTGGTTCGGTCGGCGGACCGCGAGCGCTGCTCGCTCACGTAGGACGGGGACCCGTATTCGGTCGTCGTTTCCAGGTGCTCGGAAAACGCCCGGAGCTCCGCCATCGACGGGTCGTACACGACGTTGTCGGCCTCGACCGGGTCGGGGAAGTCGGTCGTCACGAACTGTCGGTTCATCCCGAGGTCGGTCATCGTGTCTGGGACGGTTCGGGCCACGGATATATAGCTATCGTTGAGGTAAGTATCGCCACGAGTTCGATCCTGGAAACCCACCGACAGAGCAAAGGGACAGGAAACCGAGCGTCGAGGCGACATGATCAAACTCGTCACGCTGCTCGTTCGTCGGGACGACCTGAGCCACCAGGAGTTCCTCGACTACTGGCGAACCGAACACGCGCCCCGGGCGAAGGAGATGCCTCACGTCGAGAAATACGTGATCGACGTGCCGACCGATCCGGAGAAATCCCAATACGACGGCATGGCCGAATTGTACTTCGAGGACATGGACGCCCTGGCGGATGCATTCGATTCCCCCACTGGCCAGGCCGTCGAGGCGGACCTCCAGAACTTCACCGTACCGGACGCCGGCCCGACGATGTTCGTCGAGGAGGACGTGCAACTGGACGAAACGGAGTAGTCACCCGTTACCGCCACTCGAGTCCCAACGGGTTTTCCGGCGGTTCGAGGGGGCTCGACGGTAGCCCAGACTGTGGTTCGGGCGCGTTGTACCCGCTCGGGGCGACGTCGTTGGGCGCGTCGGGATAGAACAGTGACGCGACCGCGTGGAGGTGTTCGCGGCCGACGCCGAGTTCGAACTGCCCGCCGCCGTAGAGCCGGATTTCCTCATCCTGGCAGTACTCGATGGCGTCCAGCAGGGACTCGACGGTACCGAACCGCGAGGGCTTGACGTTCAGCCAGTCCGGTTCGAACGGGAGCGCCTCGATGCTCGCGACGTCGGTGATCGGCGCGTCCCAGGATACCCGGCCCTCGTGACCGTCGAAGAGCGGGCGAGTGTCGTCGGTGAGGGCAGGGTCCTCGACGATCGCATCCGGAAACCGCTCCAGGAGCGTCCCGTAGAGGTCGGGATCCGCAACGCCATCGACCTCGGTCCCCTCGTAGTGGCCCTTCAGGTCGAGGATCCGGACCGCCCCCGTATCAGCGAACGTCTCCATCAGATCGGCCGTCCAGTCCGGCGTCGGATCGAGTTTGAACTCGTGATTCGGGTCGATTTCGAGCCAGCGTTCAACCCGATCCGCCGCCGGCGGGTCGCCGAGTCGGGGGCTCACGACGAACCTGACGGGGTCGTACGAGCGGTCCAGGGCGTCCGCGAGGTTCGTGTCGGCCTGGCGCAACGCCAGGTCGAGCGCGGCGCTCTCGAGTCCCCACCGCCGGTAGTGCCGGAAGTCCTCCCGGTCGGGGTCGCCCGCCGGGAACAGGTCCACGTCGTCGAGACGGGTCGAGAACTCGTCCAGGGTGTACTCGCCGGGCGGCGGGAGGTCGATCTCGCCGTCGCCCTCGGCC
>DATFIX010000220.1:0-19945 GCA_035269625.1 Natrialbaceae archaeon
CAGCGCATACAGATCATCTTCTCGAGCGTTCGCTCTTCCGCAGCCTCGAACTTAGCCATACGCGCCCGTAACCCGTCGCCGCTCATAAGGGTTTCCGAGTGCTCTCGCTACGGTCGGTCGTCGTCGCCCTCGTCTTCGCTCTCCTCGTCGACCAAATACTCGTCCTGCACGGCGACGACCTCGCTCGAGTCCTCGCAGGCGGCGTACCGTTCCAGGGGCTCGGCGTTGAGTTCGAGGAACGTCTCGCCCCAGGTGAACTTCGAGAGGATTCGCTCGGCGTGGTCGCGGTCGCCGAGGATGACCAGTCCCGCCGCCAGCGCTTCCACGGTCGTCAGCCTGAATGGCCGGCCGTAGTTGACGGGATTGGCCGCGACGAGAAAGGGAAGGGCGCGGTGCTCGCCGGGCAGGTCGAACCGCGCCTCGCCCGCCGTTTCCCAGGAGCAATCGAGCGCGACGAGGCGGTCGGTCAGTTCGGCGTCGGCCGGCGACAGCGCCTGCTCGGCGTGGGGATTCAGGACGATCCCGTAGGGCGTCGCCCGGTTGGTCCGGTGGAGTTCGACCAGGTCGAAGCGCGCGAGTTTCCGGGCCGTACACTTCTCGGGGTCGTCGTCGCCCTCGTAGCGGACGTGCAGTTCCACGCCCGGCGATAGGTGGTCGGGACCCAAAAGCGACCCGGGGTTCGCCAGGGGACCGGGCGTCTTGGGTCCGTCAGTCGTCGAGGTTCGTCGGCCGCCACAGGAAGTCGACCCCTCCGGCGTCAATCGTCGATCCCGGGTTGGCATCGACCCGTTCGACTTCGAGCGTCGGCCCGCCGTCGCGCAGGTCCGGCCGGATCCAGTCGCCGGTGTCGATCGACCCCTCGCGGACCGGCGTTCCATCGGGCGTAACGACCCGAATGCTATCCTCGCGGATGGCGACCACGGGTTCGACCCCCTCGAACTCGCGGATCCGGCTATAGCCGATGAATCGCCCCGTTTCGCCGGTTGCCGTCAGGCCGACCGCGCCGAGTGCACCGATCACTCCCTCGCCGGTTCCACCGTACTCGTCGAGGAAGATGCCTGCTGCTTCGGCGCGCTCGTAGGCCTCGCGTTCCTCGACGACTTCCTGCTGTGCTCGCCGCCCGAACTCGGAGACGGCTCCCGGGACGGACGCGACCCGACCGATCGCCAGTCCGGGGTCGGACCCGTCGGCCGAGATGTCCTCCAGGAACCGGCCCGCGCGTTCGATGATCGGATCGAGGTCCGCCTCGGTCGGCCAGCCACAGACCAGGCAGGCCGCGCTGTTGTGGGTCGTGTAGGGAACCCGCGGATCGACGAGGAATCCCTGGCGGACGCTCCCCCGGAAGGAGAGATCCGGATCGCCGTCCGCGAGATGGGGCCCGAGTCGCCGGCTAATCCGACCGGTCCCGAGCTCGCTGTCGATCGTGTCGGTGTCGTCAATGCCGACGAGCACCGCGTCGGGAGCGAGTACCCCGTCTCGTTCGCTACCGTCGCCCGCATCGACCGTTGATTGGCGTTCTCCAGTCATGTTCTGTCTTCAGAACCGTTTTGAGGATCGGGTCGCAACGTTATTTCTATGTCGATACAACGCTCGGCGACAGGGGAGTCCACGGACGAATCGGACACCAACACGCGACGGCGGTTCCTGTTCGGTCTCGCCGCGACGATGGCGACCGGCGCGGTGGCGGGCTGTTCGTCGGGTGACGGGTCGACAACTACGGCTCCGGACGGGGACCCCGGCGGAGGCGCAACCGCGACGGACACGCCGACGGCGGCGGACACCGACGAGCCGTCGGACTCGGAAACCACGACGGCCGAACCGTCCGGGCCACGAACGATCGAGGACCTGGCCGGGCGGACCGTCGAGATTCCGGGGACGGTCGATCGGGTGATCCCGCTCAGTTCGGGCGCCCTCCGGATGGTCGCCTACGCCGACGCGACGGACAAGGTGGTGGGCGTCGAGCAACTGGAAACCCGGAACGAGAAGCGGCCGTACCGCCCGTACAACCACGCCAACTCCGACCTCGCGGAGACGACCTCCATCGGGTCCCGGAAGAACCCCAAACCGGAACTGATCCTCCAGCAGGACCCCGACGTCATCTTCTACGCCTGGGCGAAGGCCGGCAAGGCCGACAAACTGCAGAAACAGCTCGAAATCCCGGTGGTCGTCATCCGTCCCGGCGACCTCAACCCCGAGTTGCGCGACGACTTCTTCGCGACGATGCGACTGGTCGGGGACGTCCTGGGTACGTCCGACGCCGCCGAGTCGGTCATCCAGTCCACCGAGGACCTCATGGCCGACCTGAACGAGCGGACGAAGGACGTCCCGGAGTCCGAACGGCCGAAATCGTACATCGGCTACCTCGGCCGGGGGAAACACGGGTTCAACTACACCCAGCCGCTGTACCCGCCGTTCCACTTCGTCAACGCGAACAACGTCGCGGGCGACGTCACCGAGGACCTGAAAAAGAAGAAGGGCGCGGCGCGGGTGACGCTCGACCCCGAGCAGATCATCAAATGGAACCCGGAGTACGTCTTCGTCGACACGGGGACCGAGAAATTCGAGGCCCTGCAAAACCCCGAGTACCAGGCGATCGAGGGGATCAAGCAGGGGAACGTCTACGGCGTGTTCCCCACCCGGGACTACTCGATCAACTTCGGGACCGCCTTCGCGAACACCTACTACATCGGGACGGTCCTGTACCCCGACCGGTTCTCGGACGTCGATCCGGCCGCGAAGGCCGACGAGATCTACGAGCAGTTCGTCGGCGCGCCTGTCTACGAGGACGTCGCCGACTCGTACGGCCAGGGCTACGGCCGGATGGACGTGTGAGCGTCCCGACCGGGAGTCTCCCTGATCCATGACCGACGAACCGCAGAACACGGCCTCCGGACCTGACGCCGACGACGTGGTCTCGGAACCCGACGGCGGGTTCCGCATCGAGACGGACGAGACCGGCGGGTTCGACGGGTTCACCGTCCCGACCCCGGACTACGACGCCGACGAGGCGACCGACGGCGACCTCGATCGGAGAGGGTCCATTCTCGAAGCTTACCGCGAGCAGCGCCGCCAGAAGGTGGCGTTCATCGTGGCGACGGCCGCGATCATCGTCGCCGTCGGGAGCTACGCGCTCGTCTCCGGGCCGATCTCGGTCCCGCTCAGGGACCTCCCCGCCATCCTCGCGGGCCAGCAGGGCGGTACCAGATCGATCGTGATCTGGAACCTCCGGCTGCCGCGGATCATCGCGGCGCTGGGTGCCGGCGCGGGATTGGCCGTCGCCGGGGCGACCCTCCAGAGCGTCCTCCGGAACCCGCTGGCGTCGCCGTACACGCTTGGTATCTCCCAGGCGGCCGCGTTCGGGGCCGCCTTCTCGATCGTCTTCCTCGGGGCGGGCACGACCAAGGACGAGGGAACGATCGTCCAGCTGGCGAACCCCTATCTCACCTCGACCACCGCGTTCGTCGCCGCACTCGGCGCGACGGGGGCGATCTACGGGATCGCGAAGTACAAGCGCGCCAGCCCCGAGACGCTGATCCTCGCGGGCATCGCCCTGGCCTCACTGGCGACCGCCGGGACGACCGTCATGGAGTACTTCGCGACGAACGTCCAGCTGGCCGCGCTGATATTCTGGAAGTTCGGCGACGTCGGCGACGCGACCTGGACCTTCGACGCCATCCTGTGGATCGTGGTGCTGCTCGCGACGGCCTACTTCACGCGGAACGCCTGGGCCTACACGGTCCTCAACGCGGGCGACGAGACCGCCGAGAGCCTCGGCGTGAACGTCGAGCGCACCCGGCTCGCGGGGATGGTGCTCGCTTCGTTCGTCACCGCGACCGTCGTCGGGATGTTCGGCGTCATCGGTTTCGTCGGTCTGGTCGTCCCCCACATCGTCCGCCGGTCGATCGGGGGCGACGAGCGCTTCCTGATCCCGGCCTCCACGCTCGGCGGGGCGGCGCTGCTCCTGGCTTCGGACACCGTGGCCCGGACCATCCTGTCGCCGATCGTCTTCCCGGTCGGCATCGTCACCTCCTTCGTCGGCGTGCCGCTGTTCCTCTACCTGATCCTGCGCGGGAGGGAGTACTGGTGACGGGGGAAAGAAACGTCTCGTCGACTATCGTCGAGGTCGAGAACGTCGCCGCTGGCTACGACGGCGAGGCCGTCGTCGAGGACGTGAGTTTCGAGGTGCTGCCGGGCGAGGTGGTGGGACTGCTCGGTCCCAACGGCGTCGGCAAGTCAACGCTCCTGAAGTGCGTGGTCGGGGTGGTCGACCCGCTCGCGGGGCAGGTCCGGGTAGCGGGCGACCCGGTCACCGACCTCGACCGCGAGGAACACGCCAGGCGCGTCGGCTACGTCCCACAGACCGAGTCCGAGACCTATCCGATGTCGGTCTTCGACGCGGTCATGATGGGCCGGAAGCCCTACTTCGACTGGCGACCCTCCGAACGCGACCGGGCGGTCGTCGCCGGCGTGATCGATCACCTGGATATCGCGGACCTGTCGATGCGGGACGTCGGGTCGCTCAGCGGCGGCCAGCGCCAGAAGGTGATCCTCGCCCGGGCACTCGCCCAGGAACCCCTGGGCCTCGCGCTCGACGAACCGACGAGCAACCTGGACGTCCGCCACGAACTCGAGAGCCTGTCGCTCCTGCGCGACGCCGCGGACCAGGGGCTGGCCGTCCTGCACGCCATGCACGACCTCTCCCTGGCGGCCCGGTACAGTGACCGGCTCGTGTTGCTCGACGACGGCGGCGTCTACGCCCAGGGAAGCCCGGACGTGCTGACCGCCGAGGCCATCGAGGAGGTTTACGGCATCGCCGTTAGCGTCCACGACACCGAGGACGGCATCGCCATCGTTCCCCAGGGCCCGTCGGCGGACGAAGTGATCGGGTGAGAGCCGTTCGGTCCACGGATCGCGAGCGGCCTCTCAGGCCTCCTCGTGGATCTTCTCGCCGCGGTGCAGGCGATCGGCGATGGTGAACGTCTGCTCGGCCTCGCGGCGTGTCGGGAAGTGCGCGGCCTGGTACCGGGCAATGGCGACCAGGGCGGTCCGGCGTTCGCGCTCGCTCCTGGCGCGCTCGTACTGCCGGAGGCCCGCCTCGTAGGCTTGCAGGGTGTGGAAGCCAGCGTCCTCCCGGAGCAGACCTTCGCCCAGCGTTTCGGCCAGGTCGGCAACGTCGCCGTCGGCGGCGAGGAACTCGCCGACCAGTTCGCCGGCGCGGTTCACCTCGCCCTCCCGGTCGAAGACCCCGAGCAGGTCGTCGAGGATGGTCTCGGGGTCGCGGTCGGTGGCTTCGGCGTCCGGGTCTGGAATCGGGATCGCAGGCTGATTCAGGAACCGATCGAGGTAGACGTTCATCGCGGCGTCGAAAACACCCCGGTAGAGTTCGACGGCATCGACCCGGTCGGTCGCCTCCCGGACGGCGTTGGCGTAGGTGGACGTGTGGTGGACGGTGTTCCAGTCGGAGAACTCGTTGCTCGGCGAGAACTGCGCGACGCGAGTCGCGGCGGCGTCACAGACCGCGTCCGCGAGGTCGGCCGGCGACGCGCCCGCCGCCACGGCGTCCGTCAGGCCGTCGAGGATGGCCTCCGGATCGTCGTCGAGGAGCGTGTCGCGGAAGTCGTCGGGGCGGTCCCAGTCACCGGAGCCCTCCAGCCCCCCGCCTTCCTCGGCGAGCGCTTCCAGCCCCTCGGTCTCGTTCGGACCGCCCCCATAGACCTCGAACAGCAGGCCGGCGACGTCCATTGGCTGACGCCACTCGGACTGCTCCTCGCTCCGGTTCGCGTCGGTGAGCGACGGGATCAGGCTGGCGAGCACGTCATCGGCCTGCTCCCAGCCGATCCTGTCGAGCGTTTCGATCGCCTTGTTGGCGAAATCGAGTGTATGACCGGTGTCGAGGTAGACGTGGTCGGTCGCGGCGGCGAACAGCAGTTCCTCGACCTCCTCGCGCGTGCAGGTCTCGACGGCGGTCCGGAGGACACGTTCCGCCCCGTCCGCGTCGCGCACCTCGACGTTCTCGCGGAACCAGGCCTTCAGGCGCTCGAAGGGCACGTCCTCGGCGTCGAAGGCTGGCTGGTCGAACGCCGGCGGTTCGCCGGCACAGTCGCTGGCGACGTGGCGAAGTCCCGTGTACATGGCCCGCCGGCGATCCTCGGGCCGGAGGTCGTCGAGGACGTTCCCCATGGCCGCGAGGATGGTCAGTCCGGACGACCAGCCATCGGCCCGGTACCGGGTGCCGAACTCGACCCCCTGGGCGAGCGGTTCGGCGTGGGGAACCTCGGCGTCGTCGAGCCCGATGACGGACTTCGCGATCACCAGTCGGAGGTTCTCCGCCATCCCCGTCTCCAGGCGGTCGGCCCAGCGCTCAGCGGGCGAGCGTTCCTGCTCCGGTTCGGAGCGGACGTACACCTCGCCGTCGCGGATTTCGGTGGGATACGCCGGCACGTCGTCGGCCCACGGGTCGAACGTGTCGCCACAGGACAGTTCGAATCGGGCGTGATGCCAGTGGCAGGTGAGCACGCCGTCCTCGACGGTGCCGTCCGAGAGCGGGAACCCCATGTGGGGACACCGGAGGTCCACCACGTGCGGTTCGTCCTCGTGCCAGAACGCCGCCATGCTCTTCCCGCCGGCCTGGACCGTCATCGTCTCCGCCGACCGGAGTTCCTCGACGGAACAGATCGGCTCGAACGGATCGGCTGGTTCGGAACTCATGGGAACGAGATACAGGGTCGAACCGGGAAAACCTTCGCTGAAATACGTTTTAGTCCGGAGACCGACGGATTGCGAAGCGTCCGCTTCGAAGATCCGTGAGGCACCCTTTTGCGCCACGAGCCCCTACCCACGCCCAGGATCATGACCTTCGGATCGAGTGACGGGGCCGGCGCGGAGGGGGTGCCCGCCGACCTCGTCGAGGCGACCGACGAGGCGGGGACCGTCCGGTGTACGGCCTGTGCCCACCGGTGTCGGATCAAGTCGGGGCGGGAGGGGGTCTGCCGGGTGCGCCGGAACGTGGACGGCGAACTCCGCCTGCTGACCTACGGGAAGGTGTACGACACCCCGTTCGGCCCGCCGGGAACCCCCGACCCCGTCGAGAAGAAACCGCTCTATCACTTCAAGCCCGGGACGCGAATCTGTAGTTTCGGCGGCGCCTCCTGCAACTTCAGGTGTCAGTTCTGCCAGAACAACCACCTCGCGTTCTCGGCCCCGGACGAGTTGACCCTCCGGGACGTGTCGCCCGAGGAGGCCGTCGAGGGGGCCATCCAGCAGGACTGCCAGGGGCTGGCCTGGACGTACAACGAACCGACGATCTACGCCGAGTACGTCCGCGACGGCGCGAAGGCGGCCCACGAGGCCGACCTCTACACCGCCATCGTGACGAACGGTTACTTCACCGAGGAGTTCGTCGAGGAAGTCGGGCCACATCTCGACGCCGCCAACGTCGACATCAAGGGGTTCGACGAGGACGACCACCTGCAGTACATGGGCGCGCACCTCGAACCCACCCTCCGCGGGGCCGAGATGCTCCACGAGAGCGACGTCCACGTCGAGTTGACGTACCTCACCATCCCCGACCTGAACGACGACCCCGAGGAGATCCGGGCTTTCGTCGAGTGGGCCCGCGACGAACTCTCGCCCTCGGTTCCCCTCCACTTCTCGCGGTTCCACCCGGATTACGAGATGCAGGACCGTCCGGCGACGCCGATCGAGACGCTTGAGATGGCCGACGACGTCGCCACCGACGCCGGCATGGAGTTCGTGTACGTCGGCAACGTCCCCGGCCACGAGTCGAGTTCGACGCGCTGTCCGGACTGCGGCCGCACGTGGATTCGCCGGTCAGGCTTCAGCGCCGACCCGGTCGTCGACCTGGACGGTCGCTGCGAATGTGGTCGCGAGATCGACGTCGTCACGTGAGAACGCGGTGGGGGAAACGGGATCAGTCGCTCAACGATTCCACGTCGGGCCCGTCGTCCGAATGCGCCCGCACCCACAGTTCGCCGATCCGCGACAGACGGGTGCGGTGGGATTTCCCCTCGCGCTCCTGTTCGACGTAGCCCTTCTCGCTCGGGCCGAGACGATCCACGTTGTAGATGACCTTCGACCGGAAGCTATCGGTGTACTCCTCGTTCAGTTCGGCCGCGAGCGCCTTGGCCAGTTCGCTGACCGACTCGAACTCGCCCTCCTCGCCCAGTTTGAACAGGATGAGTTCCTCGAAGGGCTTGACGCGAGAGAAGGAGGCGACCGGGAACTCCACGATGTGGCGGTCGCCGATCTGCTTGGCGCCGATGGTCGTCCCGCGTTCGTCGAACTCGGCGAGCAGGCTGTTGGCCACGTCCAGTCGCTCCTGGATCCGTTCGTCCTCGATGCCCTCGCCGCCCACTTCGGCCAGCAGGTCCCGCAACCGGCGGAGTTCCTCGGCCATCTCGGTTTCGAGGTACTTCTCCGGGGCCGTGTAGTAGGTGTGGATCAGGTCGCGGTCGGCCTCGCGCTCGACCATGATCGAGTGCGCCGCCGAGGCGAAGGCGAAACTCACGGTCCGGGGCATCGCGGAGACGTTGACCCAGACCTCGTTTGGATCGTCCCGATCGCCGAGTTCGGCGTTGATGAGGTCGTAGCCCTGCTTGAAGGCCGCGTCGTAGTCGTAGACGTCCTCGACGACGAACCGCTCGGTGTCCGCCCCCAGGAGGTTCCGGAAGTCGGTCTCGAGCTTTTCGGTGAGATGGCGGGAGTACTCCACGTTGGCCTCGCTCCCGACCGCGCCCTTCAGGAGGATGACGCGATCGACGTCGATCTTGTCGCGCACCAGCGGGGCGATCAGCCGGTCGTAATCGAACCCCACCGGCACGATGTGCGTCTGCATGGGTGTGGGTTCCGTGCTGGGGCCCCTAAAACCCCGCTTTACCGGTCGACGAAACGACCGAAGAATCGCCGCCGACTCGATCGGGCGATCGGCCAGGTCACCGGGGAACGATCGGTCTTCGCGAAGGCACAGACCAGCGTTGCACCCTGCACCGATCGGTGAAACCCGGGTTTCACCGTCGATCGAGCCGGGAAGACGGGGGACGAGCGACGGTCCAAAAACCGGGCGATTGAAGCGGTCTCGATCGCTACAATCGGGATTTTACCTTGCACAAGGGGTTTGAACGTCCGGGACGATAGGACAGGTAGGATGGCCCGTCTCCTCCCGATCCAAGGCGAGACCGAAGTCCCCGACTCCGGCCCCCGAGTGGTCGACCTCGAGGGGGAAGACGCGGACGCGGTGTTCAGCGCGCTCTCCTCGGACACCGCCCGCGACATCTACCGGAGCCTCCAGGAGGAGCCACACACGCCCAGCGAGATCGCCGAGGCGGCCGACACCTCGATCCAGAACGTCCGGTACCACCTGGACAACCTCGAAGACGCCGGCCTGATCGAGGTCGTCGACACCTGGTATTCCTCCCGGGGCAACGAGATGAGCGTCTACGCACCGACCTCGGACGCGCTGGTCCTGGCCTCCGGCGAGGAGCAGACCTCGCGCCTGAAGACGGCCCTCTCGCGACTCGTCAGCGGGATCGTCGTCCTCGCGCTGGCCAGTCTCGCCTTCCAGCGGGCCGCCAGGTCACTCGTCGGCGGGAAAATCGGTCTCGGCGGCGGTCCGCAAGGGAGCGGCGCTGCCGAGGAGCCCGGATCCTACGAGTTCGCGACCGACGGCGGTGACGGTGGCGGGGTCGCCGGTGGTGATGGAGGGGCCGGTGGTGCCGGTGGCGGCACGAACGCTGCCAATGGGTCGGGGACGACGATCGCTGACGGAACGCCGACCGAGTCAGGGGACGTCAGCGTCATGAGTGGCGATTCGACGACGGCCACGCCGGCCGACACTCAAACGGCCACCCCGCAACCGACCGCAGAGCCCACGCAAGCAGCGACGACGGTGGCAGAGGAGCCGACGGCAGAAGCCACCCGAACGGCGACTGAAGCCGCCACCGGGACGCAAACCTCGACCCCGCTGGCAACGCAGACACCCACCCAGACCTCGACTCAAACCCCGATGGCGACCGCCGAACCCGAAACGACCAGAACCGTCGTCGAAAGTGCCGCCAACACGACCCTCGACCAGACCCTCCGGGAGACGACGACGGCGATGGGATCCGATCCCACGGTGACGACGACCGTCGCGGACGGCGCCAGAACCGGGAACGATGCGCTCCAGGCCGGCGGTCTCCCACCGGGCCTCGTCTTCTTCGCCGGTGGGACGATCGTTCTCATTGCGGTCGTCGGCTACCTCTACTGGAAAGGTGCCTGACGCCGGGGATTTTCGTCGTCGAGCATCGACCGCTCCAGCAACGGTTGACAGCCATTCCAGACTGGCCCCTGTCAGTGGTTGTCAACAGGTATATCCCGGCCCATCGCCAACCGAGAGACGTCCATGACCACGTTCATGGCACCATCACATCGCCCCAAATCGGGGCAGATCATCAATGAACGATACAACGAAATATCTGATTCACGCCGAGGTGACGGCCGACGGGGTGGTAGAGCGCAGTGACGTCGTCGGCGCCATCTTCGGGCAGACCGAGGGGCTCCTCGGTGACGAACTCGATCTTCGCGATCTCCAGGAGTCCTCGAAGGTGGGCCGGATCGACGTGGAAGTCGAGAGCGAATCCGGCACGTCGGTCGGCGAGGTGACGATCGCAACCAGCCTCGACAAAGTCGAGACTGCAACCCTGGCGGCGTCGCTGGAAACCATCACCAGGATCGGCCCCTGCCGGTCGAACGTCGAAATCGCGAACATCGAGGACGTCAGGGCCGCCAAGCGGCGGGCCGTCGTCGAACGCGCGACGGAACTGCTCATGACCTCGTTCGACGACGCCGTGATGAGCAGCGAGGAGATCCTGGCGAAGGTCCGGGAGCAGGTCCGCGTCGAGGAGATCACCGAGTACGAGGGGCTCCCAGCGGGGCCGAACGTCGGGACGAGCGATGCGATCGTCGTCGTCGAAGGGCGGGCCGACGTCCTCCAGCTGTTGCGCTATGGCATCAAGAACGCCATCGGGGTCGAGGGCACCAACGTCCCCGAACCGGTCGCCGAACTGTCGAAAACCCGGACGGTGACCGCGTTCCTCGACGGGGACCGCGGAGGCGACCTCATCCTCCAGGAACTCGCCCAGGTCGGCGACGTCGATTACGTCGCCGTCGCGCCCGAGGGCAAGTCCGTCGAAGACCTCTCCCACCACGAGGTGTTCACCGCACTCCGGGAGAAGGTCCCCTACGAAACCGTCGCGGAGGCCGACGCGTCGGCCCGGACGGTCGCCGAGTCCGATCCGGTCGGCGCGCCGGCGACCGACGGGAGCGCAACGCCCGCACCGGGCGGCGAGGCCGACGTCCCGGGCGAGGAAATCGCATCGACCGAAGAACCGCCGGTCACGGACGTCCAGCCCCCCGACGACCCGCCGGTCGAAGAAGCGGCGATGCCACCGGCGACGGACGAGGGCGAAACCAGCGACACCGACGGCCGCGATTCCGACGAAACCGAACCGGACGTCGACGCGGAAGACGAAGCGAATGACGTCGTTCCCGATACGCTCGGCGGGCACGTCACGCAGGTCGTCGGGGCCGAGAGCGACCTCGTCCGGTTGCTCGACGCCGACCTCGAAGTGCTGGAGGAAGCGTCGGCGACGGACGCCTTCGACGCGATCAAGGAGGCCGACGCCGCCCCGACGACGGTGATCCTGGACGACGAACTCACCCAACGCGTCCTCGACGTCGCCGCCCAGCGCGGCGTCGGTCGGGTGATCGCGCGGGACCTCGGCGAGTTCACCAAGCGACCGACCGGCGTCAGGGTACTGGCTGCGGCACAGCTGGAACCGGCCTGAACGACACGATTTTCACAGCAGAACGACCAGTCCGAGCGCGACCACGCCCCCGGTGAGCGTGGCGAGGAAGTTGACGCCCTGGTTCCCCAGATAGGATCCCTCGAGCGTCGCCCCGAGCAGGCTGTCCATCGTCATGCCGGCGACGCCGGCCACGACGACCACCGCCCCTTCGAGGGGCGTCGTCGAGGTGAGACCGACGGCGATGAGGGCGACCAGGAGCGCCCCGGCCACCCCGGCGAGTTCGCCCTGCCAGGTCACGCCGCCGTCGGTGCCGGGTTCGACGACTTCGAGCGTCGTGATCAGTCGGGGTCGATCGTAGAGACCGCCGATCTCGCTCGAAAGGGTGTCCGCCATCGCGGTTGCGATCGACCCCGCGAACGCGGCCGCGAACAGCGGCGAGAGCGTGGCTTCCATGCCGAGGAGCCCCGTCTCGCTGGCGGCGTGTGCGAGGACGGCACCGAGCGCGACGGTCGAGTTCCCCAGGACGTTGCCGCTCCCGCGAGCGCCCTCGTTGTCCTCGGCGATGCCCCGCTGTTCCTTCTGGTCGTACCGGAACTTCGAGGCGAGGCCGCCGATGCCGAAGAACGTGATGAGGATGACGAACCACCCGTAGCCGCCGAGGACGATGGTGAGCAGGGCGAGCAGGACGCCGGTGACCATTCCGGGGGCGGAGGCGGTTTCCAGGGCGTAGGAGACGTATCCGAGCGCGATCGTGACCCCCAGCGCGATCGCGATTTCGGTCACGCCGACGTCCGCGGCGAGTTCGACCAGCAACCAGAGCAGGAGGCCGACCGAGAGCATCACGAGGGGGTCGTCGCGCTCGAAGAGGACGGCCCGGAGGAGCGCCCCCAGCAGCGCGCCGCTCGTGGCCAGGAAGACGAACGTCGGGACCTGGGCCGTCATCGCGTTCACCACGTCCCCGCGTTCGGCGAGGATACCGGCGGCGACGACCTGCCCGACGAAGGCGGCGATCGCGCCGACGATCGCGAACGCGACGCTCCAGATCACCGGGTTGCGTCCCCTGGCTTTCGTGTACTGCGCGGCGAGGTTGCCGTAGCCGAGCAACAGAACCGTCCCGACGAACGTCTCCGTCGGGAACTCGCCGTACACGGTGAGGACCCCCAGCCCCGTGGCCGCGAGGGAGAATCCCAGCAGTCCGTAGAGGCGGCCGTCCTCCCGGTCGCCGGGCCGGGCGAAGAGTTCGAACCCCACGGTGTCCTCGTCGACGACGAACGCGAGGAGGGCGACGAGTCCGAACGTCGCGGCACCGCCCCATTCGAGGGACGGCGTCGCGAGATCGGCCGCCGCCCGACGGAACGCCGGCGCGGCCAGGGAAAGCGTGGCGATCGCCGCGAACGCGCCGGCCCGGCGGACTGTCGAGGTCACGCTATCGGCACTTTTCCCGGGTGGTTACTTAACGGTCCCGAAGCGTGTCCCTCGATTGCCGCTTCGAATCCGGGATCCGGCGACCGATCGACCGGGACCGGATCTGCCACCGTTCGATCGAGACGTTTAGGCCCTTCCCGTCAATACCGTGATCCGTGGGACTGTACGATCGCTACCTGGCCGCCCGAATCCGCTGGAGCGACGCGGACCCGCCCGAACGCGTCGCCGTCGTGATCACCGAACGCGACCTCCTCGAGCGCGGCGCCTACGAGACGCTGGAAGCCTTTCTCCGGTGGGCGTTCGACTACGGCGCGGAACACGTCACGGTCACCGTGAGCGTCCTCGACGAAGCCGCCACCCCGACGCTCGAACGCGAGTTCGGGTCGGTCTCGGCACCCCGACCGATGGCAGTCCGGGGACCGGACGATCGCTCGCGGGCCGACGCGCCGATCCAGGTGAGCATCGGCCAGGGCGGCAAGGCCGAGTTCGCGGCCGCCGTCCAGTCGCTCGCCGAGGACGCCGCCGAGGGCGAGATCGATCCCGACGACGTCGACGCGGACCTGCTGGAGGACCACCTGGTATTCCCCTCCGAACCCGACCTGGTCATCAAAACAGGGGCCGAGCGCCTCTCGGATTTCATGATCTGGCAGACCGTCTACTCGGAACTGTACTTCACCGACGTCAACTGGCGGGACTTCCGCAAGCGGGACTACCTCCGTGCCGTTCGGGAGTATCAAAACAGACAGCGGAGGTTCGGTCGCTAGACCGAATGTCGATTGGCGAGCGTTGCGAGCCAATCGGAAGTTCGGTCGCTAGGCCGAACCTCGTCGTGGAACGGCGTGAAGCGACGGTGATTTGGTCGCTAGACCGAACGTCGTGGGGGAAGAACGGATCGGCGGAGATTTGCTAGAGCCTGCGTCGTTATCGCCAGGATAGTGTCAAAATAATACAATGATTTTCGTGGGCTGATGAACTCAGAGAATCTATGCAGCACTCGGTCGCGGTTGCTTTCGCGGTGATGAACTAACTAAATCATAGTAAGTCTGCTTCCTTAACGACTTTGTCAGTCCGGCCACAACGGCGGGTATGGAATTCGACTTCACGCGCTCGGTGGTCCCGCTCGTCGTGATCGTCGCCGTCGCGACGGTCGCGCTCACGTCCGTGATGACTCCCTCGACGGTCTTCATGATGGTCCTACCCTCGATGATCGTCTTCTCGATCATCGCGTACTTCCTCGGGATGAAACACGGCGAGTTCCGCGCCAGTCCGTAGCGGTCCGGCTCGGTCGCCGATATCCGCGAGGTCGAGGTCCAGCCCCGCCCCGAGTTGCGTCGATTCTGATTAACGTCAGTGACCGATTCGCGCTCTATATTCATCAGCCCGACTCTGACAGGCACTCGGTCGGTGCTCGACCGGGACGGTTTTCTCAGTGCACTGTCGGTATCGATTCGATCCGGTCGTGACTCGAAGATAGGCGAACATCTCCCGGAGTCCCTCGGCCAGGCCACACGAAAATCAATCAGACGTCGGATCGGACGTCACGTCATCGACGTCGTAGGCCTCGCGTTCGGGCGTCGGGAGAGAGCCGCGGAAGCGTTCGACGACACGTTTGGCCTCCGCGAGTTCGACGCCGCCCAGTTCCCGGAGGAGGGCCAGACCGCGCTGGGCACGGGTGCGTCGCCAGGATTCCTCGCGGTGCTCGTAGGTGCGGATGCCCCGGAGGAAGTCGATCCGGTCGAACTCGGGCCAGTAGGGCGCACAGAAGTAGACGGCGGCCTCGTTGCCGTTGGCGTGCCAGGGAAGGAAGTTGGAGGTGCGCTCGTCGCCGCCGGTGCGAATGATGAGGTCCACGTCGCGTACGGGTCGGTCGTACAGGCGGTCCTCGATCAACGCGGCGTCGACGTCGTCGGGGTCGACGTCACCGTCTGCCGCCTCCTCGACGACGGTCCGGGTGGCTTCCAGCAGTTCGGCGCGCCCGCCGTAGGCGACCGCGATGTTCAGCACGAACTGGTCGTACTCGCCGGTCCGGTCCTCGGCGTACCGGATGGCGTCCCTGACGCGCTCGGGCAGGCGCTCGGTCCGGCCGATCGCCTGGATCGAGACCTCCTGCTCGTGGATCTGCTCGGCGTCCGCGAACGAGCGAAGCTTCTCCGTCAGCAGATCGAACAGGTGCTCGCGTTCCTCCTCGGGTCGTTCGAAGTTCTCCGTCGAGAAGGCATAGAGCGTGAGTTCCTCGATGCCGATGTCCTGACACCACTCCAGTACCTGCTCGGTGGTTTCCGCACCGGCCTCGTGGCCGTCGTTGGGGTCGCCGCCGTGCTCGCGGGCGTATCGCCGATTGCCGTCCTGGATAATCGCAACGTGGGTCGGTCCCCCGTCGATCTCGCGTTCGAGCAGTCGCTCGTAGGCGGCCAGTCCCGCGTCGCGGAGCCAGGATCGCATCACTCGTTGTTCACACGACGGCGGAGCATGTGTCTTTTGTCTCGCGAGCGGAACGCCCGTCGTCGCCGACGTGTCTTTGGCGACGAAGTCCCCGTGGCGTCGAAGTGCCGGCGACGTGTCCGCTTCCGACCCAGCGTCGTGTCCGATCACAACCCATACCCTTTTTGTACGTGGACCCCTACCGACAGGATGCAATGGCGAAAGGTACGGTCGATTTCTTCAACGATTCCGGCGGTTACGGCTTCATCAAAACCGAAGATGCTGACGAGGACGTCTTCTTCCACATGGAAGACGTCGGCGGCCCCGACCTGGAGGAGGGGCAGGAGGTCGAGTTCGACATCGTGGAGGCCGAGAAGGGCCCACGCGCTGAGAACCTCAAGCGCCTGTAAGCCCGGCTGCAGCACTGTGCCGGGCGCCGCGGCCCTTCACGCCGCCGGCGACCCGCGAAGCGCGATTTCCGTATTTTTACCCGACCAGTGACGACGCTCCTGCAGTCGAGCCAGTCGGCCTTCCGGAACCGTGAGGGGTTTTACATCGGGGGCCGAGATTCGTCCTATGACCGAGGCCACCGACGTCATCGACGAGGACCTCTATCAGCGGACGAAGCGACTGCTCGAACCCGGCGACATCGACCTCAACGGCATCGTCGTCCACACCGACCTGGGCCTCCAGGAGGACATTCAAATGACCGGCGTGACCGTCGAGGTCGGCAACGTCGTCGCCGAGCACGCGGGGCACGATCCAGACGACGTCTACGTCTATTCGGGCAACGACGACCCCGACTTCGCCTCGAACCAGCACCAGGGCCTGACCGTCGCGGACGACGAGTTCGTCTGGGAGTGCCAGCAACTCCTCCGGGAGAACGCCTTCGCACTCGTGTTCTACTACGAGGCCTCGGCCGACCAGGCGGGCATCGTCGAGGCCATCGAGGAGAACCTTGGCTACGACGTGACCAGCGTCGAAGGGGAATAGCGCCCGGATGACGGGCGATCACGAGGTTCGGGCGCCAGGCCCTTCACAAAGGGGAACACGTTCGGGGAAAGCTTTCGGTACAGTGGACACCTTTACGTTGACCGAGCGAATAGTGACGACGAGAATCCCCCGACGGCAGTACTTTCCCACTGGTGATACGTGACATGGCGTTTCGTTCAGGCGTGATTTCGGGCGTGACGGTCTCCCACGAGCGAGCGACGGTCGAGGCGATCGGTGCCGTCAGCGAGGACTCCCAGGCGACCGCCGTCTCGGGGTTGCTCGCCGACGATTCCGTCGAGGAGGCGTTCGTCCTCCAGACGTGCAACCGCGCCGAGGCCTACGTCGTCGCCGGCGACCAGGACGCGGGTCTCGCGGCCCTGGAACCCTACGCGGCCGACGCGCCCGAGAACGCGATCCGGACGCTGGACCACGACGAGAGCGTCCGCCACCTGCTCCGGGTGGCGGCCGGCCTCGAATCGCTCGTCCTCGGCGAGGACCAGATCCTCGGCCAGGTCCGGACCGCCTACGAGGAGGCCCGGGGTTCCGGCGGGATCGGCCCGATGCTCGAGGAGACGGTGACCAAGGCCATCCACGTCGGCGAGCGCGTCCGCAACGAGACCGCGATCAACGAGGGCATCGTCTCGCTGGGGAGCGCCGCCGTCGAACTGGCGAGTGACGAGCGATCGATGGCCGAAGCGACCGCGCTCGTCGTCGGTGCGGGCGAGATGGGCACCATCGCCGCACGGGCCCTGGGCGAGGCCGGCGTCGAGCACGTCGTCGTGGCCAACCGGACGGTTCCACATGCCGAGCACCTCGCCGACGACGTTGCTGTTTCGGCGACTCCCATCGGCCTCGACGAAATCGGGGTCGTCCTCGACGAGGCGTCCGTCGTCGTGACCGCCACCGGGAGCGACGATCCCATCCTGGACGGTGCGGCCTTCGACGGCGTCGGTCCGACGACCGTGATCGACATCGGCCAGCCACGGGACGTGGCCCCGGCGGCGGCCGAGCGCGAGGGCGTCTCGCTGTACGACCTCGACGACCTCGAGTCGATCACCGACCGCACCCGCGACCGCCGGCGAGAGGCCGTCGAGGCGGTCGAGGCCATCGTCGAGGACGAGGACGCACACCTCCGGGAGCGATTCAAGCGCAAGCGCGCCGACCAGGCCATCTCGACCATGTACGAGAGCGCCGACCGGGTCAAGGCGCGCGAACTCGACACCGCGATCGCCAAACTCGAAGAGCAGGGCGACCTGACCGACGAACAGCGCGAGGTCGTCGAGTCGCTCGCGGACGCGGTCGTCGGGCAGTTGCTCGCCGCGCCGACCAAGGCGCTCCGTGACGCCGCCGCCGAGGACGACTGGGCGACGATCAACGCCGCCCTCCAGCTATTCGATCCGGACTTCGGCGACGAGCGGTTCGCGGAGGGCCACCCGGACGAATCCGACGCCGAGACCGAGGTTTCGGCCGAGTCCGGCGAGCACTGATCAGGCGTCGCTCGCTTCGCCGTCGCTCGTTTCGCCGTCGCTCGTTTCGATCGAGTCCGTTAGCCACTCGTAGTGATCGAGCAGCGCTCGTTCGCCCGCGTCGGTCAGCGCGTAACGATCCTGGAGGCCGTCGGCCGTCCGCGTGACGTACCCGGCCGTCTCGAGTTCGTCGAGTGCGCCGTGGACGGCTCTCGGTTCCAGTCGGTCGCCGTAGTGGTCTTCCAGGGCCGTCTTGGCCCGCTGTCCCGTCGGTTTCTCGAGTGCGTGGATGACGACGCAAAGGTCGCGGCGGAGGCCGCTCTGGAGCCAGCGACTCATGGACCAGCATCGGGAGTGAAGGACAATAGCTGGCAGGGATGTGGCGTCTCGAATGGATGGCCGCCTCGTGGCTGGCAGTCACCACTCCCGAAGATACCGAACCACGGCCTTGCAGGTGGCGTCGCTGGGCACCCAGGTGTGATGCCAGGTCGTTTCGAGGTCGGGGTGGACGTCGTAGCGCGAGAACCGGTCGTGATGATAACAGCCGGTGCCGTGCCAGGTCGTCTCCTCGCCGCCGCCCTCGCCGGCGTAACTGGTGGCCAGCGGCGTGACGAACACCCGGTCTGGCGTCTCGCCGACGACCGCGCCGAGGTCGTGCTCGCACCCGCTGCCGTTGACCGCCCGGGCGTCGCGATCCCTGATGAGGGTGTGCAGAACCTCGTGAATCGCCATGTTGCGCGTGACGGTGCGGTCGTCCCAGACCTCCGTCGCGCCGACGTTGGCGATGGGCTGGGCACCGAGTCGTCCGCCGCCACGCACGTGGGTGTTCGCGATGCCGTACCCGAGGTCGGGGTCGAACGGCGCGTCGGCCAGGAAAAGATGCGAGACCGGGCCTTCGGGAGCGTCGGTCTCGTCGAGCCAGTCCCGGAACGACCGGTAGAGCCGCTTCTCGGTGTCGAAATCGAGAGGCCCGCGGGGGACGGTCGGTCCCGTCTCGACCCGAACGTGGACGGCCCGGTCGAGACGCTCGTCGGCGATCGCCTGGAGCCACTCGACCGCCCGTCCCAGGTGTCGGTGAACGTCCCGGGCCGTCGGTCCCCAGCCGAGGCGTTCGTCGGGATAGACGCGAACCCGAAGTTCGACCGCCGACGACCCCTCGACGCGATCGACGCTCTGGAAACCGCCGACGGTGAGACCGCCACCCGTCGCCGCGAGGACCGCCCGTCTGGTGGGTGCGGAGTTGGCTCCGAACACACCCGGCCATTGACGCGGGCGCCGAATGAACGTGTCGGGGAGTTCCAGCCCGGGCCACCGGGCAACTGCAGGTCACCCATCGACGCAACGGGCCCTCGAACGCCGCGGTTGTTAGCGATTCGACAGGCCAGGCCACAATCATTTATTTCATCTCCGATCGATAGCACGGGTATGCCCGACCTGCTGTCCGACGACGAGGTCGAATCGGGACTGCCGGACGGATGGACCCACGAGGACGACGAAATCGTGCGCGTGTACGAGTTCGGCGAGTACCTTCGCGGCGTCAACTTCGCCCAGCTCGTCGGCGAAATCGCGGAGGCGCAGAACCACCACCCGACGATGGTGCTCCGGTATAAAGAACTGGAAATTCGGCTCTCTACGCACGAGGCCGGCGGCGTGACCGACAAGGACCTCGAGATGGCCCAGTTGATCGAGACCGAACGCAACGACTGACCGTGAACGCCCGCTACGCGTTTCGAGTTCGGGTCCGGTTCGCACCACCAACGGGCGTCTCCGTCGAACCGGCGACCGTCGAGGTGCGGTTCTACCGCCGGGCGGCCGACCCCGGCGAGGAGGGCTGGC
>DATFIX010000221.1:0-2363 GCA_035269625.1 Natrialbaceae archaeon
GCCCAGGTCAAGGACGTTCAGGAGCGATTGATCGGCGTCGAGGAATCCACCACCGAAACCGTCCATCGAGTCCGAACGCTGGAACGCGAACTCGCCGAACAGCGGGCTCTCATCGAGGCCATCGCCGACGACCAGGGCATCGACGTGGACGCCATCGAAACCGACGCCGTCATCGAGGACGTCGATGCGGAAGCCGAGACCCAGACGGAACCTGCGGGTGAAGTGCCGACCGACGAGACGACCTGAGGCCGGGGGATTTTCGACGCCGACCCGATCCGACACTGCCAGGAACGAGTGGTGGCAGTAGCCCTGTCCACCTGCAGCAAGATTAATATGTGATCCGGTTGACTGGTGTGGGGAGGGGGATGCGGGGACTGACGTACTACTACGACTCGCGGGCGGTCGATGCCGAGCAGCGCGCGCTGCTCGACCGACTCGAAGGCGAGGACGTCGAGATCGTCGACACTGCCGACTGGTCGACCGCCGAACTGACCGACGTCTACTACGCCGAGATAATTCCCAGAAGTACCCGCGCGGTTAGTCGGCCCCGAACCGCGCTCAGGGACGACGACGGTTCGGTGTCGTTTTCGGTCGGCGTCCTCGTGACGCCCGACGGCTGTTTCGTCGGCGAGGACATCGAACACGCGTTCGATAGCCTGTTCCCGGACCTGTACGTCGAACTGTACGACGGGTGATTCGTCGGTCTCGACCGATCCGTCGCCTGGGACGGAGGTTTATGCCCGATCGTGGACGGAACCGAGAACGTGTACCGCCGACTGGTCCTCGTCGTACTCGTCGCGACGATCGTCCTTGCACCTCTGGGGACGGCCGTGGCGACCGTCGGTTCCACGCCCGGGACGGGAATCGAGCGGGCGGATCCGGCGACGGCGTCCGGGGGCGCGGACCCCACTCGTGCCACGATCACTGCCGTGTATCCGGATCCGGTGACCGACGGCGATCGAGGCGAGTGCGTGGTCGTCGATCTCGCGGGGACCGAGGCGGCCAACTTGTCGCTCTCGGACGGCGAGGACTCGATCCCGATTCCCGACGTCGACGGCAACGATCGCGTCTGCGTCAGCGACGACCCCGGCGTCGCCTGCCGGCGGATCGACGCCCGTTCGATCGCCGTCGAGGACATGCTCGACCTCTCCAACGCCGGGGAGACCCTGACGCTTCGGGCCGATGGGACGGTCGCCAGTCGGGTGTCGTACGGAGAGGCTCAATCCGCGCACTGGTACCGGAACGGGTCCTGGCATCCCCTCGGCGGGACCGATTTCGACCCGGTCACGGTCCAGGGAGGAACCGGCCGGGTGTTCGTCCTCCCGGATTCCCCGGGCGCCCCTGTAGCCCCGCTACGGAACGCCTCCGATCGGATCCTGCTCGCCGGGTACAGTTTCGCGTCAGAGCGCGTCACCCGGACGCTTCGATCCGCGGTGGATCGGGGCGTCCGGGTTCGGGTGCTCCTCGACGGAGCCCCGGTCGGCGGCCTTCCCCGGCGGGAGGCACGCCTTCTCGATCGTCTCGTGGACGCGGGGGTCGACGTTCGGATGCTCGGGGGCCCCAGGGCCCGGTACGCCTTTCACCACGCGAAATACGCCGTCGTCGACGACAGGGCCGTGGTTCTCACCGAGAACTGGAAACCGGCAGGAGTCGGTGGTCGTTCCAGCAGGGGCTGGGGCGTCGTGCTCGGCGATCCGACTGCCGCGCGACTGGCCCGCGTCTTCCGGGCCGATGCGACGGCTCCCGACGCGATTCCGTGGACGATCTACCGGACGGGACGAAATTTCTCGGCAACGGACGGCGGCGGATCCACCCGAACGTATCCTGTCCGGTTCGGGTCGCGACGCGTTCCCGTGGACTGCGTCGAGGTGTTCGTCGCGCCAGACAACGCCGGTCGGGGAATTCGGGAGCTACTCCGCTCGGCGAACGAATCGATTCGGGTCGTCCAGATGACCGTCGACGGCCGGAACGATTCGTTCCTGCAGGCCACGCTCGCTGCTGCTCGGCGAGGCGTTCGCGTCGAAATCCTGCTGAGCAGGGCCTGGTACGTGCGCGAGGAGAATCGAAAACTCGTCCGCTGGCTCCGGCGCGTTGCCGAGCGGGAGAACCTGCCCCTGGCGGCGCGGTTGACCGACCCCCGATCCAGTTTCGAGAAAGTGCACGCGAAGGGGATCGTCGTCGACGGCGATATCGTCGTGGTCGGCAGCCTCAACTGGAACGGGGAATCCAGGCGACGAAACCGCGAAGTACTCGTGGCCGTCTACAGCCGCGAAGCAGCGCGGTTCTTCGGGCGGGTCTTTCGCTCGGACTGGCGTGGCGGTGCCTGGCGGGTGCCGATCGCGTTCGGGGTCGCGGTCGCCCTC
>DATFIX010000222.1:0-3479 GCA_035269625.1 Natrialbaceae archaeon
CGCCGCGGCCGCGGTTTGTACAGCGGCGTGAGGGCACCCACGACCACGAAGAGCGTCGTCAGGACCGCGACCGTCAACTGCGTCCCCGACAGCGTCGTTGGCCGGAGTCGATTGAGGACGGGCACCCCGCTCGTCACGAACGTTTGCACGACGATACTGTTAGCCATCACCACCGCTAAGGCAGTCGCGACGGACACGCCAATCAGGCCTGTTAGGCGATACGCTCCCCCCGAAGCCATCGAACTCTCCCCCCTTACCTCGAACTATACTGTCAACGTGGATCACCAAAAAGGCTTGTGACGGATTACCGTCCTGTTTGGAGAAGCGGGCCGGGAGGGAGTTGAACTCGATGCCAGACCTCGCTCTGCTCGGTCTGCCGTAGTTCAACTCCCTTCCGGGCCGGTTCGTTCACCGCCTCGCACGGCTCGGCGGTTCACTGCACGGGCCGGGAGGGAGTTGAACCCCCGACCGTCTGGTTAAAAGCCAGACGCTCTGCCTGACTGAGCTACCGGCCCTCGTACATCGGTTTGCGCGTGACTGCTGATAAGCGTTCGGAAAACTCGTCCGCGATCGGCCACCCCGCTACTCGGCTTCTGGCCCTCGATTTGCCTCGCGGTCCGCCGAAAGCCGTTCCCATATCTCGACGCACCCGACCACCTGATCGACGTGAGCGAGGTGGCTCTCTCGATCGCTCCCTGGCGATGCCGTCCGGTCCGTGACGTCGGTCATGGGTGAATCGTCGTGGACCTGGGACCGAAGCCGAAAAACCGGCCGGCGGTCGTGCACGTCGAGTACCAAACCGGCCCATCCAATTCGGCGACACCTTCATGCCTGGCGCTCCCAAGCCTGATGGCAATGAGTTCGAACGCGTGGACCGAAGCCGACGTGCCGGACCTGTCGGGCCAGACGGCGATCGTTACGGGGGCGAACAGCGGGATCGGCAAGGAAGCGACCCGGATCCTCGCCGAGAACGGGGCCGACGTCGTCATGGCCTGCCGGAGCGTTGCCCGTGGGCGGGCGGCCGCTGACGACCTCCGCAACGGGGGTATCGAGGGCGAACTGACGGTCCGGGAACTGGACCTTGCCGACCTCGATTCGGTCGAGTCCTTCGCCGAGGGTATCCTGGCCGACTACGACGACATCGACTGCCTGTGCAACAACGCCGGCGTGATGGCAATCCCGCGCAGCGAGACCGCCGACGGGTTCGAGACGCAGTTCGGCGTCAACCACCTCGGGCACTTCGCACTCACGGGCCACCTTCTCGAACGACTGATCGAGAGCGACGGCGAGACACGAGTCGTGGCCCAGAGCAGCGGCGTGCACGAACGCGGCGACGTCGACTTCGACGACCTGCACGGCGAACGGGAGTACGGCAAGTGGGACGCCTACGCGCAGAGCAAACTCGCGAACGTCCTCTTTGCGTACGAACTCGACCGCCGCCTTGATCGGGCCGGCGTCCCGGGCGTGACGAGCGTCGCCGTTCACCCGGGCTACGCGGACACGAACCTGCAACGCCGCGGTCCCGAACAGGCAGGGTCGACGATTCGGGTGTGGATGATGCACCTCGCGAACGCCGTCTTCGCCCAGCCCGCGAGTCAGGGCGCGCTCCCGATGGTTTACGCCGCGACCGCCGACCGGATCGACGGCGGCGAGTACGTCGGCCCCGGCGGGATCATGAACATGCGTGGCTACCCCGAACCGCAGCGCTCCAGCGACCTGTCCTACGACGAGGCCCTCGCCCGCCGACTGTGGGACGTCTCGGAGTCGCTCACGGGCGTCGAATACGAACTGGGAAACCGGGCGACGGCCTGAGCGAATCGCTCCGTTCTGCCGTGGCGTCTGCCTATTCCTCGTCCACGACTTCGATCGCCACCTCGTTCCGACGCATGAACGGCGGCGTCCAGGGATCGTCGTATCGGAGGAGGTACGCCTGGCCACGGGTCTCTTTGTCCCGCTCCGCGAGGACCGACAGCAGTTTCCGGCGCTGGCGGGCGACCCGGCGCTCCGGTGCGTACCACGAGAACCGCCGCACTGCGACCGTCTTGGGCGGTTCGACGACGAGGCGGACGGTCGGATCGGTCGGCACCGGCGCGGTCTCGGGACCGTATTCGGCGGGCAGGTAGAACGCCATTCGCAACTCCTCGCCGCGCCCGGTTCGCTCCTCGCCGGACCGCACCGGTGCTGTCATCGAAATCTCTTCGCCGCCCTCAGTGGCGACGGGTGCGGTCATCGAAACCTCCTCGCGTCGCTCGTTGTCGCCGGAGATGTACTCGAAGAGCCGCCGGAACGCCGCGATCTGGTTCGGTGCCGTCGTCTCGACGAGGACAGTGCTCGGATAGCGCCGGACCTCGACGCCGTCGAACCGGTCCGTTCGCGCGTATGGGACGCGTTCGGCCGAGCGACCGCTGTAGAGTCCCCAGGCGATCCAGCCCGCGAGCAGTCCGCCGGCCCCCAGGACGGCGGTTTTGCGAATCTTTCCCATGCTGTCACGGAGGCGATGGGTGAGCATAAACCAGCGCCCAAACCGGGCCGAGCCACGGCATCGTTTTCCCACCGGCAGCCCAAGCGGCCGGCATGAACCCCGAGGTGGACCTGTACGACTCCCTGGACGGCCAGGTCGCGCTGGTGACCGGTACGACGCGAGGAATCGGGGCCGAAATCGCACGGCAACTCTCCGACTTCGGTGCCACTGTCTATGCCGGTGCCCGGAACCTCGACGACGTCGAAGGCCCCGACCTCCGACCCATCCCCCTCGACGTGACCGATCGGGACGAAATGACCGCGGCGATCGACCGCATCGACGCGGAGGAAGGCCGTCTCGACGTCCTCGTCAACAACGCCGGCGTCCACGGCCCGGGTGGCAAACTCGACGGGATCGGCCCCGACGCCGCAGAGCACACGTTCCGGGTCAACCTCCACGGGCCGATGCTGCTCACCCGGCAAGCCCTCCCGCTCCTGACCAAGCGCGACGGCAGCCGGATCGTGAACGTGTCGAGTGGGGCCGGCCAGTTTTCGGACGGGATCGACTCTGGACATCTGCCCTACGGCGTCTCGAAGGCCGGCGTGAACGCCCTGACGGACGCACTCGCCTCGCAATACCCGGACCTGTTGATCAACGCGGTCTGTCCGGGCTGGGTCCGGACGGACATGGGTGGGTCGGCGGCCCCGCGAAGCGTCGAGAAGGGGGCCGAGACGCCGGTCTGGCTCGCCCGGATGCGCGACGGGCCGAGTGGTCGTCTCTGGCGGGATCGGGAGATCGTGGAGTGGTAGTCTGCTGTCGGACCCCGTCCCAGCATCGGCGGCGAAACGTTCTTGATTCCATATATCCGAATATACGGCATGGTCAAGACCATCCGGGTCTCGGAGGAGTACCACGCCTGGCTCAGCGCCCACAAGCGCGAGGACGAGACGATGGAGGAGACGCTCCGCCGGATGACGCGCGGTCCCCACCCGGATGACGTGGCAGGACTTCTGTCGAA
>DATFIX010000223.1:0-5122 GCA_035269625.1 Natrialbaceae archaeon
GGCCGGGAGAACCAGCACGCCGGCCAACAGGTATGCGAGAATCGCCGCCGGGCCGGCGATCCCAGTCGCCTTCCCCGGGAGCACGAAAATCCCGCTCCCGATCATCGCCCCCATACTGATCGTGATCGTCGCGTACAGTCCCAGGTCGCGTTCGAGTTCCTTTGGCACTCGGTCACAATTCGTTCGCTGCCGCGTATAAATCCCTCCATTGGTCCGCCTTACCGGTATTTTAACGGAACAGTAGACCCGATCGGAGGTTCCCAGTTCGACCTCCTGTTCTTCGGCGGCGTGCAGCTAGTCCTCGGCCCCGTCGTCCGTCCCTGTCGCGTTCCGACTCGAGTCCCATTCGCCAGACGACACCGACGCAACGAACGGGCTGAAGAGGAGATACCCTGCCGATCCGACCAACACCACCATCGCCAGTAGATACGCCCCATCAGGAGCATCCGAAGGGTAGTATCCATGCACGACGAACGCAGCGTCGTGGACGATGACGCCGACGAGCGCCAGCGCGAACACGACCACGGCAGTCGATCGACGGATCGTCAGGCGGAGACGGTCGATGTCGTCCATGAACGGGACGTGCGCGTGGCCGAGTAAATCGGTTGCGCTTCTGTCACGACCACCGTAACGCCTTCACGACCGCGGGACGCAGGACCACCGTGAACAGTCCCGGAGTCGATTCCGAGTTCGAGTTCGAGTTGCGGGTCTGTCGCTGGGCCGAACGCGAGTGGCCGCCGGACGGCGACCGCGAGGGTAGCCTCGTCGTCGCCCGGCAACTGGGGACCCGGAACCGACGCTGGGACACCATCGTCATCGAGTGCGACCCCGACGGCCTCCGCCAGCGCGCCCGGTTCGGCGAACGCCGCCTCGACTCGGATCTCCTGCACGTCGTCCGGAACGCGCCCGCCGAATGGGCCTGGTACCGCGACGCCCTGCCCGAACCGGACTACCCCTGGCAGTACGTCCGCGAGGCCGTCCATCGGGCCGACGACCGAGGAATCGTCGAGACCCGTCGGGACGGCAACCGCATCGAACTCCGGCGGAAGTGGCCCTATCCCGACTGGCTCCGGCGCGTGATCGCCATCGAGAACAAACCCGACCTCGACGCGAGCGCGGCCCGCGACCTCCGCCCGCAACTCGACCGCGACGTCGCCCTCGCGATGGCCGACGAGGTGTGGGTCGCCACGGCGGCGACGGGCAACCGCGTCGCACCCGCATTGCTGGAGGACCTTCCCGTCGAGGCCGGCATCCTCGTCGTCGACCCGGCCGACCTCGAGGCTGAAGTGGCCTGGTACCCCCGCTCGCTGGCATCCGGCGATCCGGGCACCCGAATCCTCGAGCACCCGGGCGGTGGCTCGCACGACCGGTCGGCCGCCCGGTTCGAATACGCCGATCCCGACTGGAAAGCCTCGAAACGTCTCGAAATCGCCGAGCGGGCCTACGAACGCGGTTGGCGCTCGTTCGTCGACGCAATGCGCCCGGACTGCCGACACTTCCGACTCCGGGAAGACGGCCAGCTATTGCCGTGGTGTCGAGCCAAGGACCGACCCCAAACCTCGACGGAGTGCGCTGGCGACTGTCCAGACTTCGAACCCGAACCGCCCGTCTGGCGAACGAACGGCTGGCCGATCGAGGGCGGGCCGGGAAAGCGCTATCGGGCCCTGCTAGCGGAACGCCGCCGGCGACGTCGCCCGAACGAGGACGGGACGGAGAACTAGTCGCTCACCGACACCTCGACGGACTCGCGATCGACGGACAGTTTGAAGGTCGGGACCGTCCGGTAGACGACCTCGACGACCCCCTTGCGTTTGAGGCTCTGGAGGGCGTCGCGAACGTCGTCGGCCGACGGATCGACGTCGAAGGTCGCTCGAAGGTCCTGCAGCACGGAGACGACGCTCTGGGAGCGCTCGTCCGGGCCGGCGAGCACCTCGAACACCTGCGCGTGGAGTTGCGGGACGCGAATGCTCCGCGATCCGTCGCCGTTGTCCGACACGCCGGGTTCGACGTCGACCAGGTCGGCCGCCGCCTCTGTCGCTCGGATGAGGCTGTTGTCGTCGCGGTAGTAGTAGTCCTTGAGTTCGGACTCGAGGTACTGGTGGACCTCGCTCCCGCTTTCCATCCCCCAGCGCTCCTGCAGTTCCGCGTTCTTCGTCGGCTGCAACTCGACGACGTCGGCCAGTCGCTCCCGGGCTTCCTCGGACAGCGTCATCGGCGGGGCCTACGACGATGGGGTATTTTTGCCTTCCGGGACTCCGATTCGCCCGTCACGGCATCACAGCGCACGCGACGGCGTCCGGGCCCGGAACCGGGCCCTTAAATCCCTGGGCGAGCCTATCCCCGGATACCGATGGAATTCTGCGACGAATGCGGTTCCATGATGAAAGCCGACGACGGGCTGTGGGTCTGTACGAGCTGCGCCTTCGAGAAACCGAAGGATCCCGACGCCAACTACGTCGTCACCGAGGGACAGGAAGAGACCGAAATCGTCGACGTCAGCGACGCCGAAGACCAGGGCCTCCCCAGGACTGAAGCCCACTGCCCCGACTGTGGGAACGACCAGGCGTTCTGGTACATGCAACAGATCCGCTCGGCCGACGAGTCAGAAACCCGGTTTTTGATCTGCACCGAGTGCGAGCACAAGTGGCGCGAAGACGACCACTGATCACCCGGATCGCGTAATCGGCGAACCAACGAACCGTCCCCCTCGAGCGGTCGTCATTCGAACCGCCCCTATTCCGTCGCCGCCACCGGATTCTGCCCCACGTTGGAAAACAGTTGTATCGTTCCTATACAAACTCTCGGATAGGCCCCAAACGGCAAGGCGGTGTAGAAACTCATTGTCGAATGTGCCCCGCAAACGCCGGCCGGGATGGCAGTCGGTAACGGGGCCAGAACGACCCCGTCGGAGTCACGGCACCCTGGCGAAGACCAGGTAGCCGGTGTGACCGACGCCCTTCGTCGACGGGCGGGTGCCGCGCTCGTCGACGTCCAGTTCCCGCTGGATCGTCTCCTCGGCGCGAACGTTCGCGAGGTCGGCGGCCCGTGCGGTCTCGACGACCTCGCGGGTCGTCTCCACGAAGGGAACGTAGACGGCCAGGGAGCCCCCGTCCACCAGGAGGTTCGGTGCCCGTTCGACGACCGCCGGGGCGTCCTCCGTGTCGAGCGTCAGGACGTCGAACGCGTCCAGATCGTCGAGGTGTTCCGTCAGGTCACCGGTCCGGACGTCCACCCGGTCGGCGACACCGGCGGTTCGCATGTTCGCCCGGGCCGTCTCCGCGAAGTCGGGATCGCGCTCGTAGGTGACCACGTCGGCGTGGAGGCGGCCGAGATACGCCGCGAGCACGCCGGTGCCGGTGCCGGCGTCGAGAACGCGGTCGCCGGCGGCGACGCCGGTCTCGCCGATCACGAGGCCGACGTCGCGGGGGAGCATGGGTGCCCCCGTCCGCTCCAGGTGGTGAAAGAGGTCGGGACCCCGGAGGCGGCGAACGCGAAACGTCTCGCCCAGGTGCGTCTCCAGGGTCGTCCCGGGTTCCGGGTCGTCCGGGACGGTGAGGACGCCGAGATCGGTCTGCAACTCCTCGCCCGGTTCGACGAGGTACTCGCGGTCCTCGCGAACGAGCAGGACGCTCACTCTAGACGCTCGACTGCGGCGGCGAGGTCGCCACCGGTTGCCTCGAGGGCCTCGCGGGCCTCGTCCTCGCTGACGCCCGTGCGCTGGGCGACGATTTCGACGTCGGCGTCGGGGATCTCCTCGCCCGTCTCGCCGTCGTCCTCCTCGTCGTCGTCGGCTTCCGTTCGGCCGGCACCGGCTTCCCGGACGTCGGGCGACCCGACGATCTGGTAGGTCTCCTGGCCACGGGCGTCCATCTTCATCACTTCGGGCGCGTCGAAGACCAGTTCCTCGTCGCTCGTCCGGATGATGACCTCTTCGGCGTCGATGTCCTCCATGTCGACGCCCATCTGTTCCATGAGCTTCTCCATCTTCCGCGGGTTCAGTCCGCCGCCACCTCCAAACATACCCGGAGAACACTGGTCGTGCAATAAAAAGCGTGACGAAGAGGCGTCGGGACGCCGTCAGATTTCGGCCCGCGGGCGGTCGCTAGCTACGAGTCGGCCCCTTCTCGGATCGTGACGGCCATGCCGGTGTCGAAGTCCGCCATCGCGGCGGCCGAGAGTTCGGCGCGACCGACCCCGAGCGGGGCGTCGTCGCCGTCCACGACGACCACCTCGTCCCCGGGTCTGATCGCGTCGTCCGCCGCCGTCACGAACTTCGCGAAGGCGTTGCGTCCGTCGCGGACGAAGGGTTCGCTCTCCTCGCCGACGGACACCCGGCAGGTCGGCGGATCGAACGCCGACAGGAGGCGTTTGCCGCCCGCGAATCCGAGCGTGAACCGCCCATCGACACCGAGCGAGACAAGCCGTCCCTCGTCGGCGATCACCTGCGCCACGCGCCCCGACGTGGTCCGCTTGTACTCGCGGGTCTCGTCCGCCGGAAAGAGGCCGCGCCCGGCACCGCGCCCGAACTGGTAATCGGCGATCGTCCGCAGCTGGGCGACGTCCGTGTCGTCGTTCATCGGCGATTCGTTCGGTCGGGCCGGACGAAAGGGCTTCGACCGCGGCCGACCGTCCCGGGCGTGACCTTTATTTCAGTAATAATCTCTTTGATCATGGGAAATATATACCCCCTGCTGTATAGAGGCTGGCAAGCAATGGATCGACTCAAGGTCGGCGTCGGCGCACTCCTGTTGGCGGTCAGTAGCGGGACGATTCTCGCGTCGGGGGACATCGGCGCTCCGATTCCCCTGGTCGGACTGGCGCTCGCTTCCCTCGGACTCGCAGTCGGCACGCTCGTCGTCGGTACTTCCGGCACCGACGGTCGGCCCGTCTGATCGGCGGCACTGGCGGCGAGAAAGCCGACATTTCTTTGCAACGTTACGTGATCGTAGCGACGGCGTCGCCCTCAGAGCAGAAACGTTTCCTGTCGCTCCGAGAGGTCGATAAAGCTATCCGCCTCCGCGATCAGTTCTTCCGCCGTCGAGGTTTCGAAGGCCATCACCTCCACCCGGACGCCCTCGTGGCGCAGATGCGAGCAAAGCCGTGAGAAATCCCCGTCACCGGT
>DATFIX010000224.1:0-4147 GCA_035269625.1 Natrialbaceae archaeon
CCGCGGAGGACGTAATCGACCGACGGATACTCGACGAGTTCCTCGTGATAGTACGTCGAGGAGAGGCCCCCGAAGATGACCGGCGCGTCGGGATGGTGCTTCTTGACGAGGCGGGCGACCTCGATCGCGCCGTGCGCGTGCGGAAGCCAGTGGAGGTCGACGCCATACCACCGGGCCGAACACGCCGCGATGTCCGCCTCGGGATCGAACTCCGGGTCCGTCAGCATCTCGTGGGCCAGGTTGATGATCCGCGCGTTGTAGCCCTCGCGTTCGAGCGAGTCGGCCAGACTCGTTAGCCCGATCGGATACATCTCGAAGACCGGCGAGGAGGGAATTACGTCGCTGATCGGACCCAGCACTTCCGGCCGCTCCCGGAAATCGAAGATGCTGGGCGGGTGGAAGAACGTCATGTCGGGGTCCGAGCGCAACAGTTCGCCGAACCGCGACCGTCTACACTGTCCGACGTTCGTGCCGGCGTTAATAAAACCCATTTCGATATTAGTAACTCGCGTCGTGTGCGTAGTAAGTATTTCGTTAATCGCCCAATCGTCCCCACGATTGGAATGGGCCGCCGTCGTCGCCCACGAGCGTTTTAGCCGGCAGAGGATGACCGTTTCGAGGCCAACCCTCGGCCGAATTCGTTTCAATCGCCGTGCAGACTCGCCTCGTCCCCGGATTTCGAATGGGTAAAACAGACAACACTGCTTGCGTGATCGAGGGGAACCGTCACATCGGTTCCGATACCGGTTCGGTCCCGGGTTCCCGTGCGGTCCTTCCGGGGGATTGCCCTCTCGACCCGCCGTCCTTCGGCGAAAAAGTGGCTTTCCCTAAAGTCAAGCCTTATGTGGGACCCCTCCTAATCCGCCCACGTTACGGAGACTTCCATATTATGAATCAGTGGATCGCCATCGGGGCGTTCGCGGTCGTCGGGGTCGGGATTCCAGTCGCGATGATCGGAATCTCGGCCCTGCTGCGGCCGAGCGTCCCGGAACGAGACAAACGCGCCACCTACGAGAGCGGCGAGGTCCCGACCGGTGGGACGCGCATCCGGTTCAACATCCAGTATTACATGGTCGCGTTGCTGTTCGTCGTCTTCGACATCGAGACCGTCCTCATCTTCCCCTGGGCGGTCATCTACGAGGACGCGCTCGCGGCGACCGATCTGGCCACCGCGCTGTTCCCCATGCTGGTGTTCATCGGCGTCCTCGTCGTCGGACTCGCCTGGGCGTGGCGCAACGGTGCGGTCGAATGGGTCCAGAGCCCGCGACCGGAACCGAACCGACAACGAGCGGAGTAACCAATGAGTCAGGATACAACCACAGACGGGTTAGCCAGTAGCGAACCACGGACCGACACCCGCGAGGCGAGAGCAGGACCGGGCGTCGACGACCGGTTCAACTCGAAACTCCGGCAGATGCTCGGGACGTCCCCGTTCATCCTCACCAAGTTCGACAAGTTCATGAACTGGGCCCGGGGGTCGTCGATGTTCATGCTGCAGTTCGGGATCGCTTGTTGCAGCATCGAGATGATGCACACGTACTCGCTCAAGCACGACCTCGACCGGTTCCACGCTGGCGTCCCGCGATCGTCGCCACGGCAGGCGGACGTGATCATCGTCCCGGGGACCATCGTCTCGAAGTTCGCCCCGCGGATGAAGCGCGTGTACGACCAGATGGCGGAACCGAAGTTCGTCATCTCGATGGGATCGTGTACCATCTCCGGCGGCCCGTTCCAGGAGGGGTACAACGTCGTCAAGGGGGCCGAGGAGGTCATCCCGGTCGACATCCACATTCCGGGCTGTCCGCCCCGCCCGGAGGCGCTGATTTACGGCGTCGCCAAGTTGCAGGAACGCATCGCCAACGGGGAGTCGAGCCCGGTCACCGTCAAGCCATACGAACTCGAGGAGTTCGGCGAACTGGAACGCGACGAACTCGTGAACCAGCTCGCCGAAGAGATCGACGAAGACACGCTCGTCATGCGCTACAACTGGGCTGATTCGCCATGAGTCTTGAAGAGCCCGAACCCGACGTCGGCGTCACCGAGGAAGGCCTCGATTACGACGCCATCGAGGAACTCCTGGGCGACGCGGTCCGCGACCGCGAGCCGCACGTCCACGCCGATGCGTTCGTGATCGGCGCGGACGACGTCCAGGACGTCCTCTTCAAACTCCGGGACGAGGCCGGCTTCGATCACCTCTCGGCGGTCACCGCCCAGGAGTACGAGGACCGCTACGAGAGCATCTATCACCTCAAGAAGTACGACGACGCGACCCACGAGGTGAGCGTGGTCGTTCCCGCCGCGAAGGACGACCCCGTCAGCCAGTCCGCCGAACCGGTCTACCGGACCGCCGACTGGCACGAACGCGAGGCCTACGACCTGGTTGGCATCCAGTACGAGGACCACCCGAACCTCGAGCGGATCCTCCTGCCCCGGACCTGGCAGGGCCACCCGCTCGCGATGGATTACGACCAGAACAAGCCCCAGATCGTCACGCTGGAGTCCCACAAGAACCCGCTCCAGGACGACCAGGAGGACGCCGAATCGGACACGATGTTCATCAACATCGGTCCGCACCACCCGGCGACCCACGGCGTGCTTCACCTCAAGACCACGCTCGACGGCGAGACGGTCGCGGACGTCGAACCCGACATCGGGTACTTGCACCGAAACGAAGAGCAAATGTGCCAGCAGAGCACGTACCGCCACCAGATCATGCCCTACCCGGACCGGTGGGACTACACCTCCGCCGGGTTGCTCAACGAGTGGGCCTACGCGCGCGCCATCGAGGAAATGGCGGACGTCGAGGTGCCGGAGTACGCCCAGATCATCCGGACGATGAGCGCCGAGTTCTCGCGGATCGCCGGCCACGCCCTGGCCGTGGCGACGTACGGCCTCGACGTCGTCGGGGACTTCACCGCGACCTACATGTACGCGATGAAAGACCGGGAGGTCATCCAGAACATCCTCGAGGACCTGACCGGCCAGCGGATGATGTTCAACTACTTCCGCGTCGGCGGCGTCGCCTGGGACCTGCCGGAGCCACGCCAGGAGTTCTTCGAGAAGATCCGCGACTTCCTCGACGACCTGCCCCAGTCACTGGAGGACTATCACAACCTCCTCACCGGGAACGAGATCTACCAGATTCGAACGGTCGGGACGGGGATCCTGGAACCGGAGGTCGCGAAACAGTACGGCGTGACCGGTCCGGTTGCCCGGGGGTCCGGCGTGGACTACGACGTCCGTCGCGACGACCCGTACGGGTACTACGACGAACTGGATTGGAACGTCGTCACCGAGGACGGCAAGGACAACTTCAGTCGCGTGCTCGTCCGTCTGCGGGAGGTCGAGGAGTCGGCCAAGATCATCGAGCAGTGCGTGAACCTGCTCGAAGACTGGCCGGAGGACGAGCGGAACATCCAGGCCAACGTGCCCCGGTCCCTCAAGCCCGAGGAAGGCAAAGAGGTCTACCGGGCGGTCGAGGGGGCCAAGGGCGAACTCGGCATCTACATGCGGTCGGACGGCACCGAGAAACCGGCCCGGTTCAAGATCCGGAGTCCGTGTTTCAGCAACGTTCAGGCGCTGCCCGAGATGGCGAACGGTGAATACCTGGCCGACCTCATCGCGTCGCTGGGCAGTCTCGACCTCGTGCTCGGGGAGGTGGATCGCTGATGGCCGGACTGTTGCTGCCCGAGATGATCTCGGACTGGCTCAACCTGGGCGGGTTCGGCGTCCTCGGCGAGTTCGTCGCCGCGCTCATCGGCGCCACGCTCATCGGCACGTTCGTCCTGTTGAACGCGGCCGTGGCGGGGCCGTGGGCAAAGCGAAAGATCACCGCCGCCTTCACGGACCGGATCTCGGTCAACCGCGTCGGCCCGGCGGGCATCGGAACGATCGTCGTCGACTCGATACGTCTCCTGTCGAAGGAGCTCATCGTTCCCGAGGCCGTCGATCGACCGGCGTGGGACCTCGCCCCGATACTCGTCCCGCTGTCGGCGCTGCTCGGGTTCGCGGTCATCCCGATCCACCCCGGCGTCCAGGTGGCCGATCCCGAGATCGGCCTGGTGTTCGTGTTCGCCGTCTCGTCGCTCGCGTCACTGGGCCTGGTGGCGGGCGGGTACGCCTCGAACAACAAGTACTCGCTGCTCGG
>DATFIX010000225.1:0-2080 GCA_035269625.1 Natrialbaceae archaeon
TGAGCATGGCGACGTCGGCGTTCACGCTGGCGGCGTACGCGGGAGTCCAAACCGCGCCGGGGTTCATCGCCGTCGCCACGGCGGCGGGGGCGACGATGGGGCTGTACACGCCGGCCAGCCACGCGATGGTTGCCGACCTGACCAGCGGCGAGGAGCGCGACCGGGCCTACGGCCTGCTGAAGGTCGCGAACAACGTCGGATTCGGGAGCGGGTTCGTGGCCGGTGGGCTGCTGTTCGGTCTACTGGCACAGTCGGTGTTCGTGATCGACGGCGTGACCTCCGGAGTTGTCGCCATCGTCCTGGCAGTCACGCTCCCGCGAGCGTACGAGGGTGGCGAGGCGACGGGCGTGCGACGGACCGTCGGGAACCTCGGCCGGATCGTCACCCGGCCCCGGATGTTCGCCGTGGCGATTCTCAACGTCGGGTTTGCGATTGCCTACGCCCAGATGCAGTCCACCGTCCCGGTGTTTGCCGAGGGTCATCTGGGGCTTTCGAGCGCCGAGATCGGGACCCTGTACGTCCTCAATCCGCTCGTGGTCGTGCTCTTCCAGTTGCCGGTGGTCGCCTGGGCCAGGCAGTATCGCCGGACGCGGGGGCTCGTCCTCTCGACCGCGTTCTGGGCGGCCAGTTTCGTGGCGATCCTGGCCGCCTATCCCGCGCCGGCGGTCGTCGGGATCGGTCTCGTCGGTGCCTTCCTGGTGTTGCGAACCGTCGGCGAACTCCTCCACTCGCCCATCCTGACGGCCCTGGTCAGCGACATGAGCGACGTCGGTACGCGCGGCACGCAGCTGTCCATCGTCGAGGTGGCCAAACGGATCGGGTTTGGCGTCGGACCGGTGATCGGTGGGGCCTTTTTCGATGTCGGCGTCCAGGAGTGGCTCTGGCCCACGCTGATCGCGATGTGCGGGCTCCTCGCGGTCGGTCTGCTAGCACTCGAACGGCGAGTCACGCCCGGGGAGAACGGACTCCGTACGGCCGAGGAGACGGACGCGTCGGCGGAACCGGCCTGACGGTATCGACCGCGTTCCGGGATTGTAATAGGTTCTTACCGTCGGTCAAATCCCCGTCGTCGGTTGGCAATGCCCGCGTAACTACGTCCCTTCGCGCGGATGGCGTGACTGGGGGCCAGGACACCCCCGCGACGAGCACGCCTCGATCTGGGGGGACGGGGCCATTGCTCGTCTCTCTTTGCCAATCGAGACCGAATCCGTGGATCGGCGGCCAGGGGAATCGACGGTTGTCCGGATGTTCTCGTCGTTCGATTTCTGTTGACCGTCGTCGGGACGTGATCGTTCGGCCGCCCAGGTGTCCCACCTGACGACGATTCAAACGCTCTCGCCGGCGTACAGTCGCGCGCCGACCCGTCGGCCGACCAGGCTGGCGACGGACCGCCGTCCGAGCAGGAGGTCCGCAAGTACTCGCCCGTACTCGTCGGGGCCACACTCGACGCGGACGCGTGGATCGAACGGTCGGAGTCCGAACGGGCCGTCGATGTCGATTCTGGTCCGGAGTAGCCGATCCTCCTTCGTCGTGTACGAAGACGCCGTCGTCGTCCGGCCACGCGGGCGCGCGATCGGCCCGTTGAGCCGGCAGATCAGTCGTCCCTCGCGTTCCAGGGTGACGGTCCAGCCCCCGCCGCGACGGTCGAACCGGACGTCGGCGAGGACCTTCGGATAGCCCCAGATCTCCCGACCCAGGGCGACAGAGGCCTCGGTTGTCACCGGGAGGAAGTCCACGTGACCCCCGATCTCGCCGGTCAGCGCACCGAGCAGGGGTACGTCCTGGCCACCACGGACGCAGGGGACGATCACGGCGAACTCGCCGTAGGGCTCGAACCCTCCGACGTCGCGGTAGTCCACGCCGGCCAGCACGATCGTTCCGACGCCGGGGGCGAGTTGAACGGGGACACACTCTGCCGGGAGTCGCTCCCGCAGTCGTCCGGCGCGCGCGAGGAACGCTCCGCCGAACGCGTCGAACGTTACCGCCAGCGGCAATCGAACCCGGTGGCCGGTCGAGAGCGTTTCGACCGGGGTTTTGCCTGCCTTTGTCACGGTGTCGAATCGTCGGTGGACCGGGAAAA
>DATFIX010000226.1:0-13779 GCA_035269625.1 Natrialbaceae archaeon
CCGAACTGCCAGTCTGGATTCCCGTACTCCGCGGCCTCCTCGCGGTAAGGGATCCAGTCCTCGGCCTCGCGACGGTAGAGGTTCCACCACCCCGTCCGATCAGAGACGGCGTGGAGGACGCCGTCGGATCGCCACGCTGGCTGGAAGACAGACTCGTCCGGCCCGCCCAGGACGACGCGCGCGTTCGAGAGGGTGCCGTCGGCCGCGAGGTCGGCGACGTGGAGTTCGGTACCGTCCCAGGGCATTCGCGGGTGGTCCCAGGTGAGCCACGCGAGGCGGTCGCCGTCCGGCGAGAGTCGGGGCGCGGCGTAGAAGTCATGGCCCGAGGCGACGACCTGCGGGTCCCCGCTGCCGTCGGTCGGAACGGAGACGAGCGTCGTCACTGGTTCGTCGGCGGCGTCGGTCTCATCGCTCTCTGCACCCTCCATCGCGTCGTGATCCTCCCGGACGCAGTAGAGGCGATCGCCGTCCGGGCTCACCTCGAAATCGGCGTACCGGAGCCCGCGGTCCGTTTCCGGTTCGGGAGTGATGGGTTCCGGATTCCCGTCGATCGGTTGTCGGTAGACGCGCTGGTCGTCGTACCGGGCGAAGTAGACGACGCCGTCGCGAACGGCGAAGTCGCCGCCACCGTATTCGTGGACGAGGGTGCGGACGTCGAATTCATCCGGGATGACGTCCTCGTTCGCCTCGCGAGCGTCGCCCGCTGTCGCCGCTCCGTCGTTCCGGACGATCACTCCGCGACCGTCTTCTGTCGGTCGTTCCTCGCGCCAGTAGACGGCCCCGCCGTCGAGCGCGACGTGTCCGAAGGCGATGCCGGCGCTGGCGACCATCTCGGCCGTGATCGGCGAGGGCCAGGTGCCATACTTGGCCACCGAATCTGGATCGTCGTGCATTTGCGTGAGTCCTCGCCGTTCCAACGAGTGCCTCGGTTGTAGAAGTTATCGTGGCCAGAACGTGGGACTACTCACGGACGACGTGGAATGGTCGTTCCGCCTCTTCTCCGTCGGCGTCGCTTTCCTGACGGGTTGGGTAGTGTATTTATGATGGATTCCAACGTGGTCTTTGGTGTGGGGGAAACGAATGGCTGAATCCGACACACCAGACGAGCGTATCGAAGAATCGACCACCTGGCCAGACCTGGCGGTCGGCCTGTACGACCGACTGACCGGACGAGGGACCGAGATCATCTACGACTTCGAGGACATGACCGTCCAGGTCCCGAGCACGACCGGCGAGGACGCCGACCACGCGGAGTGGCACCTCGATGGAACGGTCCGGATCACGACTCGCGAACGTGACTGACCAGCGGGCCACCCCGGCGCGCGCGCCGCTCTCGGTCGCGACCGACCTCACGATCGCGGTGAACGGAGCACGAGCCGAAGTCGAGTCGACCGGCGAGCGACTGTTCGTCGAATTCCGGTCGATCGGCGACGCGATCAGGGCAGCCCGTGGACGACCGGCGGGGATCGGGACGGACCTCTCGGAACTGTTGACCGTGACCGACCTCACGCTCGAATTCCGGGTGCGAGACCGGACGGTCGCCGTGGCCGGTGCCGGAGCTCGACCGGGCGCAGTCTCGCGGTCTCTGGGCGCCGACCCGTTCGAAATCCGACTGGGCGGCGTCCTCGGGGCGATCGGGAGGGAACTCTCCGCTGCGATCGACGTGGTTTCGGACCTGCTGAACTGACCGCCAGGCGCCGGCTCGGCACCTCAGTCCGTTTTTGAAAGCGTCGCGAAGACGAATTCGCTACTCGATCCCAGCGGATCGTCCACGAGTTCGGTCCGGACGTTCTCGAACCCGGCGTCGCGCAGTTGCTGGAGGGTCCGTTCGCGCCCGGGCGCGGAGAAGAACATCGTTCCGCCCATCCACCCCCGGCGGACGGTCTCGAACCGACCGCCCGGAAGCGTCATGAGTAGCGTCCCGCCCGGTTTCAGGACGCGGGCGAACTCCCGGTAGATTGCAGGGTGCTCCGTCCGCGGAACGTGGAAGACCACGTGGTAGGCGGTGATCCCGTCGACTGTCGAGTCCGCGACTGGAAGAGCGGTGACGTCTCCCTGCAGGAGTCGCGCCCGGGGGACGGTTTCGGCCGCCAGGTCGATTGCGACACGGGAGAAATCGAGCCCGAGACTGCCGTGGGGGAGATTGGCGAGCGTCCTGGCACCGTCGCCACATCCGACGTCGAGCACCAACGGATCCGGCGGAAGCCGGTCCAGGAGGTCCTCGATCAGCGCGGCGTCCGATCCCCGCGGATTCCGGCGGTTTGCGTACGTCGTGGAGACCTGATCCCAGGCACGGCGGACGTCCAGCCGATTCATACCCTCGAAAAGACTCGGAACGACATGAGCACTGACCCGAACGAAATCGGTGATCGAACGGGAAGGGCTCCCGTCGGCATCGTTTTGGACCGGGAGTCCATACCCCGCTTCGATGAGCGACCCCGGTCGCCACTCGGCGTCGGCGCCCCTCCCGGACGTTCCGTCGGCCGAGTCCACGTTCCGGGAGGTGAACGACGTCGGACTGCACGTCGTCGCGGCCGGCGATCCCGACGACCCGCTGGTCGTCCTGCTCCACGGGTTCCCGGAGTTCTGGTACGGCTGGCGGGAGTACCTCGAACCGCTCGTCGATGCCGGGTATCGCGTTCTCGTCCCCGACCAGCGTGGCTACAACCGGAGCGACAAACCGGCCGGTGTTCGATCCTACCGAATCGCCCGGCTCGCGCGGGACGTCGTCGAACTGATCGAATCCGAAAATCGCGAATCCGCCCACGTGGTGGGTCACGACTGGGGTGCCGGCGTCGCGTGGGATCTTTCGCTCCGGCATCCCGACGTCGTCGACCGACTCGGGATCGTCAACGTCCCACATCCGACGGTGTTAGCAGCGACGCTCAGGTCCAACCTCACCCAGCTCCGGAAGAGCTGGTACATGTTCTACTTCCAGGTTCCTCGGGTCCCCGAATGGCTCTCGGCGCGGGACGACTTCCGGTTCTGGGTGCGCACGATGCGGGACGGGGCGAACCCGGGAGCCTTCAGCGAGACGGATTTCGACCGCTACCGTCGAGCCTGGTCTCGCGACGGTGCCCCGACCGCGATGATCAACTGGTACCGGGCCCTGTTCCGGCACGGGGCGGACCTGCCACAGGAGCGCGTCGAGGCACCGACGCTGATCGTCTGGGGGGAGAACGACCGGGCGCTGGTTCCGGAGATGGCGACGGAGAGCGTCGAGTATTGCGTTGACGGCCGACTCGAACGGTTCCCGGACGCCACCCACTGGATTCCCCACGAGTACCCGGATCGTGTCGCCGACCTCCTCCTGGGGCACCTGAACGGCTGAGTGCCTGGGGTTCCTGACGGAATAGCGGAGCGTCGATCAATCGTCCCCGCCGGCGGGACCGGCCACGAATCCCGTTTCGGCGCCGTAGGCCTGGAGGATCGCGAGCGTGATGAGGAGGGCGACGAGGGCGACCGCGGCGACCACGAAGAAGGTGACGCGGAGGCCGGCGCGTTCGATGAGGGCACCGAACACCGGCGGTGCGATCGCGCTCCCGGACATCGTGCCGACCGTGATGATCGCGAAGTTGCGGCCGAGGTCAGACCGCGACGAGAGGACGTCCGCGAGTTTCGACCGGGCGGGGCCCCCGAGGGATCGAACGCCGCCGAGGACCAGGGCGACGAGCACGGCGAGGACCGGCGAGACCACGAGCGAGGCGAGCAGGGCGACGAGGACGGCGAGCCCGGCGTAACTGGAGAGGATGACCGGCCCGGCGGCGTACCGGTCCGAGAGGTCGCCCCCCACGAGGACCATGACGGCTCCGGCGACGAACATCCCAGTCAGTGTGAGGTTCGCGACGTTCAGCGCTACCCCGTAGCCGTCCTGGAGGAGGACGACGACGTAGGTGGTGACGCCCCACCCGGCGATCGAGGACGCGAGCGCGAGGACGGCCAGGGCGACGATGGCGGGCGCAGCGACGATCGCCCGGAGTTCCGACCGGATCCGAGATCCGATCGATCGCTCGTCGGCGGTCGCCGTCGACCCCGCCCCGTCGGGCGTCGTCACCTCGTCGTCGACGAATCGCCAGAAGGTCAGCAGCGTGATCGCGGCGTAGACCGCCCCGAAAGCGCCGATGAGGCCGACCGCGTGACGCCAGGTCAGTCCTGGCACGGCGATCACGCCGGTGACGACGGCCGGCGGCGCGGCGAACCCGAGGCTGCCGAGGAACCCGCGGATGCTGAACGCCCGGCCCCGCAGGTTCTCGGGTGTCGCGGCGGCCAGCAGCGGGAAATGGACCGGGTGGTGGCCCGCCACCCCGATCCCGAGCAACGCCTGGCCGGCGAGCAGGACCTCGAAGGTGGGTGCGAGCGCGATGACGAACACGCTGCCCGTGCTCAGGGCCAGCGAGAGCGCGAGCGCGAACTGCCGGTCGTAGTTGTCCGAGAGGTAGCCGAAGGGAAGCTGAAAGACCGTGTTCGTGAACCCCTGGAGCCCCATCGCCAGCCCGAGCATCCCGAGGCTGACCTCGAAGTCGGTCGCGAGAAAACCCAGGATCGGCGGAAACAGCACCAGGTAGGCGTGGTTGACGAACTCGGAGCCGCCGATCAGGCCGACGACGAGTTTCGTCTCGGTCGAGACGTCCGGGAGTGAGGGCGTTCTCACGATGCGAGTCTAGTTCGAGCGTCCCCGGCACGCCACTAGTACGTTCGGTTCCGGGCAACCCAGGGGAGTGAATCGGGTCTGACTACCGGAGCCAGGCCGGCCTGACCAGCGACGACGTGGTCGGTTCGTAGACGACGTAGTCCCCGCAGGCGACCTCGTCGATCGAGTGAATCGTCCCGCCCAGGTTCTGAATGACGTCCTGGATCGGATCGTACTCGAGGTTCTCGCCCTCGAGCGTGAGTTTGACGTTGGTGACTTTCTTGTCGATCTCGATCACGGAGACGTTGACTGCGTCGACGCCGTCGACCCTTGCGACTTGGTCGGCGAACTCCGGCAGTTCCGGGTCGTGGGGCTTCAAAACGTCCAGGACGATCCGTCTGGTCGGTGCCATGCCAGTATCGAGGCGACCCACGGTCTTAGGTCGTTCCCGGACCGACGATCACCGAAACGGTCCGGCTAGCCGCTCCACTCGCTCCCGATGTCGGACGCGATCGCCTCGCGCCAGTTCTCGAAGCGCTCTTTGCAGGTGGGCGACTCCTCGAGGTGATCGAGGAATCCCTGCCCCGGGTCGGTCAGTTCGGTCCCGCAGAACGGGCAAAAGTCCGGGGTGTCCCAGGCCGACGAGTCGTGCGATGGGTGCGAGTGTTCGGTCATGGGTATTCTATCGCGGGCAACGGGTATATACTCTCATCTCGACAGAAACCCGGTCGAATCCCATGGAGGTCGGCCGAATCACGGGGGGTAGAGCAGAGTCACATGTACATCCTGTCTTCCGGGAAATCACGGCCCAGATAGGGCGTTTCTTCCTCCCGGAGCGCCTGCATCCGCTGGGCAAGTTCCTCGTAGTAGCGTTTCGTCTCCGCGGCACGCTCGCGCAGTTCGGTTTCGTCGACTTCGAGACCGTAAATCGTTTCCAGCGCGTCGAGGAACCGCAGTGCTGCGTCGAGGTCGGGCCCCGGCGGGTGCGTCGGCGTGACGAGCACCCCCACCGACGGAGCCTCGCCCTCCAGGCCGCGCACGAGGAGTTCTGAAATGACGCCGTCGAAGAACCCGCCGGCCATCGGCGGGAGTTCGGGATCCTCGCCCCCGAAGTGGCGGTCGCGGTACTCGTCGGTCGCGACGTGGTAGACGGCGTGTTCGCTCTCGCGGTGCGGGAACTGGCTCCCGTTCAGGACCGTGATCTCCTCGACGCCCTGGTCGGTCGCCGTCTCGATCAGCGCGTCGGCCAGCGGCTCGGCGACCCAGACCGGGAGGAACACCTCGCTGACCAGGACGCTCACGCCGGTCCCGTCGAGGCTGTAGAGGCGCATCGGCTGTCGCGGGACGCCGTCCGAAAATGGCGTGAGGTCAGGCAGGTTCCGCGACCGGACGTGACCGATGGGCGTGGACTCCATGTTCGTCGCGCAGTAATCGACGGTCGTCAGCCCCCCGACGCCGAGTTCGGCCATCCCCACGACCAGGGCGTCGTCGAGGTCACCCTCGAGCACCATCTCGAATGCAGGTTCGCCTGGCATAGTGTAGACTACGTTAGCAATCGACTAAGCGTTCGGGTCAGTCACCACCGGTTTACAGTCCCTTTTCGGCACCTCCACGTTCCATCAGTTCGGAAAGTGAACTGCAGCTCGGACAGGCGTACACTTCCCCGTGATTGTCTCCGAACACCCGAACGAAGTTCCGGGTTACGAATCCCCCGCACTGATTACAGGTTGCCATGAGTTTTCTCCCCCACTGGAAATAACTGTACGCAGATACCCAGGATATAGCATCGGCTTGATTTGCCAACCAGTTTATAGTCACCGTGAAGGTCGTTCTGTTCTGGTGATAATTTCGCCGAATTCCGGGGCAGACGGCACGTCCCCGACAGGGGTTTGTGTCGGGACGAAGTACGCGTGACGAGATGACTAACGGGGACGACGATCCGTGGGCGACCCGCCCACGCGACACCCGCGAACGGACCTGTGGTCACTCGATCGCTCCGGTCTTCAGCGTTCGGCACGCGTTCCGCGTCGCCCGCGATCCGGCCCCGACCGGCGTCACGGTGACCCGGACGTACGAGGCGACCGTCGAGTGGACGTCAGCCCTCGACCTTCCTGGCTGGTTGTCGGCAGTAGCCGACGTCCTCACGCCCTACGAGGCCGACCGGTTCGGCGGCGTCGCCGAGTCGCGCCCGGATTCGACCGCCGACGGCCGGTTCCTCGCCGCCCCGGTCGAGGCTACGGTTCGTCCCGGCGGTTCCAATCCCATCCAGTCCGAACCGTATCACTACTGGAACACGCCGCTCGCCCGCCTCCAGGCCGACGACGGTTATCCGGACGCCGTCGTTTCGGTCACGATCGACCTCGTCGACGGTCCCGAGGCGATCTGGAGCGGGGCGTCGACGGCCGGCGGCATCGACGGCCGGTCACTGGAAGGGCCCCTCGACGACTACAGTCGCGTCGGCGTGACCATTACCGCCCGGGAGCGATTTCGTCGGTCGGAGGGTGGGGAAACGGCCACCGAAGCAGGTGCAGCGGCCGTCGGGCCGGAAGCAGACACGGCCGACTGGGAACCGGTCGGCGAGTCGGCGTCGCCGGACCACCCCTGGCTCGGTTCGATCGTGGACGCCACGGTCGCGTCCGAGGTGCGATCGATGGCGAACCCGAACGGGACGCCTTCCGGCCCCGACCACGACCCGATCGCTGCCGCCGTCGAACTGGCCGAGAACCGAATCGACGCGGCGTGGACGGCGTTCGAACGCCCGTCGGGTGACGGCGGGGATTCGACGGGGGACCCCGACGCGGCCGACCTCGCCCTGCCCGATCCCTACCTGATCCCGGAGGCCGCCGTTCGAGCGGCCCTCGACCGCAAGGACTGATAATTCGATTTCGTGTCCGCCCGTTTCAGCGCCGAACGGTAAGTTCGAGGACGCTCTCGCGGTCGGTCTCGTGGAAGACGGTCTGCTCGGCGATCCGGACGTCCTCGCTGTCGGTCTCCCACGGAACTGGGTCCGTGGTCCCCGGGTGCGGATCGAACCGGGGATGGTTGCTGCTGGCGACCTCCAGGCGAAGGCGATCGCCGGCCGGGATCCGGTGGTGACTGGCCCACAGGTCGATCTCGACCCGGAACGGTTCGCCCGGTTCGATCGGGACGGGCCGGTCTCGACCGTGACGGTACCGCACGCGTCGAATCCCCTCACAGAGGTTGTACGCCGGGCCGTCGTCGGTCACGTGGACGAGTTTCCCGGTGAAGTCCGTGTCCGGCGCGGTTGTAATCGCCGTCAGTCTGAGCGTTACGGGGCCGGCCAGTTCGAGGGGCTCGGACAGCGGGGCCGTCGTGTAGGTGCACACGTCAGATCGGGCTTCGACCGGGCGCTGATCGACCGGGCCGGGGTCGGGCGACGATTCGCCACAGCACAGCGGGCCGCCGCGGGTCGGCACGGGGTCCGTCGGATCGTGCGTGTATTCGTCTGCGGGTTCGAACTTCGCCGGGCGTCGGCGGTCGAGGACGCCGTCCTCGGGGTTGGCCGCGGCGTCGCCGTCGCTGTGGAGGTACCACCGCTCCGTAGTGGCGTCGGTCGGCGGCCAGTCGTGGTGGGCCGTCCACTCGCCGCCACCCTCACCGTTTTCTCCGTCGATGACAGTGGTCCGGAAGGTCTCGACGAGGCGGTCGCCGTCGGGGTAGAACTCGCCGTCCCCCCTGACGTGGGCGTCGAAGAACGCGAGTTGCAGTTCGCCGTAGCCGTAGCCCATCAGGGACGCGTCCTCGCCGAAGTCGAGGTCGCCGAGTTCGGGGCCAGTGAACTGGTGCGCCCAGGGTCCGACCACGAGGTGCTGTGGGGCCGGCGAGCGATCCCGCAACCCGGCGAAGTTCGCCAGGGTCCCGGACTGGCAGAGTTCCCACCACCCCGTCCCGTGGAGGCCGGGGACCTCGATCCGGCCGTACTCCGGTTCGGGGTCGAACGAGCGCCAGAAGTCGTCGTACTCCGGGCGGCCAGTCCACGCGTCCCAGTGGGGAACGACGTCGCCCGGGGTCACGCCGTCCGGGAGGTCCACGTCGGCCAAGACGTCGTCCACGAGGTCGTTGAGGGGTCGATGGCGGGCCAGCTCCGGCAGTCGGTCGAGGGCCGCGTCGAGCGCCTCGCGACACTGCTCCGCCACGTCGGCGGACAGGGTCCCGTCGTCCTCGAGGCGGTCGACGGTGTGGCCGGCGACCGAGTCGTCCAGCGACCACGTGAGGAAGGTCAGCGCGCTCATTGCCCCGTCCTGGAAGAAGTCGGCGCGGTGGAGGTCACTCGGGGTGAACATCGGCGAGATGGCCCGCAGGCCCTCGGGGCGCTCGGCGGCGGCGAACAACTGGACCTGCCCCGGCGAACTCCCGCCGAACGTACCGACGTCGCCGGTCGACCAGGGTCGGTCGGCCAGCCACTCGATCGTAGCTCGCCCGTCGTCGGCCTCGTAGACCCACGGCAGGAACTCGCCGCCGGAGTCGCCCCGACCGCGGACGTCCTCGAAGACGAGCGCGTACCCGGCGTCCAGCGCCATCGACCGGAAGTTCCCCGTCACTTCCTCGGGTCGGCCGTACGGCGTTCGCTGGAGCAGGATCGGGACGGGGTCGTCGACCCCCGACGCCTCGGGCCTGAAGACTCGCACTGCAAGCTCCGTCCCGTCGTCGGCCTCGTGGGTGTACTCCTCGGTGACGTACGGCGTCGTCGGTTCGGGTTCGTCGTCCGTCGATTCAGGGTCCTCGTCAGGGGTGGTCGGATCGGGTCCGTCACCGAACGGGCCGTCGGTCGGATCCTCACCGGTGGCGTCGGGTTCGTCCGGATCGTCGGTCATGGTGACTGCTCGCGTGACGTCGGTAAAAACGTCGTGGGTTTCCGAACCGGACTGTTCGTCCCGCGTCTCCTCACCCGTGGCGACCGGTCAGCCTACCACTCGTACTCGTCGCGCGGGTCGACGGCGTCTTCCTCGCGGTCGAAGACGTGCTTCCCGTCGACGAAGACGTGCTGGGACTGGGTGTCGAAGTGGTGGAACGGGCCGTCCCAGACGACGAGGTCGGCGTCGGTGCCGGGTTCGAGCGTCCCGACGCGGTCCTCGATCCCCAGGATTTCGGCGGCGTTGCGCGTGACGGTGTCGAGGGCGGCCTCCTCGGGAAGACCCTCGCGGACCGCGAGGCCGACGGCGACGTCGAGGTAGTGCTGGGGGACCACGGGCGCGTCGGTCTGGATGGCGACCGTGACGCCCGCGTCGTGCAGGATGCCGGGCGTGTCGAAGGTGATGTTGCGGAGTTCGTATTTCGTGGCCGCGGAGATGGACGGGCCGACGACTGCCGGGACGTCTCGCTTCGCGAACTCCTCGGCGATGAGGTGGCCCTCGGTGGCGTGTTCGATCGAGAGCGTGTCGACCAGGTCGAACTCCTCGGCGATCCGGAAGACCGTCATGATGTCGTCCGAGCGGTGGGCGTGGACCCGCAGCGGGAGGTCGCCCTCGAGGACGCGGATCATGTTCTCCATGCCGATGTCGCGCTCGAAGGGTTCGCCCGCCTCCTGGGCGTTCTCCTTGTTGTCGCGGTAGTCCTCGGCGTCCATCAGGACCTGCCGGAGCGTGGCGGCCACGCCGGGGCGGGTCGAGGGCTGGCGACGTTCCTCCTCGCCGTGGAAGCGCTTGGGGTTCTCGCCCATCGCGCCCTTCATGCCGTCCTCCTTGATCAGCATCTCGTCGGCGACCTTCCCGTAGGTCTTCATCGACGTGATGACGCCGCCGATGACGTTGGCAGAACCCATGCGCGAGGAGACGGTCGTCACGCCGTTCTGGAAGGCGTACTTCAGTTCCTCGTCGCGCGGGTGGAAGCCGTCCAGCGCGTTGACGTGGGGCGTCGTCGAGTCGGTGCCCTCGTTGAAGTCGCCGTCCTCGGGTTCGCCCCACTCGGCCATGCCAGCGTGCGAATGAGCGTCGATCAGTCCGGGCGTGACGGGCGCGCCGTCGACGTCGATTACCTCGGCGGCGTCGGGGACGTCGACCTCACCGACGGCGGCGATCTCGCCGTCCTCGAGCAGGACGTCGCCCTCGACGGTGCCGCGCTCGGTCGCGGTGTGAATGGTGGCGTTACGAACGACGGTAGAACTGTCCATGGAGTATCGTGGCCGACCGGGGACAAAGCGGTTCGGGAACGGGCAGGACGGTGGTGGTATCGTCGGTTCGTGGGGCCGGTGGCCGTGTGCGGATCCGAGAGTCCGGGTTCGAGTGTCACGGTGCCGATTCAGATGGCGGGCGACCCCCCGATCAGCATCAGGAGCAGTCCGAGGACGACGCCGGCACCGATCAGCACCCAGACCATCGTGGTTCTCGCTTGCTCGGACATGGGCGTCCACTCGTTCGGTGCCGGGGATCGTAATACCTGGCCCTGGGTGAAACGCGCATTGAAGCGAACGCCGGTAACCCGATCGGCTATCCGATCAGCCTCGACGCGGCGTCGGCGACGATCCGGGCGACCTCGACCACGTCGTCGGTCGAAACGAACTCGCCGGCCCCGTGGACGTTCCCGCCGTCGGGCCCGACGATCACGGTCGGCAGGCCGGCGCGGTGGCCGAGGAAGTTGAAGTCGCCGATGCTCGCGCAGTACCCGATGGCCGGATCGACGCCCGTCACGCTCCGGGTCGCTCCCTGTAGCGCCAGGACGAGGTCGTGGTCCTCGTCGGTGACGTAGGGTCCGTACACGACGTCGGGTTCGGGGGCCTTCCGAACCCCGACCTCGACGTCCGATTCCAGGTGGAGTCCCTCGATGGTCGCCTCGGCGTCGGCGATCACGCGCTCTCTGGTTTCGCCGATGACGACGTGCCGGTCGGCGTAGACCGTGGCACGTTCCGGCACCGAGAGGGTCTGGCTCCCGCCCTCGATCTGGAGCGGGCAGACCGAGCCCTCGCCCAGTTTCGGATGGGACCCGACGGGGAGTTCCGTCACCGCGTCGGCGATCCGGGCGGCGTCGACGACGGCGTTGACGCCCTCGTGGGGCTTGGCGCCGTGGGCGGCCGTGCCGTATACCTCGATTTCGTAGAGAAAGCGCCCTCTGGCTCCAAGCAGGAGTGCAGGGTTCTCGACCTCCTCCTGGGCGAGCACTGGAGCTGGTTCGGGAACGATAGCGGCGTCGACGTCGTCGAGAACCCCGTCCGTGATGAGCTGGTTCGTCCCGAGGCCGTACGGGCCTTCCTCGTCCACGACCGCCGTGAAGAGTACGTCGCCGGCCCACTCCCGGTCGGCCTCGGCGAGGGCCTCGAAGGCCGCCATCGCTCCGGCGAGGCCGCCTTTCATGTCGCAGGCCCCCTGCCCGTAGAGTTTGCCGTCCTCGATGCGGCCCGAGAGCGGGTCTTCCTCCCACGTTTCGACGATCTGCACGGTGTCGAGGTGGCCGTTGAGTAGTAACGTCGGCGCGTCCGGATCCTCCCCCTCCAGGCGGGCGATCACGTTGTCGCCCTCGAACCCGGTGATCTCGGGCTCGCTGACGTGATGGTACTCCGGATCGAGGTCGCGCTCGTCGAGCCACTCGTAGACGAACGTGGCGGCTTCCGCCTCCTCGAAGTACGGGCTCCGGATTCGCACGAGGTCCTGCAGCAACGCGATCGTCTCGTCGAAATCGATCGAATCGGCGACGTCGGAGGCCATCGTCATTGATCTCGGTTCGTGACGGGTTTACTGTTCCGACCGTCCCGGTCGATATCTGGATCGTCCCGAAACCCTCCTCATGGCGTCGAGTTGTGGTGCGGTCCACCGTAGTCAGGATTTGCACCCCGGAAGAATGGTAAAAAAGCTTAATATTGAAGAATTTGACTGGTCAATCCAATGGGTGGTTTTAGAAAAATCGTCCCTGCGTTCGTTCGCAGGCGATACTCCGTCAAGTTTGGGATCGCCCTCCTGTTGCTTGCAGTCCTGGTCGCGACCATCGGGGTGGTCGGCACCGCACAGATCGAACAGGAGGTACGGGACGGGACGAACGAGGAGTACTCGAGCATCGCACAGCAAGAAGCCCGGAACCTCGAGGCGTGGAACAAGCGAAACCTGTTGCTCGCGCCGAACATCGCCCGGTCGGGCGTGGTCCAGCAGGGCAGGACTCCAGGAATCCAGACGGCACTCCAGGGCTGGAAGCAGGAGTTGCCACCCGACACCCAGACGCTCTATTACGTGAACTACACCACCGACTCGATCGAGGCGAGTTCGACCCCCGACCACCAGGGCCAGTCGCTGTCGACCATCGACGCACCCTGGACGGACCGAAGCGCTGTCTACTCGGGGTCGGGGCAGTTCGTTTCCGACCCGTTCACGCGAACGATACAGGGCGAGTCCGTGCCCCTGATCGCCTACGCCGTCCCGGTCCCGAACCAGCCGGGCAACGCCGTCGTGGTGACGATGCGACTCGACCGGTACGTCACGGAGAACCTCCAGACCAACGAGTACAGCGGGAGCACGTTCGTCGTCGACCGGACGAACGGGACCATCCTCCTCGACGAGTACGATAGCCAGTACCTCCAGCAGTACCAGGGCACGCCCCTGGAGACGGCGCGGTCGGCGGATGAACCGGGAACGGTCCAGCTAGCGACCCCCGGTGACACGCTCCGACAGTCCTCGGGTATCGGCACGGACGAAGAGTACCTCGTCGGGTATGCTTCCGTCGAGGGGACCGACTGGGTCGTGCTGGTCCACGTGGAGAAGGCCGAGGCCTACGGGTTCGTGAACACGGTCTCGCAGTACGGCCTGCTGGCCACCTTCGGTGGCGTCCTCGTCATCGGTCTCGTGGGCACCGTTCTCGGACGCAACACGGCCCGATCTATCGACAGGCTGACGGCCAAGACCGAGGCGATGGAGTCGGGCGACCTGGACGTCACGTTCGAGACCGAGCGCATCGACAATATCGGCCGGCTCTACGATGGCTTCGGGAACATGCGCGACGCGCTCGAAACCAAAATCACGGAGGTGGAGGAGGCCCGCGCCGAGACGGAGGCGATGAACGAGCGTCTCGAACGGAAAGCGGCCGAGTACAGCAGCGTAATGCAGGAGTGTGCCCGGGGTGATTTCACCCGGCGGATGGACCCCGAGTGCGAGAACGAGGCGATGGCCCAGATCGCAGTCGAGTTCAACGAGATGATCGCCGAGATCGAG
>DATFIX010000227.1:0-10054 GCA_035269625.1 Natrialbaceae archaeon
CTTGACGAGTGCCGGTCCGAGCGTGCGCTCGCGGAGGAACTCCCGGTCGAGGTAGTCCTCCTCGAAGGCGACGTTGATCATCGACATCGCGAGGTGGCCGTCCTTGCCGGGTTCGACCGGCAGCCACATGTCGGCTTTCGAGGTCGTCGTGTTGTAAACAGGGTCGACGACGACGATCTTCGCGCCGTTCTGTTTCGCGTCCAGCACCTTCGAGGCGTCCATCTGGAAGCGACTCTCGAAGATGTTCCCGCCCCAGATGACGATCGTGTTGGCGTTCGCGATGTCGGTCGCCGCGTTCGTCGGCGTGTTGAAGTAGCCGCCGCCGGTGATCCGGCGGAAGCCAAGGCCGACGTTGATGTCGATCGACCAGGACTTCATCGTCCCGCCGAACGCGCCCGCGAGGCGACCGAAGGTCGTCCCGCCGATGGTGTCGCTGCCCGACCCCTGCTCGAAGTAGACGCTCTGTGGCGAGTACTCCTGACGGACCCGGCGCATCTCGTCGGCGACGTAATCCAGCGCCTCGCCCCAGCTAATCTGCTCGAACTCGGCGTCCTCGCCGCGCCCGGTCGTGTTCGGGTTACCCGGTTCCCAGTCGGTGCGCTTCATCGGGTACTTCAGCCGCGTCGGGTTGTACGCCCGCTGCGTGTGGCTGAGCCCCAGCGTGCACGACCGTTTGTACGCCTCGTTTTCGGGGACCTTCGGCTCGACCTTCTGGATCTGCCCGTCCCGGACGTAGACGTCCATCTGGCACTTCCCCCGACAGTTCGGCGAACAGTAGCCGTGGACGACCTTGTTCTCGTTCAGGAAGTTCTCGAGACTGTGCGGGGTTTCCATGTCCGAGCGGTCGCCGAGCGAGGCGACGTACCCGCCCCCAAGTCCGAGCGCGCCCGCCGCCGCGCCGGCCCCGAGCAGGACCGAGCGACGACTGACGCCTTTCTCTTCGCTACTCATCGAACCCCTCCGGGGCCGTCGGTCGCGAATCCTCGCCGAACTCCGCGAGGACCTCCTCGTGATACTTCAGGTGGAACTCGGCCTCGTCGAGGTCCCCCCGTGCGACCCGGACCGCGTCCCGGGCCATGCGCTTCCCCAGGTCGGCGTCGTAGTCGCTGTCTGCCAGGACGTCGTCGGCGATCCGTTCCCACTCGGGATCGTCGATCGACGTCGGTGGATACTCGTCCCTCATTACGTCTCTAGACAGGGTCTCGACATCGATAGCCCCGGTTCTGAATAATACAGCAGTTTATATGTGGGTGTGTGACAGACCCTCGCATCGAAGGGGACGAAAGGCGAATACGTCCGCCCGAGCAAGGACGGTCGAGATGCCCCCAACCGTCCGGACCGGCGACGACCCGACCGAAGCGGTCCTCTCCGAGTCCGCGCTGTCGGTCCACGGCGTCTGCGATTACGTGGTCAACGTCGCGACGGGGTGTCGTCACGGCTGTGCGTTCTGTTACGTCCCGTCCACGCCGCCGGTCCGGGCACGGCAGGACATGATCCGCGACAGTATGGGCGTCGACGCACCACAGGAGGACTGGGGCGAGTACGTCCTCTACCGCGAGGACCTGCCCGAGCGCCTCGACGCCCACCTCGACCGGAAACGAACCTGGACGGAAACCGAGCGCGGCCGGGGCATCGTCGGCGTCTCCTTCAGCACGGATCCGTACATGGACGACCGGGCGGCGGCCATCGCGACCGGGGTCGTCCGGGTCCTGGCCGATCACCAGAAGCACGTCCGCGTGTTGACCCGGAATCCGACGCGGGCCCTTCGCGACCTCGACGTCTTCCGGGACGCCGGCGAGTACGTCACGGTCGGCACGTCGATTCCGTCCCTCGACGCCGAGGCCGTCCGCGCCCTGGAACCGCGCGCGCCCGATCCGACGAGTCGGCTCGACGCCCTGGGATCGTTCGCCGACGCCGGCGTACCGGTGTACGCCCTCGCGTCCCCCACCTACCCCCACCTGGACGAGGCGGGCCTCCGGGACCTCCTCGAACGGATCGCCGCCATCGACCCCGCCGTCGTCTTCCACGAACCGTTCAACGCCCGGAGCGCGCGGATGGGTGCGACACTGCAAGCCGCCCGCGATCGGGGTGCTCCATCACTCGCGGGCGCGTTCGAGCGCCTGACCGACACCGAGGACTGGATCGAGTACGCCCTCGACCACTCCCGGCAGGTCCAGGCCATCGCGGCGGACCTCGACCTGCCGATTCATCTCTGTCCCCACTGGCACCTCGTGCAGGCGACCGACGGGGAAACGGAAGCGTGGTTCCGGGCGTGGCGCGAGCGACGGCCACCCGAACGCTTCGCGGGCGGGTCGCCACCCGAAACGCCACCGCCGGCACCGCCGGAGCCGTAACCGGTCAAAAACCGCCCTACGATCGTGCGCAATCGTCGAACACGGCCGTCGCCAGTTTCGACTCGACGGCACTGAGCCGCTGGGAGACGGCGGACTTGGAGATGTCGAGTTCGTCGGCCAACTGGTCGACGGTCGTCTCCCGGGGCTGTTCGTAGTACCCCTTCGAGACGGCCAGCGTGGCCGCCTCCTGCTGTTTCTCGGTGAGCGAGGACAGGTCGATCGTGATCGGATCGGCGTCGCAATCGGTCCCCTGCCTGGAAAGTCGTCGCAGGCTGACCCGCCTGCTGATCTCCTCGAGGTCGGTTACCAAATTGCCGATCGCGCTCCGGTCCGAGAGGTGCGTGCCGATCACGATCCCGTCCTCCCCGACCTCCTTGAGGTGGGGAATGTGACCCCGATCGGTCATGACGTTGCAGGCACACCGCCGGTCGCAGTCGACCGCCATCTGGGCGATGGTGGTGGTTTCGGATCGCTCGGACACGTCGACGTGAACGATACAGGTGTCCTCCTGAACGTGCTGGCGGACGACCCGGACCGGAAGATCGAGCGCGGTCAGCGGACACCAGCCGTTCCCATCGAGCAACTCCACCCGAAACTCCACCCAGAGTGAACACTCCGTGAACCCTCCCTCGAAGTCACTGCTGGCTCCCCCCGACATGATCATTGAAACGTCCGCTCAGGACTTAACAACTCCTGATGATTCTCGCGAGATGACAACGAATTCTGGCAGTTCGGCGACCGATTCGGCGGAATTCGTCAGGAACTGCCCGGTCGACACCCGCTGTGCCGGCAGCAATTTATATCGTGGTATGTAGTTTATCGCGAGGGGTACTCCCAGCATCCGCAAGCCACGAGAATCATCGCTCAAACGGCCCGAATGCCCCAGGATCGCCCCCAGAACGATCAGCACGACACCCGATCCGTGCGCTGCAGTCGCCTGCCGACCGTAACTCGGGAGAACCGCCCGGCATTCCGATAGCGCCATCGAGTCGACCGGCCAGCGAAGAGCGGAAACGTTCGTGACCGGACGGCCGACCGGCACAACCACAACAGTCGAGGTATCGCGATCAATCGCGACCCCGAGAACGATCGAAGCTGACCGAGACGACCGGCGGTCGGACCAGGATCGGGACGAGTCACGCGCGATACTGGCGTGTTCTCCCGCACGACCGCACAGCCCAGGGACTGACCACGAGGGTCGGCCGGATAGCAGACGCGACAGAACGCCAGGACGAGTTGCGGGTGCCGCCTTCCACCCCACAAGCGGGAGACTCGCCCTCGTGAGGCCACGACCCGACGATGAAGTCAGGTCACACCCCCGGGCTCCGGTCGGCGCGAGACGGACGATACCAATTGTATCCTGCGAGACGACTCCGACGGCCCGACGTGGATTAATGGGCGAACGATATAGACAGGCGACCCTTGCCGCAGATCGCAACGGCGACCCAGGGAGAAACGATCCCGTCTATCGTCCCGGTTCTGCCGATCACCGATCCGACCGCCACCCGGCCCCACCCAAGACGACCACCCGTGGACGGGTCGGTCTGCGACCCGGCAACTGGACTGCGCTGGCAACAAGCGACGGCGCGTGTACCGTCGCCACCCATTCGAAATCGGCCCGGTTCGAACCTGTTCGAGCAGGTCGCTCGCCGTCGAAAACCGATAGTTCGGGCCTCGAAACCCCTGACATCGGTCGATCGAGCCCTTCGGCCCACCCCGGAGGCACGGCCCCGGCATCAACGACGATAAACCACATACCACGATATTAACTCTACCGGACACGACGAGCCCGGGTTCGAGTGGAGTGGTTCGGAGACGAACCCGACGGCGGCCCCGAGGGAAGCGTTTTATGCCGCCGATGCCTGAATCGCCGGTATGGACGAGTTCCTTCTAGATCGTCTCGCGTGCCCCGCCTGTGGGACCGGGCTGGACGCGGACCTGTCGTGTCCCGACTGCGGGACAGCCTACGAGGTACAGGACGACATTTACGACCTGGTGTACGATGACGGCCAGCCTCTCGGCGGGTTCCCGAGCGAGGAAGCCGACGAAGAAACGGACGATGAGACGGTGACACAGGAGGAGTACGATCGGTACGTCAACCAGGAGACCCGCGAGGCCCGCGAGAAAGTCGGGTACGCGATCCAGGACCCGCTTCAACGGCTCGATGGCGCGTTGCTGGACCTCGCGACGGGGATGGCCGGCGGGCTGTTCGCCCCCCAGCTGGGCCGCCCGGACGTGACACCGATCGCGAGCGACGAGAGCGTCGAACTGCTCGAAGGCTTGCGCGAGCAGATGCCCGCGGTCGAGGAACCACACGCCTACGTCGCGTGTAATCCCCGGGCCCTCCCGTTCCGGGACGACTCGCTGGACGCCGTCACTAGCGCCGGCGGCCTGAACAACGTCGTGGGCACCGAAACCATCCTGGAAGAGATCTATCGGGTCATCGACGAGACCGGGGAGTTCCTGGGCATCCACCTGTTCGTCGAGGAGGGAAGCGAGAGCGCCGAGCGCGCGCTCGAATACGGCCTCGAAACCGCCTACGTCGAGGAACGGTTCCGCCAGGCCGCCGTCGACGCGGGCTTCGAGGCCGTCGAGGTCTGGGCCGTCGATACGGCCGAGGCCGCCGAGAACCCCTACGACCGCATGCCCGTCTCCGGCGACGAGCAGACCTACGCGGTCGTCAGGCTGGATCCGAAGGCGGGCACCGAATCCAGTCTACAGAACCAGCTCGGCCAGAAGGAGTTCATGGGTCGGCCGGGCGGCCGAATCGGCCCGATGTAGGCACTGGGGTTCGCCGCACTCGCGTGGTTTTCCCGGCAGACGTCGGGGCGGGTCAGAACGCGGAGATGACGTACGCCACCGACGAACCAACCATCAACAGCGCGAGGATCAGCGCCATGATCTGCTGGCGATCCATGGCCGTAGGTATCCAGCGACGGTACAAGAATGGACCGGCTCTCGACGCTCGGAGCGGCCGGTCGGCGTCTCGGGGACTTTATGAACGACAGGACCGTCCCACCAGCCATGAGCGAGGCCGAGGAATCCGCGGCGGACGCGCCGGGCGGCCGCGAGATCTGGATCGAGAAGTATCGGCCCCACAGCCTCGGGGACGTCAAGGGCCACGAGCACATCGTCGAGCGCCTCGAGAGCTACGTCGAGCGCGACGACCTGAGCCACATGCTGTTCGCCGGGCCGGCAGGGACCGGGAAGACCGCCAGCGCGGTCGCCATCGCCCGCGAACTCTACGGCGACGACTGGCAGGAGAACTTCCTGGAGTTGAACGCCTCCGACCAGCGCGGGATCGACGTGGTGCGCGACCGGATCAAGACCTTCGCCCGGTCGTCGTTCGGGGGGTACGACTATCGCATTATCTTCCTCGACGAGGCGGACGCACTCACTTCAGATGCTCAGGCAGCACTCCGCCGGACCATGGAGCAGTTCTCGAACAACGTCCGGTTTATCCTCTCGTGTAACTACTCCAGCCAGATCATCGACCCGATCCAGTCGCGCTGTACCGTCTTCCGGTTCTCGCCGCTCGGTGACGAGGCCGTCGCCGCGCAGGTGCGGGAGATCGCCAGCGCGGAAGGCATCGAACTGACCGACGACGGCGTGGAGGCGCTGGTCTACGCCGCCGACGGCGACATGCGCAAGGCGATCAACGCGCTCCAGGCCGCCGGCATCATGGGCGACACCGTGAACGAAGACGCCGTCTTCGCCGTCACCTCGACTGCCCGCCCCGAGGAGATCGAGGAGATGGTGACGACGGCGCTGTCGGGCGAGTTCGTCGCCGCCCGCGAACAACTCGACGAACTGCTCACCGAGAAGGGCATCGCCGGCGGCGACGTGATCGACCAGCTCCACCGCTCGGTCTGGGAGTTCGACCTCGACGACCGCGCGGCCGTCCGCCTGATGGACCGCCTGGGAGAGGCCGACTACCGCATCACCGAGGGCGCGAACGAGCGCATCCAACTCGAGGCGCTGCTCGCGTCGCTCGCGACGGAGTAGTTCGATCCCATCCGGGTGGCCTCGACCGCCGGAAAATCGGCGTTCGCATAATATCTCACGACCGGCCGCGTCGGACTAGTCGGCGACCTCGGCGATGTCGGTCGTCTCCGCGCCAGAATCAAACGCTTTCAGACGCCGTCGTTGGGCGCCCTGTCCGGTATATTCCGACGATCCGGTCGTTGCGGAAAGGTTATACGCAACGCTCGGCCACATATCCCCAATGAGCGAACTCGAGGAGGAGTACCGCCTCGATTACTTCGAGGAAAACGACTTCGTGCGCAAGCAGTGTCCGGAGTGTGGGGACCACTTCTGGACGCGAGACGAGGACCGGGAGGTCTGTGGCGAACCCCCCTGCGGCGAGTACGCGTTCATCGATGATCCGGGATTCCCCGAGGAACAGACGCTCGAGGAGATGCGGGAGACGTTTCTCTCGTTCTTCGAGGAGCACGACCACGAACGGATCGAACCCTACCCCGTGGCGGCCAACCGCTGGCGCGACGACGTGCTGCTGACCCAGGCGTCTATCTACGACTTCCAGCCCCTGGTCACCTCCGGCAAGACGCCGCCGCCGGCCAACCCGCTGACCATCTCCCAGCCCTGCATCCGGATGAAGGACATCGACAACGTGGGCAAGACGGGCCGACACACGATGGCCTTCGAGATGATGGCCCACCACGCGTTCAACGTCCGGGAGGACGCCGAGGAAGAGTACGCCTACGAGGGCGAGGTCTACTGGAAAGACGAGACGGTCGCCCTCTGTGACGAACTGCTGGAGGACACCGGTGCCGACCTCGACGAGATCGTCTACATCGAGGACCCGTGGTACGGCGGCGGGAACGCCGGCCCGGCGTTCGAGGTCATCTACCGCGGCGTCGAACTCGCGACGCTCGTGTTCATGCAGATGGAGCAGGACCCCGACGGCGACTACGAGATGCCGGACGGCAACCGGTACTCGAAGATGGACACCTACATCGTCGACACCGGCTACGGCCTGGAGCGGTGGACCTGGATGTCCCAGGGGACGCCGACGGTCTACGAGGCGATCTACCCCGAGATGATCGAGTTCCTCAAGGACAACGCCGGGATCGAGTACACCGAGGCGGAACGGGAACTCGTCGGTCGGGCCTCGAAACTCGCCGGCCACATGGACATCGACGAGGCCGAGGACATGGAGACCGCCCGCGGCACCATCGCCGACGAACTCGGCGTCACCCGCGAGCGCCTCGAGGACCTGATGGAACCACTCGAGGACGTCTACGCCATCGCCGACCACGTTCGGACGCTGGCGTACATGTTCGGCGACGGCATCGTCCCCTCGAACGTCGCGACGGGCTACCTGGCGCGGATGGTCCTGCGCCGGACCAAGCGCCTCTGTGACGGCGTCGGCGTGGACGCCCCGCTGGACGAACTCGTCGACATGGAGGCCGAGCGCCTGGGCTACGAGAACCGCGACACGATCCGCGCGATGGTCCGCTCCGAGGTCGAGAAGTACGCCGAGACGCTCGAACGCGGCGGCCGCCGGGTCCGACAGATCGCCGAGGAGTACGCCGAGAGGGGCGAACCGATCCCGGCGAGCGAACTCATCGAACTCTACGATTCCCACGGCATCCAGCCCGAGATGGTCGAGGAGATCGCCGCCGAGGTCGGCGTCGGCGTCGACCGCCCGGAGGACTTCTACGGTCTCGTCGCCGAGCGCCACGAGGGCGGGCAGGCGTTCCAGGAGGAGGGCGAAACCGAGAGCGACCGGTTCGAGGACCTCCCCGAGACCGATCGCCTCTACTACGAGGACCAGGAACGCCTCTCGTTCGAGGCGGTCGTGCTGGACGTGTTCGAGCGCGAGGAGGGCTCCGACGTCGTGCTCGACCAGACGATGTTCTACCCCGAAGGAGGCGGTCAACCGGCCGACACCGGGACGCTGAGTTCCGACGAAGCGACCGTCGACGTCACCGACGTCCAGATCGAAAACGGCGTCATCCTCCACCGGACCGACGGTGACCCGGGCAAGGGCGAGATCGTCCGCGGGCAGGTGGAGGGTGACCGACGCCGGCAACTCATGCGAAACCACACGGCCACCCACCTGGTCATCGACGCTGCCCGGAAGGTGCTCGGCGACCACATCCGGCAGGCCGGCGCCCAGAAGGGCGTGGACTCCTCACGGATCGACCTGCATCACTACGACCGGATCTCCCGCGAGGAGATCAAGGAGATCGAGCGGGTCGCCAACGGGACCGTCATGGACAACGTCCAGGTGAAACAGTCCTGGCCGGACCGCCACGAGGCCGAAGAAGAGTACGGCTTCGACCTCTACCAGGGCGGCATCCCGACCGGCGAGCAGATCCGGCTCGTCGAGGTGGCCGACGACGTCCAGGCCTGCGGTGGCACCCACGTCTCGCACACTGGCGACATCGGCGCGATCAAGGTCCGCTCGACCGAGCGCGTCCAGGACGGCGTCGAGCGGATCGTCTTCTCGGCCGGCGAGGCCGCCATCGAAGCGACCCAGGAGACCGAGGACGCCCTCTACGACGCTGCCGAGATCCTGGACGTGAACCCCGGCGAGGTGCCCGAGACGGCCGCCCGCTTCTTCGAGGAGTGGAAAGACCGCGGCAAACGGATCGAAGCCCTGAAGGAGGAACTCGCAGCGGTGCGCGCGGCCGGTGGTGCCGACGCCGAGGAGATCGAGGTCGGCGACGCGACGGCCGTGATCCGCCGCCTCGACGGCGACATGGACGAACTCCGGGCGACCGCGAACGCGCTCGTCGAGGAGGGCAAGATCGCCGTGCTGGGCAGCAGCCGTGACGGTGCCCAGTTCGTCGTCGCGGTGCCCGAGGGTGCCGGCGTCAACGCCGGCGAGGTCGTCGGCGAACTCGCCCGGAAGGTCGGCGGCGGCGGTGGCGGCCCGCCGGACTTCGCCCAGGGCGGTGGCCCCGACGCCGACAAACTCGACGAGGCCCTCGAGGACGCACCGAACGTCCTCAAGCAGGTCCTGAACGCCTGATCCCGCGTCGATGAACCGGCGCGGCGCACGGCTGGTGCTCGCGACGGGGATCCTGTTGGGGGCCATCTCGCTCGTCGGGCTCTGGACGGCCCGCCGGGGCATGCTCGCGATCAACTTCGAGGTCTACTACCACGCCGGGCAGGCCGTCCTCTCGGGGGACGGCGGGGCGACGGGTCAAGCGATGCTCTCCGTCAGCGACCTCTACGCGGTGACGCCGCCGGACCACCCCGCCTATCGCTTTCTGTACCCGCCGATCGCCGTGGTCCCGTTCCTCCCCTTTGCCCCGTTCTCGTCGCCGTGGCCGGGGTTCGCCGTCGTCACGGGCCTGCAGGTCGGCGCGGGTCTCGTTCTGGCCCGGATGCTGTGGCGGGTGATCGAGGGCCACGGAGTCAGCCTGGAACGAGTCGATCGGGCCCTGATCGCCGGGTTCGTCGTCGGGTCGGCCTACGCCGTCCCCTCGGTTTTCTTCGGGAACGTGAACCTCCTGGTGGCGCTGGGCGTGGCCGCGGCGGTCCTCGGAATCGAACGCGGTCGCGAGGGCGTGGCCGGTGGCGCTCTCGCGCTGGCGTCGCTCCCGAAAATCTTCCCGGCCGCCGTGGGGGCGTGGTTCCTCCGGCGGCGGTCCTGGCGGGCGGCCGCGACCAGCGTCGCGACCGGCCTCGCGCTCCTCGTCGCGAGCGTCGCGCTGTTCGGGGTCGAC
>DATFIX010000228.1:0-14888 GCA_035269625.1 Natrialbaceae archaeon
GCGAGTGCCCCGACGACGAAGTCGAGTTGATCGAGTCCCGGGACAGCAGCGCCACGCTCGCGATCGATCCGGCGCTTGATGAAGGACGCCAGGATGTCGCCAAGCATCGCTCCGAGCGGGAGCGCGACGACGATCGCGAGCGGGAATTCGGGGACGGCGTCGATCCCCGAGAGGTCCCGGACGGCCGGCGCGCCAGCGTCGAGTGCGAGCGCGAGGGTGGCCCCGCCCGCGACGCCGGCGATCGTCCCGCGCCAGGTCTTCCCGTCGCCGAGCAGTCGTCGCCCGCCCAGCGTGCGCCCGCCGTCGATCGGCGGCCCGCCACCCGCGAGGACGGCGACGTTGTTCGGCACGTAGGCCGGCAGCATCGACCAGAACGCGACGGCGACGACGGCGATCACGTCCATACCGGGACATCAAGAGGGCCCTACTAATCGGTCGCGGTTCGGCCTCGCCGGGCGTCGCGAGCGATCCCGGCCGGTCGAGCAACTCTGTCCACCGGTGGCCGGGTTTGCCGGGTCACTGCCAGAGGCGTACGTCGGAATTGGAGGGATCGACGGGGACGAAAATGAATCGTCTTATACCCCAAACGAATAGTTTTGTGCATGATCGTCATCGTTGGCGGCGGCATCATCGGCCTCGCATCAGCCTATCATCTCGCCGATCGCGGGTACGACGTCACGGTCTGTGAACGGACGAACCTCGGGACCGGGAGCACCGAGCGTGCGGTCGGGGGAATCCGCGCCCAGTTCTCGACGGCGATCAACATCACCCTCTCGAACTACTCGATCGACGTCTGGGAACGCTTCGAGGAGGAGTTCGGAATCAACATCGAGTACCGCCAGCACGGGTACATGTTCCTGGCCGCCGAGGAGGAGACGGCCGAGACCGTCCGGGACAACGTGGCGCTCCAGCAGGAACACGGCGTCCCGAGCGAGTACCTCGACCCCGAGGACGCGAAGGAACTCCTGCCCGAACTGCACGCCGAGCGGTTCCTCGGCGGTAGCTTCTCCGGACGGGATGGGAGCGCCGACCCGCACCTCGCCGTCCAGGGCTTCGCCGAGGCTATCCGGGAACGCGGCGGCGAGATCCGCAAGGACGTCGAGGTCCAGGACGTCGTTTTCGGGGACGACGGTCCCGAACGGGTCGAGACCTCCGACGGCGACATTCCCGCCGACTACGTGATCAACGCGGCCGGGCCCTGGGCCCCGCGGATCGGCGAACTGGCCGGGATCGACCTGCCGATCACGCCCAAGCGCCGGCAGGTCGGCGTCGTCCGCCCGGAGATTCCCTACCCCGAGGACGCCCCGATGGTGTTCGACATGGATTCGGGGATCTACTTCCTGCCCGACCGCGAGGGCGACGTCCTCATGGGCGGGCACTTCGGCGGCCCCGACCCGACGGTCGATCCGGCGAACTACTCGAAGGACTACGACCTCGACTGGATCATGGAGGCGCTCGAACTGGCGAGCGACGTCTCCGAGCACTTCGGTCTCGACTCGGAGATCAAGAACGGCTGGGCCGGCCTGTACGCGATCACGCCCGACCACAAGCCGATCATCGAGGAGACCCGCCCCGGCTTCATCAACGCCGTCGGGTTCTCCGGGCACGGGTTCATGCACTCGCCCGCCGTCGGCACCATCGTGGCCGACCTCGTCGAGGACGGCGAGACGTCCCTGGTCGATCTCGACATTCTCTCCCTGGATCGGTTCGAGGGCGAGACGATCGAAGGCGAGAAGAGCGTGCTCTAGCGGACGGGACGCGGTTTTCACACGCGGATCGTTCGCCAGCCGTCCCGTCGTCAGTATCCATCGCCGGTCCGAGGGGAAAGAAATGAGAGTCTGCGGCGTCCACTCGGGCGTATGTCCGAGTGGAAACGGGACTTCGCCAGCGGACTCGTCATCGTCGTCCCGATTCTCGTCAGTCTGTACGTCATCTTCTGGCTATACGGGTTCGTCGCTCAGCTGACGCCGACTCGTCTCGTCCCCCCGGAGCAATTCGAGTGGTTCATGTATCAGGAGGCAGCTGCGGAACTCGCACGGGTCTTCGTAACGCTCGCCACGTTCGTCGTCGTGGTATTCGCCGCGGGCTACCTGATGCGAACGGCGCTCGGGGACATCTTCGAGAAAGCGATCGACGACGTCGCCAATCGCGTCCCCGGGCTTCGCGTCGTGTACAACGCCTCGAAGATGGCCGCCGAGACGGCGCTCGGTGGCGCCAGCGAACTCCAGACCCCCGTCAAACTCGAGGTCTGGGACGGACTCCGGATGACCGCGTTCAAAACCGGCAAGACGACGGACGACGGTCGGGACGTTCTCTTTCTTCCGACCGCACCGAACATCACCACGGGATTCGTCATCGAGGTGAAGCCGGACGAGTACACGGAGACGGACGAGAAAGTCGAGGACGCGCTCACGCGGATCCTCTCGGCGGGATTCGGCGACGCCGACAAGTTCGGGAGCCAGGGGATCCCGATCGAGGTCGTCGAATCCGAAGACGACTAGATCAGCCGCCGAACGCGCCGAGGACCGTCCCTGTCTGGCGGTATTCGATCACGATCGCGGCCACAGCGAGCGCCAGGACGACTATCGGGAGAACGCCCGAATCCCGAAGTCCCTCGCCGACCCCGAGCAGATCGAGCGTGAACCGCTCCGCGACGAACGCGGAGAACGCGAGCGCCCACAGGAGTTCGACGACCGCGGTTCGGCCCCGTTCGACGATCCGTCCGATCGCCAGGACGATCGCCCCGGCCGCGAACAGAGTCAACCCGATCGCCATCACGTTGACTGTCACGTTCTCACGTCAGGTCGTCACGCCGAAAAAAGTATCCGGTCACACTCCCGTCGCGTTCGATCCAGGGGCGATTTATTCGACGTACGTGAACCACTCGTCGTGGTCGTCGGTGCGACGCTCGACGATCTCGAAGAACCGCTTCTGGAGTTCCTCGGTGATCGGCCCGCGGCCGTCGGGGTGGATCTCGACGTTGTCGACCTGGGCGATCGGCGTGACCTCTGCGGCCGATCCGACGAAGAACAGCTCGTCGGCGGTGTAGAGTTCGCCCCGGCTGATCGTCGCCTGGTCGTGGACCGTGTAGCCCTTCTCGCGGGCGAGTTCGACGACCGTTTCGCGGGTGATCCCCTCGAGGATGCTCTCGGCGATCGCCGGCGTGTACAGTTCGCCGTCGCGGACGAGGAAGAGGTTCTCGCCGGGGCCCTCCGCGACCTTGCCCTCCTTGTTGAGGACGATGGCCTCGCGGTAGCCGTGGCGGCCGGCTTCCTCCGTCGCCAGCATGCTGTTGACGTACGCACCGGTCGTCTTCGCGGTCGTCGGGATCTGGCTCGAGGCGTGCTTGCGCCAGGAGGACACCTTCACCTTGATGCCGTTCTCCAGGGCGTCCTCGCCGAGGTAAGCGCCCCACGGCCACACCGCGATGGCCGTCTTCGTCGGACAGTCACCCGGGCTGACGCCCAGGGACTCGTAACCGTAGAACACCAGGGGTCGGATGTAGCCCGACTGGAGGCCTTCCCGACGGATCAGTTCGGTGGTCGCCTCGGTCAACTCCTCCGGTTCGAACCCGATGTCGAGTTCGTACGGCTTGGCCGAGTCGTACAGTCGATCGAGGTGGTCCTCCCAGCGGAAGATCGCCGGGCCCTTCTCGGTGTCGTAACAGCGGACGCCCTCGAAGATGCCGGACCCGTAGTGCAGTCCGTGAGTCAGTACGTGTACCTGCGCGTCGTCCCAGTCGACGAACTCGCCGTCCATCCAGATCTCGCTGACGTCCATTTCATCGAAGCCCATGTTCGTGGCAACGGTTGCATTCGTGAAGAAGGTTGACCATTTACCCCTTGCTGACCGGCAGACGGTATGTTAACGTCCATCTTGGAAGAGTTTCTGGCCCCGAAGAACTGACAGAAATTAGTCACAATCGTCCACCGACGGCAAGCGTCAGATGGTCGGTCCCGCGACGTTTTGTGCCTCCCGGGCATCGTTCGGAATATGAGCCCGGACGTCGTCCGGAATCGACTGCGCGCGGTCGGGACGTTGTGTGGCCTCGCTGCGCCGGGCGTCGGCCTCGGAACGGTCCTCCTCGCGACGCTGCTCGCGCCGTGGTTCTCCTGGACCGGCAACGCGCTCTCGGACCTGGGACATCCCTCCCGCGCGACCGCGCCGCTGTTCAACGGGGGGATGGCGCTGGCGGGCCTCCTGGCACTCGCGTTCGCGGGTCGGCTCTGGATCGACGCCGAGGGGTGGGTGCGCCGCGGCGCGCTGATCGTCCTCGCCGCGTCGTTCGCCTCGCTCGTGGGGGTGGGCGCGTATCCCGAGACGACCGACCTCCATTTCACCGTCTCGGTGGCGTTTTTCGTCTCGTTGACGTACGGCCTGTGGCTCTACGGGAGCGCGGACGCCCTGGCTGGCACACCGGAGCGTGGCGTCGCCACGATCTGGCTCGGCGTCGCCAACGTGACCGGGTGGGTCCTCTACGCCACGTTCGAACCGTTCGAGGGCGTGGCCATTCCGGAGGCCGTCGGCGGGGTGGCGCTGGTTGCCTGGGCCGTGCCGACGGCGCTCCGACTCCGACGGTCGCAATAAAACCGATTACCCCAGGTGGTCGATGAGGTCTCGCCCCTCGACGTAGGGGATGTCGTTGGCCTCGGCGTACGCACGAGCGTCACCCGGCGAGAGCGCGGCGCCGGTCTCGTCGTCGAGCATTTCGCAGACGACGACCGCCGGGGGCTGGTCGGCCGCGTCCGCGAGCGCGATCCCCAGTTCGGTGTGGCCCTCGCGCTGGTCGAGCAGTTCCGGGGCCGCACGCAGGAGGTGGACGTGGCCGGGCGCACGGAAGGTCCCTGCGAAGTCCGTCCCGTCGGGGTCGGCCGCGGCCTCGGCGAGCGTTCGGATGGTGAGCGATCGATCCTCGTCGGTGATTCCGGTGTAGGTGTCCCGGTGGTTGACCGTCAGCGAGAACGACGACCGGTCGTCGTAGCCCAGGTCGTGGGACTCGGCGGTCGGGTGGTCGAGGTAATCCTGCATGAACGGGAGGTCGAACGATTCGGCGACGTCGTTCGAGAGGGCGACACAGACCAGCCCCCCGGCGTCGTTGCGCAGGCGAGACATCGCCTCGGGCGTGACCGACCCGGCCGGGTAGACGAGGTCCGTCTCGCCCTCGCGGTCGTCGGCGTCGTGGATGCAGACCGGTTCGCCGGCCCGGAACGCCGCCAGGGCCCGTTCGACGTCGCTACTGGTCTCCGTTTCCTGGACTGGATTGCTTCGTGACATGTGGTTATCGCTCCGTGACGTAGACGCGAACGCGGTCGCCGTCTTCGAGACCGAGGACGTCCCGAAGGCGGTCGGGGGCGATCAGTTCCAGGCGGTCCTCGTCGTAGTGGGTCCGGTCGGGAACGATGACGTGGGCGTCCTCGTAACAGCAGTCGCCGTCGGGCCCCTCGATCGTTGCCGGGTAACACGAGGCAGGGCCGTAGGTACGGTCCTCGCCCTCCCACCCCTCCACGTGTGCGGCGTCGAACCCGCGAAGGGCCGCCCGGCGACGGACGCTCTCGTCCGTCATCGAGACGTTGAGCGTGCCCGGGAACGGTTCGTAGCCCAGTTTCTCGCGGAACTGCTCCATGTAGCCCGACAGGGAGATGTAGTGTTGCCCCTCGCCCATGCCCCGCGAGATGGACCCGGCGAGTTCGATCGTCCGGGGGCCCTCGAAGACGGTACGGTAGTCCTCGTACTCGCGTCGCAGAACGTGTTCGCCGTCGTCGGTGAGTTCGATCCACTGCCCGTCGCTGACGGTTTCGCGGGCGATCAGCCCCGCCGATTCCAGGCGTTGCAGGCGCCTGGACGCCGTCTGGGTCGACGTCCCGATCTCGTCGGCGAAGGCCGAACAGGAGAGTTTGACCTCGCCCGCGAGCCCGCCGTCGAGCGCGAGCCGTTTCAGCGCCAGTATCTCGTCGGCGCCGACGGCGAGCGTCGCTGTCTCTGACATACGCCTCGCTACGAACCGTCGCGGGATAAGAATAACGAAAACGAGATGCGTCCCAGAAATGTTACGGTATCGAACCGCCGGGAGAACCGTTCGTTCACTACACTACCCCGTAGGCTGGCAAAAACGCTCCGGTCCGGCGGGAGGGCTTTCTTCGAGATAAGTCCACGACAGGGGGATCCGCCGACCGTTCAGATCATCGCGGGTGCTTCGACCGGGCGTTCGACCCGTGCGAGAGCGCGCTTCATCTCGTTGTGCACGATCATGTAGCCCTCGTCGAAGCCCATCCCGGGCTTGGCGAAGATCTGCAGAGGCTGGGTCGCGAGCGCGACCTGGGCGCAGATCCGCGAGGAGACGTCCGTCTCGGCGCAGGTGCCACCGATGAACGGTTCGACGCCGTTGTCCTTGCAGTACTGGACGGCCTCGATGGTCTCGGTGATCGACCCGAGGTCGGGCGTCTTGATCTGGGCGATGTCCGCCGCGTCCTCGTCGACGAAGGCCTTGACGTCGTCGAGCGTGTTGCACCACTCGTCAGCCACGACGTCCACGTCCACGCCGTGCTCCTGCAAGCCGTCGCGCAGTTCGGCCAGCGCCTGGATCTGGTCGGCCCGACTGCTGTCGACCTCGATCGGACTCTCGACGTGGAGTTCGAACGGATCCGCGGCCGCCTTCAGGTCCGCGAAGTACTCCGCCACCTCGGGGCGGTCGTAGGGCGCGTCGAACACGCCGCCGATCGTCCCGTACGTGTCGAGGTGGATTCGCGGGTGGTAGTCCTCGGAGCCGAGTTCCTGCACTCGATTGCTGAGCCACTCGACGTATTCCAGGAGTTTCTCGCCGTCCTCGCCGGTCTTCTCCATCGTGTTGAACAGGCCGTGGGGCAGGACGTCCGCCTCCTTGAGGATCATCTTCTCGGCGTTCACGTACCGGTCGTCGCCGGTCTGGCCGTAGACGTCGATCGGCTCGTCCGCGATCTCGGTGTCGTACTCGTCGGCGACGACCTCGGCGATGGTCCGACGACGCGACTTCGCCGCGGCATCCAGCAGGGCCTGGGAGACGCCGTACTCGACCGCCCGGTGGAGCGACGTGCCCGTCCGCTCCTGGAGGTCCTCCAGCACGGCCACGTTGTCGCGGAAGTCGTCCGCCTCGCGCCCGAGGAAGGCGTCGGCGACCGTCGACTCGATAATTTCGGCGTGCTTCTCGGCATCGAAGGCCTCGTCGCGACCGCAACTACCCGAGTACTGGACCGCGGCACACTCGCCGACCGCGACCTGGCCGTCCTCGAGCTGGATCTGGACGCTGACCGCCTCGGACGGTTTCCGGACGCGATCGAACCCGGGCGTCACCGTCTCGCCGCGGTACGCGAAGCCGTCCTCCTCGGCACCTTGCTTGATGGCCGCCTTGTCGTCGAAGTAGAAGCCGCCAACTGTGGGAACTGCAGCTACGTCGGTGATTGATGCCATTGGTATCTATCTACAACTCGCCAAACGATCCTTATGTACTTTCTTAGATCGTTCTATAGAAATGGTACCACACCGCCAGGAAATCGGAAAACATGGCCGATTTCTCCCGCACCCTTGCGAGAAATTGACACTCGATCGCCTCTCGATTTGACAGGTTGAGCTCGCACGGAGCCCCGCGCGCGAGCCGTCGAGTCTCTGCTGATGGTGAACCGGAGTGCTCCGACGGTCGTCGGGCGGCGCGCGCGGTCGAGGACGGCAGTCAGAACGTCGGATCCGAAACCGGAGGGATGGGTGGGGTCACGCTTCGTCCCAGAAATCGCTGTCCGCGTCGAGTTTCGGGATCCGCGTGTCCCGCTCGCGTGCGAGCAACGCGACCCGCGAGGCCGGGACGTCCTTCAGCACGTCGTGGGCCGGCATGTGTTCGCGGACGGCCGCCGCAAAGGCGACGACGTCCTCGTGGTCGGGCATGGCGTCCCGGTCGAGGCGGTTCCGGGAGTGGCCCACGTGCATGTACGCCTTGAGTTCGAGGAAGTCCGGGTCGGCCCGCCGGTAGAAGCCGGCGTACTCGGCCGGATTTTCCATGTTCGTCCCGTCGATACAGGTCGTCCGGATCACCGTCCGGGTATCCGTCTTCTCCGCGAGAACGTCCATCGTCTCGACGAGGCGCTCCCAGGCGTCGTCCTCGGCCGGTCGGACGACCTCCTCGAAGGTGGCCCGGTTGGGCGCATCGACCGAGACGTACAACTGGGTCGGGTCGGCCTCGCGCAGCACGTCCGGGCGGGTTCCGTTCGTGACGAGGAAGGTCGTGATCCCGCGGTCGTGGTAGGCCTCGATCAGTTCCGGCAGGTACGGGTAGAGCGTCGGTTCGCCGTCGAGGCTGATGGCGACGTGGCGGGGTTCCATCGCCTCGTCGAAGCGCTCGCGGGGGACGTCCTCGTTCCCGCCAAAGCCCGACAGGATCTTGCGCTGGAGGTCCACGCTCGCGTCGACGACCGCTTCGGGATCGTCCCACTCGACGTCGTCGAGTTCGTAGGCGTGTCCCGTGTGATCGCGCCAGCAGAAGACGCACCGCTCGTTGCACCTGACGACCGGCGTCATCTGGATACACCGGTGCGAACGAATGCCGTAAAAGCGGTTCTTGTAGCACCGGCCCTCGCCCCGGAGCGCGTTCTTCGTCCACCCGCAGGCCTGGACCGCCGTGTGGTCCACGCTGTGGTAGTCCGGTTCCGACACCTGCATGGGCCCGTCCGCGGAGTCGGTCATCTCGTCGGGTCGTTGGCGATCCGTCGGCAAAAGCCGTGTGATCGTCGCTCGCGACGCTCCGCCATCACTCCTCGCGCTCTCGCGGCACCGTCACTCGGACGATGGTTCCGCGCGGGTCGTTGTCCTTGAAGGCCAACTCGCCCCCGAGCGTCCGGACGATCCAGTTGATCATCCACAGGCCGATGCCGCTCGAATGCTCGACTTGCGTCTGTTCGCGCTCGCCCCGGACGTACGCCAGTTCGTCCTCCGGGACCCCGGGGCCGTCGTCGACGACCTCGATTTCGAGGAAGTCCGGCCCCACGTCGACCCGGACTTCGATGTGGCCAGCGTCCCGGTCGTGGTGCTCGGCCGCGTTCTCGACGAGTTCCTCGATGGCGACGACGAGCGCCCTCGTCGTTTCGACGGTCCCTTCTTCCGGGAGGTCGACGCCGATCGAATGGGCGGGATACCGGTCGTCGACGGCCGACCCGACCATCCGGAGCGCCGATCCCACGTCCGCCCGTTCGACCGACGGGCCACCGGCGACCGTGCGCTCGACGATCCGCGTCTTCCGGTTCAGATCGAGCAGGTCGTCGGCGGCCCGCCGGATCCGGTCGGCCGGTTGTTCGATCGCGTCCGCCGTCGCCCGATCGACGATCAGTGACGCGTTCCCGTCGATGATGTTCATCCGGTTGCGGATGTCGTGGCGCAACACCCTGGAGAGGACGCGCAGGCGCTGCTGGCGCTGCTTTCGCTCCGTGATGTCGATGTAGAACGCGTAGGCGGTCGTGTCAGCCGCCGTCTCGGAGGGGACCGGGGCGACCGTCAGGAGGAACTCCCGGAGGCCGTCGGCGGTTCCACGCTGGACCTCGGCCTCGACCGCGTCGCCGTCGACGACCTGCTGGTTGATGGTTCTGGCCGCGTCCCGACCGTCCGGGGGCGACACGTACTCGTCGAGGTCCTCGCCGACGATGGTCCCCTCGTCGTACCCGAAGGTCGACTCGAACGCGGGGTTGACGTCCCGGACCGTCGCCCTGTCGCCCGCCAGGGAAACGTTGGCGACCGGGATGGGCACGTTTTCGAACAGGGCGGCCAGACGGTCCCGTTCGGTCCGGAGTTCGCGTTCGCGGTCCTGGAGCGCGGCCTCCTTGATCGCCCGTTCGAGCGCCACCTCGACGTTGGCCGCCAGCAACTTCGCCAGGTCGACCGTCGCCTCGTCGAACGCGTGGCGATCCGCGGACGAGGAGATCATCACGCCGAACTCCCCCAGCGGCAGGACGAGCGCGCTCCCCACGGGCACCGTGGGTTCGACGTCGCTTGCCGGGACGTCGTGGAGGACGAGGGGTTCGCCGGACGTGAACGCCGACCACACCGACTCGTTTTCCGACGTGTACGCCGGCGGTTCGCCGCCGAACAGCGTCCGCGCGCCCGCCGACGCGGCGACGGGAATCAGTCGCTCCTGGGTCGTCCTCGCGCCGCGGTCGAACGTCGCCAGGACGCGCGGGTCGAGGTGGATGCCCGTCGCCTGGAGACCGAGGATCTCGCTGGCGGCCTCGACGGCCGTTTCGCACACGTCCTCGATCGTCTCGCCGCCCAGCAAGGATCGCGTCGTCCCGTGGAGTTCGTTCAGCCGGCGCGTCCGGCGTTTTCGACTCGTGATCTCCGTGTAGATGCCGACGAACTCGGTCCCGCCGGCGACGTCGGCCTTGACGCCGCGAAAGAGGAAGTCACGACGGCCGTCGGCGGTGCGTCGGGAGACTTCCGTCTCGACGGTCTCCCCCATGCCGGCGTCCGACAGGTCGACGGGCGAAGATTCCTCGTCGTCGGGAACCAGGTACCGATCGACCGGTTCGCCCCGGATCTCCGCCGCGTCGTAGCCGAAGACGTCCTCGAACGCCGGGTTGACGTGCTCGACGATCGTCGACCCCTCCCCGGGCGATCGATGCGAGATCACGACCGGATCGGGGACGCGTTCGAACAGCGTTTCGAACCGTTCCTTCGCACGCATGGTGCGATCGCTCGTCGCGGCGGCCCGGTCGATCGTCTCCTCGACGGCGGCGGCGATCCGATCCCCGGTGGCATCACTCGCCAGGACGGTCGTCGCCTCGCTGCCAGCCAGTCCCCGCACGCGTTCGTCGTCCGTAACGATGACCACTGGCAGGTCCGGCCGTCGGTCCCGGACCGCCGCGAGTACGTCCCCGGACGACCAGGGTTCGGGGAGAGTCACGCAAACCAGACAGGCCGGCGGCTCCGTTTCGAGGCGGTCGATCTCGTTCCCGATCGCATCGACGCGCGCGACCGTCGGTCCGTTCCCGGGTCGATCGTCGAATCCGGCCCGGAGGCTGATCACGTCGTCTTCGTCTCCGACGACCCGGACCGTGCTCGCTTCGTACATGTCCTCGCTACCCTCAACGATCGACCGGGAAGAAAATAAATGGTGTTGCCGTTCGTTTCGTTCACTACTTCAAGGGTTTCGAAAACGGGCGAAAGAGTTATTTTTGTAGACTTGGGCCAGGAACTATCCTGCCTCGTCGTTGCGCGGGCGAGAGGATCGGTGGACCTGGACGGTTCGGACGGCACGGCCACGCGTGGCACCCCGGCAGGTCGGCGCATTCAGAACCGTTTTATCGGCCCGTCCGGAACCACGGCACATGTTCCTTGCCATGCGCGAGGAGGTCGAAACCGCGATCGCGAACGCGCTCGCGGCACTCGACCTCCCGACCGACGACCTCGGGATCGAGGAACCGCCGGCCGACGTGGACGCCGTCCTGGCTTCGAGCGTCGCGTTCCGGCTGGCCGGCGAGGTCGGGGCGCCCCCGCCCGAGGTGGCCGCCGACGTCGCCGCCGAGATCGACCCCGAGGAGTACGACTACGTGGGTTCAGTGACGACCGACGGCCCGTACCTGAACTTCCTCCCGAGCGAGCAGTACGACGCCGACGCGCTGGCCGCCGCCCGGCGGGACGACTGGGGCTCGCTGGAACCGAGAGACGAGTCGGTCGTCGTCGAGCATACCAGCGCCAACCCGACCGGCCCGATCCACGTCGGTCGGGCGCGCAACACCATCATCGGCGACGCCATCGCGAACGTCCTCGACCGCGCGGGCTACGACGTCGAGCGCCACTACTACGTCAACGACGCCGGCCGCCAGATCGCCGTCCTCACCTGGGCCTACGAGACCATCGACGAGGAGGACCTTCCGGACCCGGAGCGCGACCGCCCTGACTACGATCTCGTGCGCTACTACCGGAAGGGCAACGAGATTCTGGAGGACGGCGACGAGGACGAAATCCAGGCTGCCGAGGCCGAGATCCAGTCGATCATGCAGGGCCTCGAGGCCGGCGACGAGGCGGCCTACGAGCGCGTGACCGAGGTGGTCGATCGCATGCTGGATGGCATGCAGGGCACGCTCGATCGTCTCCCCGCCCACTTCGACGAGTTCGTCAAGGAGACGCGGTTCATGCGCGACGGCTCGACCAGGGACGTCGTGGAACGGTTGCGCGAGACGGACAGCGCCGTCTACGAGGAGGACGCCTGGCAACTCGACCTGGAAGACTTCGGCATCGAGAAGAAACTCGTGTTCACCCGGTCGGACGGCACCTCGCTGTACCCGACGCGGGACCTCGCCCACCACGAGTGGAAGTTCGAGCACTTCGACCGCGCCGTGACCGTCCTCGGCGAGGACCACGAACTGCAGGCCGAGCAACTCCGCTCCGCACTCGAACTGCTCGGCAACGACACCGACCAGCTCACGCAGGTGTTCTTCGGCTGGGTGAACCTCCCCGAGGGCGGCATGAGTACGCGGAAGGGCACCGGGGTCGACCTGGACGACCTGCTCGACGAGGCGCTGGACCGCGCCAGGGAGGAGGTCGAGACGCGGATGGAAGACCGCATCCGCGACGACGACCTGACCGACGAGGACGTCGATCGCATCGCCCGGCAGGTCGGGATCGGTGCCGTCCGCTACGACATCGTCGCCAAGCAACCCACCAAGACCATCACCTTCGAGTGGGACCGCGCGCTCGACTTCGAGGCCCAGTCCGCGCCGTACGTCCAGTACGTCCACGCCCGGTGCTGTGGCATCCTCGACGAGGCCGACGACGTCCCCGACGCGGTGGACGCCGCGGCCCTCGAACGCGAGGAGTCGATCGACCTGCTGCGGACGATCGCCCGCTATCCGGGCGTTCTCGAAAGCGCCGCCGCCGACCTCGAACCCCACGGCATCGCCACCTACACCCGCGAGTTCGCGGAGACGTTCAACGCGTTCTACCGGGAGTGTCCGGTGCTGGCCGCCGAGGACCCCGACGTGCGGGACGCTCGCCTGGCGCTGGTCGCCGCCGCCCGCCGGACAGTCGCCGCAGCCCTGGAAACTCTCGGGGTCGAAGCGCCCGAGTCGATGTAGTCAGGGCAGGACGCTGCCCCCCGCGTAGAGGATCACGCTGGCCCCGACGACGACGACCAGCAGGAGAAACAGGACGATCCACCAGCGCGGAACCGAACCGTCGGTTGCCGAAGCCATGGGCGGGAGTGTGAGCACCGGAAATAAAACCGTTGTCGTTCCGATACCTCTCACGAACCGTCGTCGAGGTTCTTGATCGCGTCCGAGACGTCGGTCTCGGAGGCCACCTCTCCCTCGCCGCTCCCGTCGGTCGAGTCGGGATCGTCACCGTTCGACGTGCCGTCGCTCCCGTTCGAACTCCCTTCGGGTGCAGGTGACGGCCGGGAACGATCGCGCCCGCCAAGCAATCGAGCGGCGAGTCGCTTGTAGCCCGTCGCCGCGTCACTTTTCGGGGCGTGCACGACGACCGGCGTGCCCTCGTGGATGCTCGCCCGGACGGCGTCGTCCTCCGGGATCGTTCCCAGCAGTTCGAGGTCCAGTCGATCGGCGATCGCGTCGGCGGAGACGTTGCCGTCGGGCCGGAACCGCGTCACGACCAGGCCGATCACCGCCCCGTTCGTGCGTTCGGTGAGTTCGATCGTCTTGCGGGCGTCCTGTACCGACGCCGGGTCGGGCGTCGAGACCAGGATCACCCCGTCGGACACGCCCAGCGGGAGCACGGTTTCGTGGCTGATCCCGGCACCGACGTCGAGAAGAACGTAATCGAAGCGATCCCTGAGGCGGTCGACGACGGTCGCGAGCCCTTCCGTTTCGGCCGCGGCGTAGGAGGCGAGATCGCTCCCGCTCGGAATCGCGCTGATCCCGTCGGCCAGTCGGTAGAGCGCGTCGTCGATCGTCGCCTCGTCGGCCAGGACGTCGTGGAGGGTCGTCGCGGCACCGTCGAGACTGACGAACCCGGCGAGGTTCGCCATCCCGATGTCGGCGTCGATGACGACGACCTCGTTCCCCGCACCCGCCAGCGCGGTCCCGAGGTTCACGGTGGTCGTCGTCTTGCCGACACCACCCTTGCCGCTCGCGATAGCATAGACCGTATGTTCGGACATTCGGTATCTCGGCCAACGAGGGGCTGGCTAATAAATTGTCGTCAGACCGGTTGCCCAGCCGAAGCGACGGTCGCCGGGGTTCTCCCCCGAGGTCAACAGTTACTTAGCTATCGGGCAGTTTCCATGGAACAATGAGCAGCCAGGAGGGCGAACAGTCCGACCGACAGAAGTACGAGTTCCGTCGGGTCATCGAAGAACTCCAGGAGTACGAAGGCTCGGGAACCCAGCTCGTCACCATCTACATTCCCGACGACAAGTTGATCAGCGACGTCGTCGACCACGTCATTCAGGAACACAGCGAGGCGTCGAACATCAAGTCCAAGCAGACACGGACGAACGTGCAGGACGCCCTGACCAGCATCAAGGACCGGCTCCGGTACTACGACGTCAAACCCCCCGAGAACGGCATCGTCCTGTTCTCGGGCGCGGTCGATAGCGGCGGCGGACAGACCGACATGATCACCCGGGTCCTCGAGAGTCCGCCGGAACCGATCGAATCGTTCCGCTATCACTGCGACTCCGACTTCCTGACGGGACCCCTCGAGGAGATGCTGGCCGACAAGGGCCTGTACGGCCTGATCGTGCTCGACCGCCGCGAGGCCAACGTCGGCTGGCTGAAAGGGAAACGCGTCGAACCGGTCAAGTCCACCACGTCACTCGTCCCCGGCAAGCAGCGAAAGGGTGGCCAGTCCGCCCAGCGGTTCGCCCGCCTGCGCCTCGAAGCGATCGACAACTTCTACCAGGAGGTCGCCGGGATGGCCAA
>DATFIX010000229.1:0-3592 GCA_035269625.1 Natrialbaceae archaeon
AACCGGGAGAACGCTCCGTCGTCGATCGGTTTCGAGACCAGGTCGCGACGGGACCGCCGGTGGCGGATCGCTCGTGCAACCGTCATCTCGCCCTCCCCGTCGGGGTCGGGGAGTGAGACGTACGATTCGGGGTCGAGACCCCCATCGGTTCGAGCCCGACCGTCGGAGCGCTGTCGATCGAACGGCATCGTCCGTGAAACGTCACCGCACGACAATAATGGCGGCGCTCGATTATCGGTCGGTGAGAAGGGTCGGGGAAAAGGTGGCCGAGGGTTTACTCGGCGTCCAGCGTCAGGCTCACGGGCGTCTCGTCCTGCAGGTTGTCGCTCACGGGACAGCGTCGTTCCACCTCGTCGAGCCAGGACTCGAGCGTCTCGCGGTCGGCGTCGCTCTCGACGTCGACGTCGACCTCGAACGCCTGGAAGCCGGCGCGTTCGTCGCATTCCTCGCCCATGAACACGGCCGGGTCGTACTCGCCGCCGATGGATACCTCGAGGTCCTCCAGGTCGACATTCATCTCCGCGGCGACCTTGTGGCCGGTGGCGTTGACACAGCCGGCAAAGGCCGTGAGGAGGAAATCGAGCGGACTCGCGTCGTCCCCGACGACGAACTCCGTGCCGGCGGTTGCCACGGTCATGCGCTTGGGGCTCTTGCTCCGTCCCTCGACGTCGACTCGCATCAGGTTCGACCCTGACGGCTCGTTCGTGGCCATACTTACACTCGGGAAAGCACCGCCAAAGAACTTGATATTCGATCGCCCCTCGGGGATCGATACCACTGACCTCGGCAGCGATTTTCGCGGTCAGCTCAATCGAGCAGGCGCTGCACGAAGGCGTTGTACTCGTCGGGGAGCGCGTCGGCGATGGCGTCGGTGTCGGTTTCGCCGTCGAGGTTGGTCAGGTAGGTCCGGCCGTGAACGTCGCCGTAGACCCCCTGGAAGTCGTAGACGAACCCGTAGACGTTCGCGTCGTTGGGCACTTCCTCGGACTCGCGGAGGAACTCGACCTGGGCGTCGACGTTGTACTCGACCAGTTGGTTCACGACCATCTCGTCGTCGGCGTCCGCGTTCACGGCGTCGCTGTCCAGTCCGTCCTCGACGACGGGGGTGAGGAGGCGAACCCACTTCGCGATGCCCGCCGGTTCGTCGCCGCCGTCGCCGGTGACCGCCTGGTAGGTGGCCGTGACGGCCCCGCAACCGGTGTGGCCGACGACGGCCATCGTCTTCGTGTCGGTGTGAGCGACGGGGTACAGGAGGTTGCCGTTGACCACGAGTTCGCCGTCGTCCTCGTCCCAGGCCTGGTTGCCGATGTTGCTCGGCGTGAACAGCCAGCCCGGTTCCTCAACTGCCCACATGCCCTCCTGGGAGATGCGCGAATCCGAACAGCAGACCGACACCACGTCGGGGTGCTGGGCGTCCTGGACGTCCGCGAAGTGATCGTCGGGGATCGATTCGGTGTGCTCGTGGTTCCCGTCGAGCAGTTCGAGCAGGGTCTCGTCCGTCATGGTCGAGTGGTCTCCGTGGCCCGGCATAAAGCGCCCTGGTTCGGGCCGAGGTGGCGTCCACAGGGGACGCCGACACCGGCTCCACGAGTCCTACGATGTCGGCTGCGGTTCGATCAGGACGTCCATTTCCTGCTGGTCCAGTTCCCAGTCGAGGTACTGTCGTACGCCTTCCTCCAGGGACCGGTGTTCGATTCCCAGTTCCCGCTGGGCCTTCGAATTGTCGACCAGGACGGCGCCAGTGTCGAAGAACCGGAGCGTTTCGCTCCGGAACCCCTCCGGCGACTTCGTGAAGCGTTCGATCCCGGCGATCGGATGGCTTATCAGACGCAGGACGGTTCCCGGCACGCTTCTCGGAGCGTCCACCCCCGTCAGTCGTTCGGCGACCTCGAACACCTCGACCATATTTCGCGGTTCGCTCGCCACGATGTACTCCTCCCCCGGCTCGCCCTCGGCCATGGCCTTGTGAAGCATCCGGGCGGTGTCCTCGACGTAGTCGAACGAGAGCACGAAGTCTCCCGGAAGCATCGGCAGGTCACCGTGGAGGTAGTCCGTGAACGCCGTCCGTGGTCTCCCACCGTAATCCTTGTCACGGGGCCCGTAAATCGCCCCGAGCGTGGTGATCACGAGCGGGAGCCCGTCCTCGATCATCGGCTCGGCGACCTCGTAGTGAGCCCGCCACTTCGTCTCCTGGTAGACCGTCGGGAAGTCGTTGGGCGACCGGTAGGACTCGTCGACGGCCTCGCCGTCGGTGTTTCCGTACGCGCCGATCGTACTCGCGTAGACGCCCTTCGGGACGTCGAGTTCGTCCATCAACTCCAGGACGTTCCGGGTCCCCTCGACGTTGATCCGCTCGGCCTTCGTCTCGTTCCACGGTCCCGGACCGACCTGGAACCAGGCGGCGAGATGGAAGACCCCGTCGACGCCGTCCATCGCCTCGCGCATGCTTTCCTTGTCCGTGATGTCCCCCTCGGCGACCGTCACGTCGTTCGGCAGGTCGGCGGCGTTCGATCGTTCCCTGGTCAGAACGGTGACCTCGTGTCCGTCGGCCACCAGCCGTTCGACCAGGTGCGACCCGATGAACCCCGTCCCACCCGTGACGAAGTAGTGCATTCGTGTGCTCCCCCGGTCGATCCTCGTTAACAAATCCCAATAAATATTGGGTGTATGTGGGGCTACCCGCTACTTTCGGGCGGCGAGGCGGGGAACCGAGGGCCAGCGTTCGGACCCGACGACTCGTCCTCCCTCGAACCGCGAGCACCCAAGCGGCTAAGCCCGTTCCGGGTCAATCGGGACCGATGACCGAATTCGCAGCCAGAGCCGAGTTCGACCCGCTGAACGCGGTCCGGGTGCACACTCCCGGGCTGGAACTGTGGAGCGGGGCGCTCGATCCCGTGGCCAACTCGTTCAACGACCCCGTCGCCCCCGAACAGGCCCGACGCGAGCACGAGCGCCTGATCGAGGCCTACGAGTCCGCCGGCGTGGAGGTCCACACCCTCGCCGGCGACCTCGAGACGGCGGGCGTCCTCGACGACCTCGTGCGCGAGTACGTCACGATTCCCGGGGACGCCGACGTCGACCTCGACGCCACGCTGGCCACCCTCGACGCCCACGAGAAACTCGGCCTCGCACTCTCGCGAGCGCGACTCGAACCCAACCCCGACACGGCCAGCAGCGTCCACGTCGAACGTCCCATCTCGAACATCTACTTCCAGCGGGACACGACGATCCTCGGCGACGAGGGCCCGATCCTCTGCTCGATGGCCAAGCCGGTTCGCCAGCCAGAGATCCCGATCGTCCGAAAGGCCTGGGAGGGGATCGGCGCGGAGATCGCCCACGAGGCGGACGTCGGCCCGATCGAGGGCGGGGAGTTCATGCCCATGGGCGAGTTCGCCCTGCTCGGCGTCTCGGCCGTCGTCGACGGCGAGGAGGAAGTCATCAGGACCAGCTACGACGCCGGGCGCTCCCTGCTGGAGGCCGGTTCGGTCGGCTACGACGAGTTCGGCCTGGTGCGCGCGCCACTCGAACGGGAGCGCGAAATCCGGCGCGGTCGGGGTGGCGAATCGAGGCTGATGCACCTACTCGGCTGGTT
>DATFIX010000230.1:0-3731 GCA_035269625.1 Natrialbaceae archaeon
GTGCTGGGGCTGGCGTCCGGCGTCATGGGCCTGTACGTCCTCAGTCGCGGCATCGGCCTGGGAAGTCGCGTCAACGCGTTCGTCGATCGGGCCAGAAACGTGCTCTACGCCGGTCGGGCGACGGTCATCACCTACGTCGTCGCGGTGGCACTGTTGATCATCGGCGGGGTGAGCGGCGTCGAATATCTCCAGGCCACCCAGGCCGACGTGGCGGGCACGCTCGGCGGGATCGAGGCGCTGGCGGCCCTGCTTTTCGGCTCTGTCCGGTGGTTCGCGGCCGCGGCGATCACGACGAGCGTCGGCCAGATCACCGACGAGTACCTGGCCGACCGCCTCGAGTGGCGCTACCTCAATGCGCCGTTCTACGTGCTCGCCATCGCTGGCGTTCTCCACACGCTCAGCGCGTACCTGCTGGAGATCGTCGTTCTCTCGACGCTCGCCGCCGTCCTGACCGGCGCGACGCTGCTCGCGCTGGCGAGTACGCTGGCGTTCGCCATCGCGGAGTCGAAATACCCGCGGGCCGAACCGGTCTAGCGCTCCCGGACGACCACGAACTCGGCGAGGTCCCGGAGGTACTCGAAGGCCTGGGCGCTGTTGCCGTTCGAGGAGCCATCGGTACGCGACCGCCGTTTCTCGATGGCGTCGAGGGCAGCCAGCGCCTCGTCGGCCTGTTCCCTGGCCATGGCGTTCGCCTCGTCTGGAGAGAGACCGGTTACCTGTACGATCGAGGGGCGATCCATCGCGGCGTCCTGCCCGGTGGGCTTGCCGAGTTCGTCCGGATCGGCGGTCGCGTCGAGGACGTCGTCGCGGATCTGGAAGGCGACGCCGACCCGCTCGGCGTAGTCCCCGAAGGTCTCGACCGTGAAGGGATCGGCGTCGGCCGCGATCGCACCGAGCTCGGCTGCTGCCCGGAACAGCGCGCCGGTCTTGCGACAGGCCAGTTCCATGTACTCCTTCTCGTTCGTCGGTTGGGCCACCAGTTCCGTCGCCTCGCCCTGGCCAAGGTCCACCATCGCCTCCGTGACGACCTGCATCGCCTCGGGGTTCTTCGAGAAGAGCGCGAACGCTTCGCCGAGCAAGCCGTCGCTGGCGACGATCGCCGGGCCGTACCCGAAGGCGGCCCACGCACTGTCGACCCCACGTCGGATGGCCGACTGGTCGATGATGTCGTCGACGACGAGCGACGCGGTGTGGACGAGTTCGATGCCGACCCCGAAATCGACCGCCGGATCGCGGTCGATGTCGCCGCCGGCCGCCTCGCAAGCCAGGAGCGTGACGACCGGGCGAACGCGCTTGCCACCGGAGAGCGTCACGTGGCGGAGTTCGCCCCCCAGTTCGTCGGGGTCGACTTCGTCCACGACTCGCTCGAGCCGGTCTTCGACGAGTCCCTTCCGATGGCCGAGGAAATCCATCGAAGGGTCGTTAGGACGGGGGCCGGAAGTAGGTGACGAATAGGATCGCCTGACGGTGTTCGGTTTCGAAGATGCGGGCGGTCGGACGGCTTGCGCCGCGTATCCTGTTTTACCCGCCGAACGCTTCAGTCAGTTCGGGGACGACCTCGAACAGGTCGTCGACGATGCCGTAGTCGGCGACGTCGAAGATGGGCGCGTCGGGGTCCTTGTTGATCGCGACGATGGTCCCGGCACCCTTCATGCCGGCGACGTGCTGGACGGCACCCGAGATGCCGATCGCGATGTAGACTTCGGGGCTGACGGTCTTGCCGGACTGGCCGACCTGTCGGTTCTTCGGGAGCCAGTCGTTGTCGACCACGGGACGAGACGCGGCGACGGTGGCGTCGAGGGCCTCGGCGAGCTCCTCGATGAGTTCGATGTTCTCGCCCTCCTCGATGCCACGACCGATCGCGACGAGGGTGTCGGCCTCGGTGATGTCGACGTCGCCACCGGCGACCTCCTCGAACCCGGAGGTTCGCGGGCCGATGGCGTCCTCGTCGATCGCCACGTCGGCGGCGGCGATCTCGGCCTCGCCGCGCTCCTCGGCTTCGGGCCACTCGGCGTCGCGGATCGTCAGCACGAACTGGTCGGCCGGCAGTTCGGTGGTCGTCTCGACCTTGCTACCGTACATCTCGCGGGTCGCGACGAAGGTGTCGCCCTCGACCTCGAAGTCCACCACGTCGGTGACCAGCGGCAGGTCGTGACGGTCGGCGAAGGCGGGCGCGTACGCCAGGCCATTGACCGTGTTCGGCACCATCAGCGCCGCCGGGTCGAGGTCATCGACCAGGGCGTCCAGGGTCTGCAGGTAGACGTCCTGGTTGAACTCCTCGCCGTAGTCGACGGTGTGGATCGCGTCGACGCCGTCGCGGTCGAGTTCCTCGGCGTACTCCTCGACCGTGCCGCTGATGACGGCGAGATGGAGGTCGCCGCCGGTCTGGTCGGCGAGCTGGCGGCCGGCGGTGATCAGTTCGAGACTGACGGGGCGGAGTTCGCCGCGGCGGTGTTCCGTGACGGCGAGGACGTCGGCGCTCATTCGGCACCCACCCCCTTGTCGCGGAGGGTCTCCGCAAGGTCACCCGCCGTCTCGTCGGCGTCGCCCTCGAAGATCGTCACGTCGCTCTCGGTTTCGGGTTCGTACATGTCGGTCAGGGTGAGTTCGCTCTCGACCGCGGTCGCGTCGAAGCCGAGATCTTCCAGCGTCTCGTGGGCGATTTCCTTCTGCTGGGCCTGGCGGATGCCGCGCAGGCTGGCGTAACGCGGTTCGTTGATCCCGGTCTGGATCGTGAGCACCGCGGGCAGGTCGACTTCGGTCAGCTCCTCGATGCCGCCTTCGAGTTCGCGGTGGACGCTCGCGACGTCCGCCTCGGCGTCGAGGTCGAGCGTGTTGACGACCGACGCCCACTGGTAGTCCAGGGCTGCCGCCAGCGAGACGCCCGTGGCACTGAAGCCGTCGTCGCTGGCCTGGACGCCCGTCAGGATGAGGTCCGGGTCCTCCTCCTCGACGACCCGTTCGAGGATGCGCGTTTTCACGCCCACGTCGAGAAGCCCCGCCTCCTCGATGTCGTCGTCCCACACGCGGATCGCGCGGTCGGCGCCCTTCGCCAGCGCCATCCGGATCGTCTCCTCGGCGCGCTCCGGACCGATCGTCGCGGTGACGACCTCGTCGGCGATGCCGTCCTCCTGCAGCTGGACGGCCTCTTCGACGGCGTAATCGTCCCACTCGTTGAGGTCGTACTCGAGATACTGCTCGGGGACGTCCGTCCCCTCGATCTCGAAGTCCTCCTCGAGCGCTGCCACCTCCTTTACTGTGACGAGAACTTTCATCGTGCCCCCGTTTACCCTCTCGGGGGTAAATGTTTTCGAAATCCCCGATCCTTGCGTCGCTCTTCGCGCCGAATTGATGGTCTCACCCCTTCGAAACGGTCAGAAATCGGTGACGTCCTCGTCCGGGAGCGTGATGAGGTTCTCGCGACCGATCCGGAGTTTGTTGATCCGGTCCTCCTCCGCCATCGAGGAGAGCAACTGGGAGACCTTCGCGTTCGACCACCCCGTCTCCTTCACGATGTTGGCCTGCTTCATCCGCCCGCCGTTCCGTTCGAGGAGGCGTTCGACGCGCTCCTCGTCGCTCAACAGTTCCGGATCGATCCCGTCTTCGGTTTCATCTTCCGGTTCCGAATCGTCGACGTCCGCTGTCGTCGTCCTGGTGTCAACTTCTCCGGCCGCCGCGGACTGGGCAGGACGAGCGGTTTCGTCTGCCGTCTCCGTGGTCGCCGCGTCGTC
>DATFIX010000231.1:0-8160 GCA_035269625.1 Natrialbaceae archaeon
GACCCCGGAGTGCGAAACGGCAAGGCAACCGGCGCGACGGACGATACGGGGACGGACGACGGACGATCGACCGTCGTCGCCGGCGATCCGAAACCCGCCGTGCTCGACGTGTTGCCCGACGACGAGCGACGGATCCTCGAACCGGTTCTGGAGTCACCCGGGATCACCCAGATCGCCCTCCGGGACCGATCGGACTTCTCGAAGAGCAAGGTGAGCCAGACGGTCTCCGATCTCGAGAAGCGGGGGCTCCTCTACAGAGAAAAACAGGGTCGGACCTTCCGCGTCTATCCGGACGACGACCTCGCGAACGGGACCCAAAACGCTCCCGACGCCTGAAAGGCCCGTGAGAACGACGGACGAACGGTCTCGGTTCTGAGAAACGCTCAAATGCGCTTAGAAACGTTCTCGAACGGTTAGCGACGACCGTTCGCGGCCACGGGGATAACCCCCGGCCTGCCATATGGAGAACTGGAGCGATCACACGATGACGACTATCGACGGCCGCTGGGTTCTCCTCGCGGCCCTCCTCGGCGCACTCGCACTGGTCGTCCCGGCCGTCACCGCGGGCGGGACCGAAGCGATACTGCACGGACCATCCCCCACGGACGGCGCGAACGACTCGACGACCGACTGGCCCGCGACACACCACCACGGCGCGTACCACGCCGACGGCGAGTACCACGAGGGCGCTTGGGACGATCACGATCAGTACCACCCACACGACGATACCTACGGGCCTCACCACCAGTGGAACGGCACCGATCGCGACGAATACGACCCGCACCACGGCGGCACCGCCGGTCCCTACCACGACGGAACGGACGGTCCACACGATGCATGGAACGGCACTCGGAACGATCCGGGGACCGGATCCTTCACGGATGGGCCGCGGTGGGGTCACTCGAACGGACGCGGTTGCTAATCGGACACACGAACACAATCCATGACCAAACGACACCGAACGTTCCGACGGATCGGACTGCGTAGCATCGCGATCGGTCTCCCCATCCTGATCGGCGCAACCGGCACCGCGTCCGCTCACGGGACTGGAGGCACGGGAGACGCCGTCGGCTGCTGGGGAATGGCCGGCGGTGGTGGTTGGGGAATGGGGGGCGGAGGCGGTTGGGGCATGGGAACCGGCCTCTTCGGTGGCTGGGGCATGCTCCTCTGGCCGCTTTTGCTCCTCGGCCTCGTCGCCGTCCTCGTGTACGCCCTGGGTAACCGCGGTGGCAGTGCGACGGACGGGCGAACCGCCCGGGACCGGGATCAAGCTATGGCGAAGCTCCGCGAACGATACGCTCGCGGGGAACTCTCCGAGGAGGAGTTCGAGCACCGCCGTCGAACGCTCGAACACTGACCACCGTATCGGTCGATCCGATCGACGAAACGACTTGACGTAGCGTTCACCACGACCGGCGCGGGATTCACCAGGTCTACGTAAACCGCCCCGTATCCGCACCACACGCCTCACAGATCGTCAGGATTGCGTTCTTCCCATCGGCCAGTTCGAGTCGGTGGGGCGTTCGCTCGCCGCAGTCTGCACACTCGCGAAGGATCTCGGTCTCGCCGGCGTCCTGTGGTGCGCCCATCGCCAGCGCGACGACGCGTTCGTCGCCGCGGTTGACCCCCTGCTGGTACTCGCCCGGTCCGAACCGGATCAGTTCGCCCGCGCCGATCTCGACGTCGCCCTCGACCGTCTCGAAGGTGACCGTTCCCTCCTGCACGTAGAAGACCTCCTCCTGCTTTTCGTGGGCGTGAAAGCCGTACGCGAAGCTCTCGCCCGGCTCGAGTTCGTAGTAGTTCATCGCGAAGTCCGAAAGCCCCAGCGCGTCGGTGAGCGGGCGGATCACCGACGCCGGGCCCATCCTCGAGTCCATCTCGCTAACGTCTCGTTTTCGCATGCTCGGGGAGAGGTCCGGCGAGCGGAAAAATCGTCCGAGGTCGGTTCGAGGACGCAGCTCGGTCCGGAGCGAACGACGTGAAAGGCCAGGTCTCGCGGGGGGTGAGAGGGAGCGGAGGGCTGGGCTGACGCGGGCGGGCGGGTTGGAAACGGACCGGCTACTCGGGGGAGTCGACGTCGATCTCGCCCTCGAGACGCTCGAGTTCGTCTGCCTCGGCGAGTTCCTCCAGGCGCTCCTGGAAGTGTTCCTCGCACAGACCGACCCTGACGCCCTTGGACTCCGCGGCGACGGCGGCGTCACGATCGCAGTAGTGACATTTCATTTGCTCGATTGATACTACGGACCGCGCGACTTTGAACCCTGCGCTCGGGGCAGAAACCAGTCAGCTGAAACCCATCACCGTCCGATGACTCGACGCGCGATGGGTTCGTACTGGTCAGCGGAGAGGCCCGCTGCACCGAGCGTACGGCCGTGTGCGTCGCTGCCGCCCGTGACGAGCAGGTCGTACTCTTCGACGACGTCGTCGATGAGCGATTCGTCGACGGGCCGGCCGTACGGATAATACTGCTCGACGGCGTCGAGGCTCGCTGTCAACGACAGCGCCCACTCGGGGTCGCCGTACCGGAACGGGTGCGCCAAGCCGACGATCCCACAGGCGTCCGCCAGCAGCGACCGGCCGCGCTCGAACGACGGGACGTCCCGCGCGACGAAACAGGGCCCGTCGTTCCCGATGAGTTCGTCGAAGGCCGCGTCGTAGTCGAGGTCCGTTTCGGGATGATCCTCGATCGCGCGGGCGACGTGTGGTCGCCCTAACCCCTCCCGGATTTCCACGTCGAGGTCGATCCCGAGACGATCCTCGACGCACTCCACGATCGCCCGACCCCGCTCCCGGCGGTCGCGCTGAATCCGTTCCACCTCGGCCTGCAGCGCGTCGGTCCGCTCCAGCCCGTAGCCGAGGAGGTCGACCCGGCCGTCGGCCGCCTCGACACGGAGTTCGATGCCGTGGATCAGGGTGACCCCGTCCCGTTCGACGACCGGTCCGTCGAAATCCGGGTGGAACCGATCGTGGTCCGTCACGCCGACGACTTCGACGCCCGCCGCCTCGGCCGCGTCCGGGATCGTCTCCAGCGTCAGCGTTCCGTCGGAAAGTCGGGTGTGGACGTGTAAATCCGCATAGACCATACCGACGTCTCGGACGGACCCCTCAAGTCCGTGTCGGCATCGGACGATCCCACGACCGGAAGCCACGTCACGTGATCCCACTTGCCTCGGACCCCTCGTATGGCGAGACCCGAGGGATACGATTTTCTCGTTCGGTGACGTCTCTCAGTCATGGATGCTCGTACCCGTCTCGACGATCACCCGCTTGCCACCTACACCACACTCACGTACGCGATTTCCTGGACGTTCTGGGGACTCTGGACGGGCCTCCCGGGACTCGGTGACCTTGCCCGAACCGCGCTGTTCGTCGCCGGCGGGTTCGGACCGTTCCTGGCCGCACTCGTCGTGATGTGGGCGAGCGGCCGCCCGGTCCGGCCGTGGCTCCGGCGGATCTTCCGCGTTCGAGTTCCAGGCGCGTTCTACCTCGTCGCAATCGCCCTACCGGTGGCCGGCGTGATCGTGGCCGGGGCGATCCACGCGGGACTGTTCGGGGGCACGATTGCCCTCGACGAAACCGAGTCCCCACTCGCGTACCCGATCTTCCTCGCGTTCGTCCTCCTGTTCGCCGGCGGCCAGGAGGAACCCGGCTGGCGGGGCTACCTGCTCCCGCGGTTGCAGGAATCGCACTCGGCGCTGACAGCCGCCCTCGGGATCGGGGTCGTCTGGGCCGCGTGGCACTTCCCGCTGTTCGTGATCCCAGGAACAATTCAAAGCGACATGTCCTTCGCACTGTACGTCCCGAACGTCGTGGCCATCTCGGTGATCTTGACCTGGCTCACGAACGCCGTCGGGGGGAGCGTCGTCCCCGCGATGCTCCTCCACGCCGGCATCAACGCGGTCGCGAACTACTACCCGGCCGGCGGCCCGGACGCGGTCGTCACGCCGACGGGCTACGGGCTGGTGACCGTCGTCCTGATACTCGTCGCGATGGCACTCGTCTGGCGGTACGGTCCCAGGGAACTGGCGCCCGCAGACGAATCAGGAGCGATCAGGGCCACCGCGGACTGACGAGCCACCGTCACCACCCCCTGACAGGTTACCGATCCACCCACTCGATCGCGTCGTCCAGATCGAGCGGGACCCGTCCCTTCCGGTAGCCCTCGACGTGCCCCGTCGGTCGCGCCCGGAACACGACCGCCGGCCGGTGGCGGACCTCCGGTCGCTCGCCGCGGATCGCGGCCCACTGGTCGTCACGGAACGACGAGCAGTCCACGAACAGGACCGCGCCGCCGCCGTGCTTGCTGAGTTGCCCGTTCGTCTTCGTCGCCGCCGTCTCCCGGACCGCCGCGACCGGCGTCCCCGCCGCCCGCCTGCTCGGCGGACTCGGGCGAGTCACCTCGACGAGCGCCGACGCCCCGTCGCTCGCCCGGAAGTCGAGCGAATGCCCCGTCGTGACCTCGATCTCGGGTTCCAGGTCGTAGCCGGCGTCCGTCAGGATCTTCGCGACGGTGAACTCCGCCATCGCCGACCGCATCCGGCCCAGATCGAGCGTCTCGCTGGTCCCGAGTTTCCCCGCCATCACCTCGCGGTACTCGTCGAGGACGCCCGTCTGAAGGAACGCCTCGTAGAACTGCAGTGCCGTCTCGTAATCGCTGTCCGGAAACCCTGCCGCGTGCTCGTGGAGGAACCGCCGACTCGTGTGTCGCCCGTCCTTGGACATCAGGACCGGGAGGAAAAACCACGTGAGGTGGTCGTACGGTTCGAGCCAGGGAGCCGCCTCGAGGAGGTCGGCGAGGAGTTCGCGCTGTGCCCACCGACTCACCTGGTATGGAATCTCGTCCCACCCGAACTTGTCAGTCCGCCAGAGGGCCGGTGGCGTTTCCGTGTTCCCCGCCCAGTAGGCCTCCTCGTCCCGCCAGGCGAACAGCGCCACGTCCCCGTTGTCCATCTCGAATCGCCGCGTGGTCCACTCGCCGGCGATCTCGAACCGGGGAGCGACCGACTGGGCGCCGAGGTTCGAATCGAGCGGCCCGAGGATTTCGCGACGGACGCGCTCGGGACTCCAGCGTTCCGGGGACCGACGAAAGCGAATCGGGCGGGCCACGTTCTCGGGTAACGGGCGGGGAGGCTTATCGTTTCCGTCACCACGAGCAGCGTAGGCCCCAACGATCCGCTCGAACGCCCGTGACCCGGAGGTTTAAACGAGACGGCGCGTCTACTCCAGACCGATGGCCGGTCCGGTTCCAGCACTCGAATCCCGCGCCGACGCCTGCGCCGAACGCCTGCTCGCCGCCGAGGACGTCCTGCTCGTCTCCCACATCGACGCCGACGGCCTGACCAGCGCCGCGATCGCTGCGAGCGCGCTCGAGCGCGCGGGCATCCCGTTCGAGGCCGGCTTCGCGAACCAGCTCGACGCCGACGAACTCGAGCGCATCGCCGCGACCGACTACGACACCGTCTTGCTCACCGACTTCGGCAGCGGCCAACTCGATCTCGTCGCAGAGCACGAAGCCGCCGACGACTTCACCCCGATCGTCGCCGACCACCACCAACCTGCCGACGCCGACACCGAGTATCACCTCAACCCGCTGCTCGAAGGGATCGACGGTGCCTCGGAACTGTCCGGCGCCGGCGCTGCCTACGTCCTCGCCCGCGCGATGGAAGACGCCAAAACCGGTGGCGGAGACGACGACGTAGACAACCGCGACCTGGCAGCACTCGCGGTCGTCGGCGCAGTTGGCGACATGCAGGCCAGCGGCGGCGAACTCGTCGGGGCCAACGAGGCCATCGTAGCGGAAGGGGAAGCGGCCGGCGTCCTCGACACCGGGACCGACCTCGCCCTGTACGGCAAGCAGACGCGTCCGCTCCCGAAACTGCTGGAGTACGCCAGCGACGTGTACGTTCCGGGCGTCTCGAACGACGAAGCCGGCGCGCTCCGTTTTCTCGACGGCCTCGACCTCGACCTGAAAACAGACGGCGACTGGCGACGCTGGGTCGACCTCGACGGTGACGAACGCCAGACGGTCGCGAGCGCGCTCGTCCAGCGCGCCGTCGAACGGGGCGTTCCGGCCGACAAGATCGACGGCCTCGTCGGGACCACCTACACCCTGGCCGACGAACCGAAAGGGACCGAACTCCGCGACGCCAGCGAGTTCTCGACCCTCCTCAACGCCACTGCCCGGTACGAACGCGCCGACGTCGGCCTGGCCGTCTGTCTCGGCAACCGCGATGCCGCGCTCGACCGCGCCCGAAACCTGCTCCGCGAACACCGACGCAACCTCTCGACCGGCATCGAACGTGTCGAACGCGAAGGCGTCACCCGCGAGGAACACGTCCAGTGGTTCCACGCCGAAGATCGGATCCGCGACACCATCGTCGGCATCGTCGCCGGAATGGCCCTGGGCAGCGACGGCGTCGATCGCAACCGCCCGATCGTCGCGTTTGCCGAAAAGGACGACGACTCGGTCAAAGTGTCGGCCCGCGGGACACACGCGCTGGTCCGCCGCGGTCTCGACCTCTCGGTCGCTATGCACGAAGCCGCCGTCGCCGTCGGTGGGGAGGGCGGCGGCCACGACGTTGCCGCCGGCGCGACGATTCCCCGCGGAACGGAGGAAACGTTCGTCCAGCAAGTCGACGAGCTCGTCGGTAATCAACTCGGCTGAGAGCCAACCTCGAGACGGTTCAATACGACCGCCCGAAAAAACGAACTCCCGATAGCAACTGCTTACGGGATGTTCACAACGAGAAGCCAAGGGCCGGATTTGAACCGGCGATGGGCGGCTCTGCAGGCCGCTGCGTTAGGCCGGACTCTGCCACCTTGGCGCGTTCGAACCTACTGTCCTGTGGCGTTTAAACGTAGCGGTCCTCGTGCTCACTGCCTTGCATAAATGACGAAAACCCCCACACAGCGTCGCCACTGTGTGAGGGTTGAAAGTAGTATGAATGGAGGCGGCGAACCGGATTTCCCAGCGGCTCGCGCACGCCAGTACTCGCCGGAACGCAGGCGGGCTTAACTTCCGTGTTCGGGATGGGTACGGGTGTAACCCCGCCGCTATGGCCGCCTTAACGCCGACCCGCGGAATCGAACCACGGTACGCCATCGTCGGTGGTCTCGGCCGAATGTACGTGCGATCCAGTTAACGCCTGGACCCGTCCGTCGAGGACGGTGTCCAAGTGCGGTATGAATGTGTGGCTTGGCCGGTTAGTGCCCGCGGGCTAAACGCCTCGTTGCCTCGGCGCGTACACCCCGGGTCTATCGACCTCCTCTTCTAGGAGGGGCCTCAATGGTGCCTCTTTTCCAGGAGGGTTTCGAGCTTAGATGCATTCAGCTCTTACCCCATGCCGCGTAGCTGCCCGGCACTTGCCTTGTCAGACAACCGGTACACCAGTGGCGGCCATCCGTAGTTCCTCTCGTACTATACGGACGTTCCCGTCAGGCACCTCACACCCCCAGTAGATAGCAGCCGACCTGTCTTACGACGGTCTAAACCCAGCTCACGACCTCCTTTAATAGGCGAACAACCTCACCCTTGCCCGATGCTGCACGGGCAGGATGGAGGGAACCGACATCGAGGTAGCAAGCCACCCGGTCGATATGTGCTCTTGCGGGTGACGACTCTGTTATCCCTAGGGTAGCTTTTCTGTCATTCATTGCCCGCAACGAGCAGGCTAATGAGTTCGCTAGACCACGCTTTCGCGTCAGCGTCCCTCGTTGGGAAGGACACTGTCAAACCACCGTTTGCTCTTGCGCTCTTCCTCGGGTTTCCGACCCGAGTGAGGTGATCTTGGGGCGCGCTCGATATCTTTTCAAGCGCGTACCGCCCCAGTCAAACTGCCCGGCTACCGGTGTCCTCCTCCCGGAGTGAGGGTCGCAGTCACTAGCGGGTAGTATTTCAGTGTTGCCTCGGTGGCCCGCTGGCGCGGGTACCTGTGTAACGGCTCCTACCTATCCTGCACACTAGCGACCACGTCCCAGCGACAGCCTGCAGTAAAGCTCCATAGGGTCTTCGCTTCCCCCTGGGGGTCTCCAGACTCCGCACTGGAACGTACAGTTCACCGGGCCCAACGTTGGGACAGTGACGCTCTCGTTGATCCATTCATGCAAGCCGCTACTGAAGCGGCAAGGTACTACGCTACCTTAAGAGGGTCATAGTTACCC
>DATFIX010000232.1:0-6297 GCA_035269625.1 Natrialbaceae archaeon
GTATTGAACCACCGAGGTCCCCGGCCAGCCATCGTCTTCGGGCGTATTCGTTGTCCCCTTCTCGGGCGTCGAGGCCGATGCCGTCGACGTCGAGTTCGACGACGCAGTCGCGGTGGTATCCGGTTGACGGGAGGTGGTCGCGTCCGGACCATCCGTCGGTGTCGGTTGGTGGGTGGTGGTCGCGTCCGAACCGCCCGTCGAGCCCGGGGATGCCGCACCAGTTCCCCGGATCTGCTCGTATATCGTTTCGTTGAGCTGCTCGAACCGGTCCCGAACCGTCGTCTTCACGTTCCAGGTGAGGTTCCCGTAGTCGAACGATCCCGTGCGCTCCATTTCGTGGGCCACGAGAACCGTCCCGTCCGGAAGCGCCGGATCGATCCGGGACGTGGGCACGATTTTACCCGTGATGCGGTACCGGCCCCGCAATGGCGTCGACCGATCGTCCACGTGATCCGCCGAGACGCCAGTGACGAAGAGAACCTCCGTTCGCTCGGGGTGGACGCCGGACCAGGCCACACCAAAACGGACCAGGTTGTCCTGGACCACGTCCACGCAGACGGCGTCCTGTGGACGCTGGACTGCCATTCGGCTCGGGCCACAGGCGGTCGTCTCCTCCAGGGTTTCTTGGACGCTAACCGTTCGCCCGATGAATTTCGCCTCGACGGTGACGAGGTCGCCCGCTCGAGCGAATAGACCGACGCCGGAGACGTCGTCGTACTCCTCGTCGTCGAATTCTTCCCGGATTACGTAGAGGAGCGGTTGCGAAACGCCGGTCTCGACGATCCCTCCCCGATCGTAGGCGGAGACGAACCCCCGGGCGGTACTGTTGTTCGTCAGGACGATTCCGTCCACGGTCGCCTCGGCGGCCGTCCAGAACCCCGTTTCGAAGTCGAGGGTATAGAGGCGCGGGTCCGTCCCGAGCAGTGAATCGATCTCCCGGCGGGTATTCGATCCGAGTTTGTTCGTCGAACTGTTGATCGAGAGTGACCGGGCCCGCGCTGCTATCCGGTCGAAAACGCCGTTCTCCGTCGCCGGGTCCTCGACGAGGACACCGAACGAACCGGGTGCGGTGACGTGGACTCCCCGGTCCGGATCGCTGCGGACCGTGACCTGTCTATGAGTAGCGCGGATCCGGACCAGTTCGTGTCGGTACCGGCCGGTGTTCGAGACGACGGCCTCGACCGAGGTTTTCGGTCCCCGCGTTTCGAACGAGGCGGATCGAGCCACCAGAACGCCATACGTGAGACCGCCGGATGTGAATTGCTGGCCGACCGGGATCCCGCTGACCGAGGCCAACCCCTTTCGAGGCTGTTGGTCGGTAAAGACCACGTATAACTGGTCGTCCGCCGCGAGAACGAACTGGTGCTGGTTGCGATCTTCCGGTACTTTGGGGCGATATCGTTCGATTTCGCCATTTAGGGAATCGGGCATCTGAAACGCGGGGCCGGAAGCCGATATCGGGTCGGGTCCCGCTTCTACAGAAATCACCGCGGATGCATTCGCGCTCGATTCCGGCCCGTTGATGGGCGCGCCCCGGACCGCCACCGTGTGGTTCCCCGCGGACTCGAAGGTGTGTTTGAATGTGACGTTCCTCGTTTCCGCAACTTCGACGGAGACGGTCTTCCCTTCGGTTTCCTTGCCGTCGACGTACAACGTCAACGCAAGTTGGGTTTCGTGCGAGTCGGTCGAATTCGGGACCGAGACGGTGGCCGAAAAGGTAGTAGGGAAACCGACCGTGGCCTCGCTCGGCGCGTCGAGGTCGATCTCGGCGTCCTGGGATCCTGCCTGGACCGTGGCGACTACCGTCGGGGCGACGGTCGTCGTCAGGACCAACGCCGCGACGATGGTCACGACCCAGTGCCGGGACGAGCGATCCACTCCCGAACCGGACCCAACCATGTGCGAACCGTCCACGGGTATTCGGTTAGGATTTGTGGCCCTCCAGGATTCGCGAGCGAGATCGATGAGGTGGCGTTCGCGTTCAACCCGGACACGGCGTCGTCGATCCCGTCGGCCATCTCTCGAACGTCGGTCGCCGCCTGTTCGGTCGTGCTGGCGGGTTCTTCGACCCTCGCGGCCCGATCGTGCTGGTGGCGCTTGCCTCGACCTGACCGCGGCGGGACCGGGAGACATATACGACCCCGGTTGCGAACCATCGCCGGATGGAACTCGTTTACGCCCTGGCGCTGGTTCCAGCGCTCCTCTGGGGATTCAGCCCGATCCTCTCGAAGCGGGGGATGGCCGGCGGCGGGAGTTCGCTCCAGGCATCGCTAACCGTCGTCGTGGTGGACACCACGCTGTACTGGGGTGCCCTCCTCGCGATCCAGGGCCTCGATCTTGGTGCCGGACTCACGCTCGAGGCAGCAGCACTCTTTCTCGCCGCGGGCGTGGTCGGCACGGCGCTGGGGCGACTCGCCGTGTTCACGGGCGTCGATCGGGTCGGGGCCAGTATCAACAGCGCCGTCATCTCGACGCGCCCGCTGTTTGCCAGCCTGCTCGCCGTGCTCGTCCTCGGGGAAGTGGTGACCGTCGTCACCGTCGGTGGAATCGTCGTCCTCGTGGGAGGTCTGGCGATCCTGGGTCTCTCCCGGGGCGGTGACCTCGCCGGATGGCAACCGTACGAACTGCTGTTTCCCCTCGCGGCGGCCGTGGCGTTCGGTGCCGGAAACGTGGCCCGGAAGTGGGGGCTCGACGCCTTCGGGGACGTCACGCTCCTGGAGGCTGTCGCGCTCAACGAGACCGGCGCACTGGTCGCGCTCGCGGCCTACGGAGTCGTCGCGAATCGACGTGACGTGTTCGACGCTCCGCGGCGGACCTACGGCTACTTCGCGATGAGCGGAACGCTCACGGCCGTCGCGCTCCTGGCGCTGTTCGCCGCCCTCCGGATGGGCCGGGTCGTGGTCGTGGACCCCCTCGCGGCGACCGCTCCGCTGTTCACGGCATTCTTTGCGGCCGTCCTCCTCCGCGATCTGGAGCGCGTCACGACGCGAGTCGTCCTCGGGGCGGCCCTCATCGTCGTCGGCGTCGCGCTGATCGTCGTCAACCCCGGCTTTTGATCAGATTCGTTACTGAACTCGACTTCGTAAATCGATCGAACAGAAGTGTAGTTCTCCAAATAATTAACGGCACCCCGCTTCTGCCCTCTGCCATGAGTCGGACAGCATTCGAGGACCGAACGACCGATTCGTCGCCGCCCGCCGAGTCGGCGCGTGCCGAAGCCGAGACGGTGCTGGCCGTCGAGGACCTGCAGAAGACGTATGGCGACGGCGAGGACGCCGTGGAAGCGGTCGACGGTTTCTCGGTCGACGTGAATCGTGGCGAGGTCGTTGGCCTCCTGGGCCCGAACGGCGCTGGCAAGACGACCGCGATCAAGTCGATCCTGGGACTCGTGATCCCGACCGCCGGATCGGTCGAGATAGCGGACGTGGACGCCCGGGAGAATCCCCGCGACGTGTACCACCACGTCGGCGCGATGCTCGAAGGCGCTCGAAACGTCTACTGGCGTCTCACGGTCAGGGAGAATCTGGAGTTCTTCGCGGCCCTGGGTGGCCAGGCGACGAGGGGAACGCGCGAGCGGCAGGAACGCCTGCTCGAACGGTTCGGCCTCGTCGAGAAGGCCGACGAACCGGTCAGGGACCTCTCTCGGGGGCAAAAGCAGAAGGTGTCCCTGGCCGCCACGCTGGCCCGCGACACGGACGTCGTCTTCCTCGACGAACCGACGCTCGGCCTCGACGTGGAGGCCTCCATCGAACTCCGGCGGGAGCTCCGCCGTCTCGCCGAGGAGGAGTCCGTCACCGTCCTCCTGTCGAGCCACGACATGGACGTCGTCGAGACGGTCTGTGACCGGGTCGTCATCCTCTCGGACGGGCGGGTCATCGCCGACGACGCCGTCAATGATCTCGTCGGAGTGTTCCAGACGCAGGCCTACCGCGTCACCGTCGAGCGACCGGTTCCGAACGCCGTCCGGGACAGACTCGACCGGTCGTTCGACGCGGAGCACTGGACGGAAACGGGCGACCGGGCGACCTTCGACGTGACGCTCACGGACGGGAACACGCTGTACGAAGTGCTCGACGTCGTCCGGGAGGCCGACCTCGCGTTGCTCGACGTCGACGGGCAGGACCCCGATCTGGAGGACGTCTTCCTCGAAGTGACCGGCCGCGCGGCCGGGGAGGGGAATCGATGAGTAGCGCGACCGCGGCGTCGGCGACCGACACAGGAGTCAGGGCCTACGCGGGCTTTTTCGCCGCCTCGTTCCGGAAGCGCCTGCTGTTGCTGGTGCGCTACCCCGTCAACACGATTTCGACGCTCGGGGCGCTCGTGATGGTGTTCGTGATCATCTTCTACGGCGGGAAGGCGGTCGCCCCCGCTGCCATCTCCGATACGATCGAGGGGATCATCGTGGGCTATTTCCTCTGGACGATGGCGCTCTCGGCCTATCAGGGGCTCTCGTGGAACGTCACCCGTGAGGCTCAGTGGGGCACGCTCGAACAGTTGTTCATGTCGCCGTTCGGGTTCGGCCGGGTGATGCTCGCCAAGACCGTCGTGAACCTCCTGGAGTCGTTCCTCTGGGGCTCCGTCACGCTGGCGGCGATGTTGCTCGTCACCGGTCGGTCGCTCTCGATCGACCCGCTGACCCTCGTCCCGCTCGGAATCCTCGCGCTCGCACCGGCGGTGGGCGTGGGCTTTCTCCTCGGCGGTCTCGCCATCCGATTCAAGCGGATCGAGAACGTCTTCGAGATCGTCCAGTACCTCTTCGTGGGCTTCATCGCGGCCCCCATCGGGACGTACCCCCTGCTCAAGTGGCTCCCGCTGGCACAGGGGTCTCAACTCCTCCAGCGAGCGATGAACGACGGCGTCGCGCTCTGGAACCTGCCCGCCGGCGAACTCGGCGTGCTCGTGGCCACGGCCGTCGGCTATCTCGCGATCGGGTTCGTCGCGTTTACCTACTGCCAGCGCTGGGCCCGCCGAGAGGGTGTGATGGGCCACTACTGAGCAACAACCGGCAACGAACCCGGTTCCGTCACTCTTCGACCGGTTGTCGGACGATCGTTCGCATTCGCTCGGGCGGGACGCGGCCCATCTGACTCAGATAGATCTCGTGGTGACGCCCCCGGCGCGAGTATCCGTTCTCCTCGATGAATTCGTGGATTCGTTCGACCGTCGGGCCTTCCTCGGAGAACGGGCCGACGTGGAGCGTCTGCGCCGACAGTCCTTCCTCGAAAGACTCGAACCGCACGTTCGACAGCGCGGGGAGGTCCTTCTTCTCGCGGACGGTTTCGCGGGCCCGCTCGAACACCTCCCGGGTCACGACCGGCGGTTGCATAATCATGAGCCTGAACTGCCAGTCGTCCTTCTCCTCGACGTCGAAGGTCGCCATGTCGTCGGTCCACCAGAGGCCCTCGAGGGGCATCACGACGTATTTGATGTCCGCCTCGTTCTTGACGATCGACCGGATCGCGTACGCGAGCGGGTAGAGCGCCTCGACGGCGTCGCCGAACTCCTCGGACGTGTTCGGGTCGCCTTGGCCGTCGATCATCAGGAAATCGAAGGAAGGCACGTCGACGAGGGACATTTCGGACTCGGGCTGCCGGTAGAGGTGGTCGTACTCGTCCTTGTAGTCGATCGACTCCATTTCGGTCACGAGAAGCATTGGTCGAGTGATGCGATAACCGTTGTGCTCGGTTACGGGGCCGACGGATCGGATCGAGACTACCGGCGTTAGTAGGTCCGGGACAGGTCGTCGGCCTGTGCGCTATTGGTGGTGTAATCGACGAGGCCGACCATCTCGCGGACCGTCAAGAAATTCGTGGTTTCGTTCTGGCCGGCAGGGAGGAAGTAGCGGACGTCGTCGCCCGTGTACTCCGCGACGATGGCCTTGTGGATACCGGGATGGGCGTCGAGCAGGTCGTCACGGATCGACTGGAGGTCCGCCGCCTCGTCGTCGTACTTGCGTTCGAGGATTCCCAGTCGGACGTCGTTCTGGATGGCGCGGTCGGTCCCTTCCGGCCGGAACGCGGCGGGAAAGCCGAAGTCGTTCGCCACGAACACCAGGAGGTCGCCTTCGACGTCCCGGCTCGCCTCCCGGATAGTCTCGGCGACCGCCTCGGGATCGAAGTACTCCTGCACGGCCGACCAGTCGAACTCGCCGTCGACCATGTGCTGGGATACCAGGTCGTTCCGGAGCCGCGTCATCTCGGTCCGGAGGAGTCCGTACTGCTCGTTGCGATCGTCCGTCGCCTCGTAGTCGTCCATCCACTCGCTGGCCATACCGTCCCCTGTCACCCCAGCGATGAA
>DATFIX010000233.1:0-16273 GCA_035269625.1 Natrialbaceae archaeon
GTCGACCACGGTTACGGTGGCGTCGAAACTCCCCGTGGTCCCGTAGGCGTCCGTCGTCGTGGGGGTACTGCCGGTTCGATCGATGGCACCGTCGCCGTCGAAGTCCCAGCGGTACTCGACGATGCCGTCGTCGTCCGTCGATCCACTCGCGTCGAACTCGACGGTTTCCTCGAGGGCGACGGTGGTCGGACTGGCCGAGAGGGCGGCCGCGGGCGGAGCGTCGGCAGTGACCTCCACCGTGAGGGTCGCCGTGTCACTGTTGCCCGCCTGGTCGGTCACGGTGAGGGTCACGGTGTAGGTGCCCTCGCTGGCGTAGGCGTGAGCGGCCTGCTGGCCCGTTGCAGTCGAACCATCACCGAATGTCCACTCGTAGGACGCGATGGCGACGTTGTCGGTGGAGTCCGACCCGTCGAACGCCAGGGCCTCACCGATCTCGACGGTCGTCGCATTGGCCGTTGCGGCGGCCGACGGTGCGGTCCTGTCTTCGACGGTCACCGAGACCGAAGCGGCGTCGGAATTCCCGGCCTCGTCCACGACAGTCACTGTGGCGTCGTAGGTTCCGGTCGCGGCGTAGGCGTAGTCGGCAGTCGCGGCAGTGGTCGTCCGATCCACCGTGCCGTCGCCGTCGAAGTCCCAGCGGTACTCCGCGATGCCCACGTCGTCGGTCGATTCCGATGCGTCGAAGGCAACTGTATCGCCGAGGCCGGCGATCGTGGTGTTCGCGGTGAGGGCGGCGGAGGGTGCGGTCTGGTCTTCGACCGAAATCCTCGTCGTGGCGGTGTCGGTCTGGCCGGCGGTGTCGGTCACCGTCAGCGTGACCGTGTAGTCGCCGGGCGCGTCGTAGGCGTGGGAAACGGTCTGGCCGGTGGCCGTCGCGCCGTCGCCGAAGGTCCAGTCGTAGCTCGCGATGCCGTCGTCGTCGCTGGAGGCCGAGGCGTCGAATTCGATCGGTTCGTCCAGCGAGACGCTCGTCGCGTTCGCCGAAAGGTCGGCGGTCGGTGCCGAGTCGGCTGTCACGTCGACGGTGACGGTCGCCGTGTCGGTGTTGCCTGCCGCGTCGGTCACGGTCAGCGTGACCTCGTAGGTCCCCTCGGCGGAGAAGGAGTGGCTGCTCTCCTCGCCAGTTTCCGTCGTCCCGTCGCCGAAGGCCCACTCGTAGGACGCGACGCCAACGTTATCCGTGGAGCCGGAGCCGTCGAAGGCGACGGCCTCGCCGGTCTCGACGCTCGTGGCGTTGGCGACCACGTCGGCCGACGGGGCGGTCTGATCCTCGACCGTGACCGAGACGGATGCGCTGTCAGCGTTCCCGGCCTCGTCCACGACGGTCACCGTGGCGTCGTAGATTCCTGTCGCATCGAACGCGTGGCTGGTCGTGGCCGTGGTCGTCGTCGCGTCGATACTCCCGTCGCCGTCGACATCCCAGCGGTACTCGACGATGCCGTCGTCGTCGCTCGAGTCCGAGGCGTCGAACGTAACCGACTCCTCGAGAGCGACCGTGGTCGGACTGGCCGAGAGGGCGGCCGACGGCGGCGAATCCGCACTCACGTCGACGGTGACGGTCGCCGTGTCGGCGTTCCCCGCGTCGTCGGTCACGGTGAGGGTCACGGTATAGGTACCCACACTGGCGTACGTGTGTGTGACCTGCTCGCCCGTTGCTGCCGATCCCTCGCCGAAGGCCCACTCGTAGGACGCGATGCCGCGGTTGTCCGTGGAACCCGACCCGTCGAAGGCGACGGTCTCGCCGATTTCGACGCTCGTTGTATTGACGGTCGCTTCGGCAGTGGGGGCGGTTTGATCCTCGACGGTGACCGAAACGGACGCGCTGTCCGTGTTTCCGGCCTCGTCCACGACGGTTACCGTGGTCGCGTAGGTCCCGGGAGTGCCGAATCCACGGGCGGTGGTATCGTCGGTGGTCGTCCGATCGACGACCCCGTCGCCGTCGAAGTCCCATCGGTACTCGACGATACCGACGTTGTCGGTCGAGTCCGAGGCGTCGAATCCGACGGACCCGTCGATGCCCACGGTCGTTCGATTGGCGGTCAAGGCCGCCGACGGAGCGGTTCGATCCTCGATCGTGATCGTCGTCGTGGCGGTGTCGGTCTGGCCGGCGGTGTCCGTCACCCTCAGCGTCACCGTGTACTCGCCGGGTGATTCGTACGCGTGGGTGACCGTCTCCCCGGTGCCGGTCGTGCCGTCACCGAAGTGCCACTCGTAAGACGAGATCGCGTCGTCATCGGAAGATCCGGACGCGTCGAACCCGACGGACTCGTCGATCGCGACGGCTGTCGCGCTGGCCGAAACGTCGGCGGTCGGCGGCGAATCCGCACTCACGTCAACGGTGACGCTCGCCGTGTCGCTGTTACCCGCACCGTCGGTCACGGTGAGGGTCACGGTATAGGACCCTTCGGCGGAGAACGAGTGGGTTACCTGCTCGCCAGTCGCCGTCGTGCCGTCGCCGAAGGCCCACTCGTAGGACGTGACCCCGACGTTGTCGGTCGATCCGGACCCGTCGAAGGCAACGACCTCGCCGGTCTCGACGCTCGTGGCGTTGGCCACGACGTCGGCGGTCGGTGCGGTTTGATCCTCGACGGTCACCGAAACCGACGCGGTGTCGGTGTTGCCGCTTTCGTCGACTACCGTCACCGTGGCGTCGTAGGTTCCTGCAGTTCCGTAGGCATAGTCGACGGTCGCGGCGGTGGTCGTCCGGTCCACCGTGCCGTCGCCGTCGAAGTCCCAGCGGTACTCCGCGATGGCGTGGTTATCGCTGGAATCGGCGGCGTCGAATCCGACCGGATCGTCGATCCCGGCGGTCGTCCGGTTGGCAGTCAGGGTCGCCGACGGTGCCGTCCGGTCCTCGACCGTGAGGGTGGCCGTGTCGGTGTCGGTCTGGCCGGCCGTGTCCGTCACCGTCAGCGTGACCGTGTACTCCCCGGGCGCGTCGTAGGCGTGGGAAACGGTCTGTCCCGTGGCCGTCGTGCCGTCGCCGAAGGCCCAGTCGTAGCCCGCGATGCCGTCGTCGTCGCTGGAACCGGCGGCGTCGAATTCGACCGTGTCGCCGACGGTGATGCTCGACAGGTTCGTGCTGAACGACGCCGACGGGGACTCGTCGCCCGTGGACGCGCCGACGCGGTAGGCGTCGTAGGCCGCCGTCGACATCGCGTTCCCGCCGGCGTCGACGACCGCGACCTCCAGGTTCATCGTGCCGTCCGCGAACTGCGAGGTGTCGACCGTCGCCCGGTAGGTGCCGGCGCTCTCGTCGACGACGGTCACGGTCGCTTCCTGCCACTCCGAACTCGTGTCCGCGACAGCGCCGTCGTACGGCGTGGCGGTAACGGACCCGTCGGCAACTCGAACGAGGACGGTTACCTCCGAGAGGCGGTTGTCGGCCACCTCGACGTCGACCGCAACCTCGCCGGCCGGGAGCGTCCCGTTCGGCGCGACGGCACTCGTGGTGACGCGCTCGACCGACGGCGGATCGTTGTCGCCGCCGTCGGTGTAGGTGACCTGGAGTTCGTTCCGGGTGGTCGTCGAGAGCGGTTGTCCCGTATTGCCACTCTCGGTCACCAGTTCGTAGACCGTTCCGTCCGGGAGGGCGTCGTCGTCCGTGAAGTACACGTAATCGTCACTCGTCGTGCCCTCACCGAGGATCGATCCGTCCCGACGAACGGTGTAATCCGTGCTGGCCGTACTCGATCGAACGTCACGCGTCGCACCCTGTTCGACGCGCGCGTTGACGAGCATGGTCACGTTCGCGGTCAGGTCGAACGATCCGACCGTCGCGGAGCCGGTCCCGGTGAGGGGCGGCTGGTTGATCCCGACGGTCGATTCGGCCCCGCTGGCGACCGTCAGCCAGTCGTTTCCGGTGTAGGACCAGCTATCGTCGCTCGCGGTGACGGCGAACCGGCTATCGACGCCGTCGGTGCCCGCCGGCGAGACGTAGAGGGTCTGGTCGACCCGGTCCCGGAGCGACCACTCGCCGGTGCCGATCGCTCCGTCGATGACGTCGCTCCGGACCTCCCTGGCGACGTCGTAGGTCTGGCCGTCGCTGCTCCGGTAGTAGGTGACCGACTGCCGGGCGAGCGCGCTCCGATCGAGGACGAACGTCTCGCTTCCGTCGACGCCGTCCGTCGACTGCAGGAGGTGGTAGGCGACGGGCGTGTCCAGGTGGCGCTCCCCGTTCGGATACCGATCCACGGGCGCGAGCAGGTGGGCCACGCTGGCGGTCTGCTCGGTGGTCGTTCCGAACCGAACCGTGGTCGTCCCGGCGAACGACTCCCGGATCTGGTAGTGCACGCCGTCCCCGTTCACGGTCGTCCCGAGGCGGCCGACCAGGTCGAGCGTGGCCAGGGGGCCGTCAGCGGTCCTGGCCTCGCTGGCGTCGAGTCGGTACTTGACGGTGGTCGATTCGTCGAAGGTGATCGTCGAATCGCCCGATATCGATATCGTCCTCGACATGAGGATCGGCTGGCCGGTCGACTCGTCGACGCCGGCGGTGTAGACCGTGTAGGTGCCGTCAGTCACCGGGAAGTCGGCCGTCGCCGCGTCGCCGGTGCTATCCGTTGCGGTGAGCGAGGCGAGTTCGGTCGCGCCCGTGTCGTGCTGGACGAGATAGACGGCGTCGCCACCGACGTCGGTGGCGTTGACGGCGGCTTTATCGACCGTCAGGGTCGACTGGCCGGAGACGCGATAGCCGAAGATGGCGGTCGGTCGTCCACCGTCGAACTGGACCCGCCCGGAGTACAGGCCGTTCGCGGTGTCGGCCGTGACCTGCAGGCCGAGGTGGACGGTCTCGCCGGGATCGACCGTCACGGTCGTTTTGTTGACCGAAACGTGACCCGAATCGCCGTCGAGCGAGGTCGCGGTGGCCGACACGTCGACCGTTCGGCTCTGGCTCCCGACGTTGGTGACCCGAAGCGTCTCGGTGACCGTCCCGTCGTCCGAGAGGTTCCCCACGTTGGTCGTGGCGTCGGTGACGAGCAGGGTCGGATCGACCGCAGCCGTCGCGTTCAACCGGCCGGCACCGGCCGTGTACACGTCGTAGCTCCCGACGTCGTCGGTCGTGGTCACGAGCGCGCTCTTGAGCTGGCTCGGCGTCCAGCCGGGGTGTTCCTGGAGGGCCAGCGCGGCGACGCCGGAGACGACGGGCGTCGCCATGCTCGTCCCGCTTTTCGCGACGTAGCCGTCGGTCCCGGCCTGGGCGCTGTAGACGTAACTACCGGGGGCCACGAGGTCGGGCTTGACGTAATCCCGGATGGGCGTCGGGCCGCGGGAGGAAAAGGACGTGATGCCGTCGTAATCGTCGCTGGCCCCCACGGTGATCGCTTCCGGGACGACGCCGGGCGACTTGATCGTCTCGTAACTCGACCCGCTGTTCCCGGCGGCGACGATCACGGCCGTCCCGCTGGCCGTGACTTTCTGGACGGCGTCGAAGAAGGGATCGTTCGTGCTCGTGTCGCCGCCGAGGCTCATCGAGATGACGTCCGCGCCGTTGGTGTCGGCGTACTCCATCGCGTCGATGATGTCGGACGTGCTCCCGTAGCCGTCGCTCCCGATGACCCGCAAGTTCATGATGCTCGCGTCGGGTGCCATTCCGACGTACTGGCCGTCGCTCGCCGTTCCGTCGCCGGTGATGATGCCCGCGACGTGGGTCCCGTGACCGTGACCGTCCTCGACGGTTCCCTCGCCGGTGAAGTCCTTCTCGTCGACGACGGACCCCTGGATGTCGGGGTGCGTGTCGTCCACGCCGGTGTCGAGGACCGCGACGGTCACACCCTCGCCCGAGACGTCGAACCGGTTCCTGGCCTGGCCCGCCGAAACCAGTCCCTCGACGTCGTCAAGGGTCACGTGGACGCGTTTGTCGAGATAGACGCGGCCGACGTCGGAGTCCTCGGCGAGTCGATCGAACGCGGTCCTGGCCTCGCCTTTCGAGACGTCGACCGACAGTGCCCCGACCGATCCGAGGACCCGTTCGGTCTGGAGCCCCCGGGCGTCGCCGACGCCCTGCGCGAACGAGGCAGCGACGCCCGGACGCGAGTCGTTGTCACCCGTATCGAGGGTCGCCATCCCGCCCGCGGCCTCGGATCGCTGTGTGACGATGACCGGGATCGCTTCGGATTCCTCGTCGGTCAGGCCCTGTTCGAGGAGGAGATCGACGTTGAACAGGTCGCGATCGAACGTCCCGAAGTCGGTTTCGGCAGGGAAAATATAGGTCCCTCTCGGGGTTTCGACCTGCTGCATCGGGACGTCGGCGTCGACCCGGTAGCGCGTCTCGTTTCCGAACTCCACGACGGTAATCGTCTGGCCGGTGACGAGGGTGATCGAGGTTCGAGAAACGTTCGCTCCCGGCGGAATGGCGCTTTGCGCACTGCTGTCCTGTGAGTCCACCGACGAGGTGGCAGCCTGCGCTACCGGGGGAACATGCTGGCCCGTGGGCACACTGCCACCGGCGGCCGCCGATAGAGAATCGGGACCGTTGAATGGTACCTGGTTCCCCGGCGACCCACCGTCCGCGGCGATATGCCCGGCCCCAGCCACCGGAGTTATCAGAAGACCAGTAAATATAAATATACAGACTAGTGTAGTTGCGAAAGTCGGTTCCAATAATAGCGATAATGGCCCATTTCTGCCGTTAATCATCCGTTACAGTCCAAACCCCATGGCCAAAAGACTTATACTTTTCCACTAGTGTCGGTTGAATATTTTCTTATGATTTACTAGAATTGTTCGTAATCAGATATATAAGACAACGACAAATTCGAATTAGCAATAAGTGATTACGGTCGCAGTCGATTTGCCCCCTGTCCGGGAGCCGCCACGACGCTGGAAATATTCGATATTGATAATGAGAACTCGGCCCCGCTCGCGCTCCCGTCCGGGGAACCCCTTTCCGGAATTTCACGTTAACAAGCCACAATTGTGGCAGGGTCCCAAAAACCGGTAGCGGCGGTGGGACGAGTCAGCGAAACGGGCGATTACGGGCGTCAACGATCGCCACTCGCGTCTATCTGTCGAACGTCGAGAACGAAACGAGCGGAAACGATTCGTCCAGTATTCGCCACAATGCGGGTTCAGAACAGCGTTCGGAGGTACAGCCAGCGGAGCCGCCAGAGCTGGTAGGCGGTCGAGACGGCGACGACCCCGAGGCCGATGCTCGTCAGGAGGATCGGATCGAGGGCCTCGAGAACCGGGACGTCGAGCAAGGAAAGCAACACCAGAAAGAGACTCACCGTCGCGAGCGTCCGGTAGTACGTCGCCCAGGACCCGCCGTAAGGGGTCGTCACTTCCATGTACCGCCTGACGTCCTTCGCCTCTTCGCGGAGACTGACCACCTTGCGGTCCCGATCGTACTGGATGATCCCTTCCCGGTCCAGTTTCGGGAGATGGGTCTGGTGCAGCGAGTTGTAGACGCTCTTGCGCGCGTTCTTGGGTGGCGGTGAAGCCCCGGTCTCTTCCTCGGCGATCCGGGACGCGAGCGTTCGGAGCTCGATCGTTCCGACGGACGTGCTGAGCGCCCGGATGACGGACCGCCGTCTGTCGTTTCGAAGAACGTCGTGAATCGCCGTCTCGTCAATGCCCCCCTCCTCCCCTATCTTCCGACGAATTTGGCCGATTGACATAGTTTCCCCCCGCAAGGGTCGAATGGGCCGGAGGCTCCTTCGAGTGGCCCCTGGCCGTCCACTCGATCACTCCTTCGCGGACAGGGAGGATAAACATGCGGACATTACCGGGGTCGAAGGAAACGGATGCTACGCCTTGGCGACCGTCTTTCCTGGCTTGCGAAGTGGGCGGAGTCTACGGAAAGCGTTGCTTGCACGGGGGTTCGAGGGGCGAGTCGACTGAACCGGCGTGGAAACCGTTCGTTCGTAATTGTTCGACAATGAACGACGCCCCATACCCAGTTCTCGGGGTCGTTACGCCCGGGCGTCCGAGCGACACCGGCCGTTGCATCTCGTCCTGCCGGCCATTACCTAAGCCATGACCCCCCCTTTTAGCGGGTGTTCACTCGCCCCGATGGGATTCGTCGAGGGTGGGGGATACGACCAACCATGACGGAAAAGAAGGATACTATCGAACTGTCGCGGCGGAAAGTACTCGCCGGCCTTGGTACCATCGGTCTCGCGTCCGCGGGCGCGGGTCTCGGTACCAGCGCGTACTTCAGCGACGTGGAAACGTTCACGAACAACACCCTGGTCGCCGGGTCGCTCGACCTGAAGGTCGACTGGGAGGAGCACTACTACAACGGGCTTGCGCTCGACTTCGACGTCGTGCTGACGAAGAACGACCCCGCAAACGTTCCCGACGGCTACATCGGGTTGCCGGACCCCGCGGCCCCGCTCATTGCCATCCCGGTTGGGGAGCTGCCGGGCTTCATGGAGATGACCGCCCTCGAGGCGTTCCCGGACCCCGACAACGACGGGATGCCGGAACTCGAATTCGAGGGCTGGGAATACTACGCGTGTGACCACGGTGCGGACACGCCCGAGGACCTCGACCCGACCGTCCAGGATGCGCTCCGGACGTTCAACGACGACACCGTGTTCGGAGACGTCGAGAACCCAGAGGGCGTCAAGCCGCTCATCTACCTCGACGACGTGAAGCCGGGCGACTTCGGCGAAGCCACGCTGAGCTTCCACCTGTGTGACAACCCCGGCTACGTCTGGATGTTCGCCGACAACGTCGAGTGGGCCGAGAACGGCTTCACCGAGCCCGAACTCAAGGATCCCGACGAGGACGGACCGGACGGAGACAACGTCGAGCTGATGGACGCCATCCAGACCGTCTGGTGGTACGACACCGACGGCGACAACGTCTTCGACCAGGCCGGAGAAGCGGAACCCGCGTGTGTCCACCTCGTGCTGGACTCCTCTGGTTCGATGACCGCAACGGATGGGGACGGCGTCACCCGCCAGGACGAGATGAAGACCGGCTCGAAGCAACTCGCACAGGCCATCCTCAACGCGAGTCCTGACAACACGGTCGGCGTCACGGAATTCAACGGCGACGCGAACGTGCTGACCGGCCAGACTGGCGACTTCGCCACCGTCGAGACCGCCATCGACAGCGTCGACGCGAGCGGTAGCACGTCCATCGATGCCGGGATCAACACCGGGGACGGCGAACTGTCCGAATGTCCGGAGGACACCCGCCACATCATGGTCGTAGTTTCCGACGGACAGAACAACACCGGCCTCCAGGACGTCCAGGACGCCTCGGACGCCGCGATTGCCAGCAACACCGACGAGATCTTCGCCATCGGGACTGGCGGGGCCACCCAGGCCAGCCTGGAAGCCATCGCCTCCCCGGACGACGAGGTTCACATCTCGCTGACCTCGGACCTCACCCAGGCCATCGCCAACCTCACGGAAGTCCTCCTGGGCGAGGAACTCATCTTCCGCGGTTCGCTGGCCGAGTCGCTGAACGCGCTGCAGCTCGACAACGGTATCCCGCTGGACGGCAACCGCCAGACCGGCTACGACGAGATTGCCGCCATTGGCGACGAGACCAACGAGCAGTACGGCGTGCGCGAGTGCTTCAACGCGTCCGACACCGCCTACATCGGCTTCGCGTGGTACCTGCCCGTCGATCACGCCAACGAGATCCAGACGGACTCGGTGATGTTCGACCTCGGCTTCTACACCGAGCAGTGCCGCCACAACGACGGTGCCGGCATGATGCCCGAGACGCCGACGCCCGAACCCAACGGCGACGGCGCGTAGATAGCACTGCCACCTGACTGCCCGACCCACGTCGGCCTCTGACGGTCGTTTTCCGAACGGCCGATCCACGGCGGTTCGACTCCGCCGGTGGGTCCTCTCCCCCGTACGACGGGGGTATTCAACCATGACGGACAACCCTACGTTCAACCTGACGCGCCGCCGGGTCCTGGCCGGACTCGGCGGCATCGGCATCGCCTCCGCCGGTGCGGGACTCGGAACCTCGGCGTACTTCAGCGACCCGGAACGGTTCGACGGGAACCTGCTCGTCGCTGGCGAACTCGATCTCACGGTCGACTGGCAGGAGACCTACACCGGTCCGGACGGGTTCGCGTACGTCGACGCGTTCCCGGACAATTACCTGAACGACCCGGAGACCCCGGGCGTCCTGCAAACCGACCAGTTCGGAAATCCGATCCAGGGCACGGACGGGATCCAGGACCCGATCTACAGCCGGCAGGACCTGATCGACAACGGCGTCGAGGACGTCGAAGCCGCGTTCCGGAGCCAGTTCGCGAACGTGCCGGACTACCTCGACCAGCGCGAACGCCCGCTGATCGACATCGAGGACGTCAAGCCGGGCGACTCGGGCGAGGTGACGTTCAGCCTCCACCTGTTCGACAATCCCGGGTACATCTGGCTGAACGGGCGACTCCTCGCGAACCAGGAGAATTCGGTTCCGGAACCGGAGCGGAAGGACCCCGACGAGAACGACGACGCGCCCGTTCCGGATGACGAACTCGACGACCGGGGCGAACTCGCCGACGAGATCAGGGTCACCCTCTGGTACGACGAGGACGGCGACAACGAACTCGACGATGGAGAACGGGTCCTCCTCGGCGGAAACGAGGACCCGACGGCAAACCCCACGCTCGCCGAGGCGCTCGGAGTCCTGTCGCAGGGACTCGGCGTCCCGCTCGACGGGGACCGAACGACCCCTTACGCGGAAATCGTCGAGGGAGAGCCTGCGGCCGGCAACGGTCCTGGCCGCGAGTGTTACCCAAACTCCACGACCCAGTACCTGGGCTTCGCCTGGGAACTCCCGGTCGACCACGCCAACGAGATCCAAACGGACTCGGTCACGTTCGACCTCGGCTTCTACACCGAGCAGTGCCGCCACAACGACGGCGAAGGGATGACCGACGACACCGGTCTCGCCGAGGTCATCAATCTCAGCACGGGACACGCCGACTGGAAGGTCGTCCAGAGCCCGAACCCGTCGACGGGATCCGCGGTCGTCACGGATCCGCATCCCGCTTGGGCGACCTCGGAGTGTGCCGACTGGATCGACCCGTACGGGAACGATCCGGAAGCCTCGGACCCGACCGGTCAGTACAGCTACGAGGTCGGGTTCACTGTCGAGACCGGCGAGGTCGGCACGCTGGTGATCCAGCACTACGGTTCGGACAACCCCGTCGAGTTCTACCTCGACGGCGCGAGCATCGGCGGATCGGGTGGCGAAAGCGCCTACGGCGCGCTCCGGAGCGACGTCGACGCGGTTCCAGGGATCGCTCCCGGAACGCACAGCCTCCGGGCCGTCGTCGAGAACCGTCCCGGCAGCGGGAGCAACCCGACCGGACTCCTCGTGTGTGCGCGAGTGGAGTAGCGGGGTAACCGAAACTCGAGTCGGGCGCTGACGCCGTCCGAACCGAACCGACCGGCGGTCGACGCCCGAATGGGTCGACCCGTCCGGGGGGACACCAATGACAAGAAAAGATTTCAATCGACGAACGATCCTCGCGGGGACAGCGACCGGTGCGGTCGCGCTCGTCGCCGGGACGACGCTCCTCGTGTCGGGGAGGAGGCCCGCCTACAGCAAGTATACGTACGCCGCCACGCAGGAGGATCGGGAAGCCCTCCGGATCGCGTGGTACGAGACCTACAACGGACAACGGCTGGAAACGCAAGCGGGCCACGCAGACGCCAACGTCTCGGACACGCTCGATCCCGACAGCGAACCCGTCTACGTCGCTGACGCACCCGGCCCCGTGATCGAGATCGGAAACGTGTTGCCGGGCGACAGCGGGACGCTCCACGTCGGCCTGGAGGCCGTCGCCGAGGATCCGGTGACCGTCACGATGACCGGATCGCTCGACGCGAGCGACGAAAACGGGATCACCGAACCCGAACGCGTCGCCGGTGACGTCTCGACCGTCGGCGAGCTGGCCTCGAACCTCGAGGTGACGATCTGGGCCGACACCGGAATGGACGTATTCGGTGGTTTCGGGGCCTGTGACGGCACCCAGGGCCTCGGCGAGTCCACGATCGAGAGCGGAACGCTCGACACCGTCCTCGGCGACCTCCAGGAGGGCGTTTCACTCGTGGAGTGTCTGGGGACCGACGCCCGGGTCTACTGTCTGGGTCTGCGCTGGCGACTCCCCGCCGGGACGGAAAACGACGTCCAGTCCGACGGGGCGACGTTCACCCTCGCGTTCGCCCCGTCGCTTTGCGAGGTGCGATGATGGTAACGGGGTCCCCGCTGACGCGACCGGAGGCGGCAGCCGTCGTCCAGGTGACCATCGGCGGGATGTCATCGAGAGATACAGTTAAGCTCTCTGCCAGCGAAATATTTTCCGACGATCGGGGGGTTCGATCGGAGGAGTCGCCGAAGACTCGACCGTTCGTGACCGATCTTCGGAGACGGCCGTACCGCGTCGAACGGAACCGACCGCAGGCCGTCGGGGGACGAACCCAATGACTCGAAAGGAACTATCGCGGCGACGGGTGCTGGGGAGCCTGGCGACCGTCGGGACGTTAGGGGCGATGAGCGGAGCCGGGGCCAGCGCGATCCTTCGGGACCGCGAGGCCGCCGGAAACGAACTCGTTGCCGGCGCGCTCGACCTCGAAGTGTGCGCCGACGACGACGGCGACTGCAACCCGGGACCGGGCCAGGCCGTCTCGGTTCCCATCGACCTCGACGCCAGCAGGGAGGGCGGGGCGACGGTCCGGGTCGAGATCCCGGACGACGGTCGAAACAACCCGGGCTACGTCTGGTTCCGCACCAACTGTCCGATGGGTCGCTGTGGGCTCGAGCAGGCCCTCAGGATGACCGTGCGTGAGGATCGCAACTGTAACGGAGGGTCCGACTTCGATCCCGTACTCGCCCGTGGATCGCTCTGTGAGGTGATGAACCAGTTCGGGTCGGGCCAGTTGCTCCGGTCCGATCCCGTCCAGCCCGGGGAGCGGATCTGTTTCGACCTCAGTTGGCTGCTGACGGGCGACCTCTGCGAAGACGACGCCGTGACGCTCGACTTCGAGTTCTTCGCCCACCAGGCACGCCACAGCGGCGGGCCCCAGCGCCCGTGGTCGGACACCTGCAACGCGGTCTGCAAGACCGCCGAAGAGTGTACCTGCGACGAAGGACCGGCGGTCAGTTTCGTCGCCTTCTGCGTGCCGGACGGGACCGTGCTCGCCCCGGACGATGTCCAGTTCACCTGGCGCAACGACGGCGAGGGCGATCCCGTGGCGATCCGATGGCACTCGGACGTCGAGTTGAGCACGGTCGTCCTGTACTACGGGACGCATTCGGGCCCCGTCTTCGAAGACTTCGACGGCGGATTCGCCGGGACCGCGACGGTCGGCGAAGGTGGTCCCGAACGACCGGGACAGACGCCCTCCAGCCCCGCACCGGATGGGGAAACCGGGCTCAAGTACGAGTACGACGAGACGAACGACACCTTCGTTCTCGAACCGGAAGACGCGCCCCTGGTCCAGGCCGACCCGGAGACGCCGGGTGCCGACAGCACGCACTCGGTTGTGATCTCGATCCCGGACTCGCTCGACGGCCAACCCCTCCGGGAGTTCAAGGTCGAGTACGCTGGGGACTTCGATCTGGGGACTGCGGTCCCGACGCTGACGACCGCCGGAGAGGAAACAGCGACGGTGTCGGCAGTCACAGCCGAAGAAACCGAACTCGTCCTCGAGTTCGACGGAACGACCACGCTGGTCGGCGGCACGGATCTCCTGATCGAATACGCGCCCGTCACACACCCTGCCGACGCCGGGGAGTACGCCGTCGAGGCGACCGTCACGGCGGATGGGAGTGGGGAGACCGTCGCCGGAACGGTGAGGGTCGGGTGAGCCATCATGTCATTTAAAACTACTTCCAAACGGATCGCGCGGCGGAGCGCCCACCTTCTCGGGCTGCTCGTGCTCCTGGCGATCGTCGTCCCGTTCGTGATCTACGCGGTCCCCGGCGTCGTCGGGGCCGACCACAGCTTCGTGGTCCTGTCGGGCAGTATGGAACCGACGGCGAGCCCCGGGGACGCCATCATCGTCGAAGAGATCAATCCGGCGAAAATCGAGGCGGGCGACGTCATCGCGTTCCAGAAGAGCCGGGACGGCGTGCCGACGACCCACCGGGTCGTGACCGTCACGGGATCCGATTCCGGCCTGGCGTTCATCACGAAAGGTGACGCCAACGAGGACACCGATCCCGCCGCCGTGCCGGCGTCGCGGGTCGTCGGCCGCGTGATGACCGTCGAGGGGCACCTCTTCGTCATCCCGTACGTCGGGCACGTCATTCTCTTCATCGGGACGCCGGTGGGCTTCGCGACGCTCGTCGGCCTCCCGCTCGGGTTGCTCGTGCTGACCGAACTGTGGTCGTTCGTCAGGTCTACCCGAACGGACGACCCCTCGACGACGAAAGACGCCGACGACGCGGGACAGACGGTTGACGCCCACGACACGGTGCGGACCGCGGCGGGATCGACCGACCTCGAAACCGAGACTCGACCCGTCACCGTCGAACGTCCGGAGTCCGACGGGGATACCGCGGGTGGGATCACGATCAGCCGTGGCGAAATCGCGCTTGTCGTGCCCGTCCTCGCGGCCTTTGCCGCCTACAGCATCTGGACGGTTTCACACGTGTTCACCGCACTCACGATCGCGGTGGCCGTGGCGTCAGGGCTGTTGTTCCTCCTCGCGGCGTTCCTTTACGTGGGCGCCGGGTGGTCGAGTGACCCAGCCCCGGTGACGTCGACTGCCCAGGCCAGTATCGAGGTCGACTCCGTCGAAGACCTCCTGGCAATGGCCCGTGCCGGCAGCCGAGAGGTCGCGTGGGACGGTGAGCGAGAGCGGTACCACACGGTCGGCGGTCCGGTGTCGTTCGTCTACGATGGCGACCGCGCCCCGGGACTCGACGTGGGGGGCGAGTCCGACCCCGTCGCTGACGGCGATGTCGGGCACGATCCCATGGGCCGGTTCTTCGAGACGGGGACACACCACCCGCGGATGACGGCCGACGGGGGGAAGGAGGAAAACCATGAACACTGATCGGAGACAGGGACGGACGCTCTTCGTCCTCTACGTCGTCGGCGCGATCGTACTTGCGGCCACGGTGACCGGTGGGTTCTACGCCACTGCGATGTTCACTGACGACGAGACGGCCAGCATCCAGTTCACGGCCTCGGCGACCGTCGGCAATACCGCGGCCGCTTCGGGCGAAAACGCCACTGCCGGGAACGAGACCGCGCTCGCCGGGAACGAAACCGACACGCTGGTGGACGCCCCAGCGACCGATTCCCCGACGGCAAATGGCAGTAACGGAACCGACTCCGCCGACGATTCGGGCAACGAAACTGACGTCTCGGGGGACGATCCAGTCGCACCCGGGAACGAAACCGACGTCTCGGGGAACGAAACCACCGTCGGCGAAACGGGGAACAGTACGACCCCCGACGAAACGGCCCCCGGCGAGTCCGGGAACGAAACGTCCGGCGAGGAACCGGCAGGCGAGGCGCCGACCGACGACGCCGAGCAGGGACCACCCGACAGTTCGGGGAACGAAACCACGACCGGGGACTCCGGGAGCGACGTGACGGCAGACGGGTCCGACAGCGAGACGTCGTCCGGCGAACCGGAGGAAGAGGACCAAACCGCTACCGATGATTCGGCGGACGACACCGCAACCGATGACTCGGAGGATGACGGCGTCACTGAGGGCTCGGAGGACGACACCGCGGACGACGCATCGCCCGACGCAACCGACGGCGAGGACTCCGGGGCCCAAACGCACCCGGACGACCCGGAAAACGAGACAGTCGGTGACGGCTCCGCGGACGAAACGCCAGCGGACAGTTCCGCCGGCGACGAGAGTCAATCGAACTGATCACTCTGCAACGACGGCCGAGTCGGATTCTTCGGATCGAGAAACGACCGCAGCAGCGACGGCGTCGGTCACGCTCTCGAGCGTGGTCGTCCGGACGCGTTCGAGGCGAGCGAGTGGCCGGGGGCCGTCTGCCACGGCGTCCTCGACCGCGATCACCTGCTGATCGGTGGCGAGACGATCGATCGCCGCGTCGAAGCCCTCGGCGGCGCCGGTGAAGACCGTCGCGTCGGCCGTTTCGACGTATCCCTCGACCGCGTCGAGCGTTTGGGTATCCAGGGATCCAAAGGGCTCGGCGACGACCGTTTCGACGCCGAGCGCTCGCGCTGCCTCGGCCGCCACGTCCGTCTCTGGAACGGGGCCGATCGATGGCTGGAAGCCAGCGTCGACGAGTCGAGCGAGCGTGGCCGCCGCCTCGTGTCCCGTCCCGATCACGTGAACGCGGCCGTTCCGC
>DATFIX010000234.1:0-13320 GCA_035269625.1 Natrialbaceae archaeon
CGTCCCCCAGGACCAGTACGAGGAGGAACTCCGCGACGCCTGTGAGAGCGGCGGCGGGAACTGGAGCGCAACGAACGCGACCTGCCAAGGATGATCCGGAACGCACGCCTTCGACGACCGCTCGGAACCGTCTCGAACGGATTGCACGCGAGGTGGAACGATGACCGTCGCTGACGAAACGGCGGACGATCACGGCGGGCATCACCTCCCGGCCGTGGAGGACTGGCCACGTGGCTTCGGCGAGGCGAGCTGGTGGCCGTTCGTCACCTCGGTCGGCGCGGCGGGGTTCTACGTCGCCGCCGCCCTGTGGGTTCTCGGTGCCCGACTCGACGGCGTCGTTCCGGAACTCGCCGGGCCGATTAGCGCCATCGGCGCCACGACGCTCTTCCTGGTTGGGCTCTACGGCTGGGTGTACCACGCGTTCGTCGTCGATTTCTGGTCGCGCGGCGGCGGTTCCGGCGCCGTGTCCAAGTTCCGCTGGGGCATGCTCCTCTTCCTGGGGAGCGAAATCGCCACGTTCGGCGCGGGGTTCATTTACTACTTCTTCATCCGCGTCCGTCCGTGGGACCCCGGCGCGCTGCCGCCGAACCTCCTGGGCAGTTTCGTCCTGATCAATACCGTCCTGCTGGTGACCAGTAGCTTCACGCTACACTTCTCGCACGTGGCCCTGCGACGGGGAGACCGCCAGCGGTTCGTCAGGCTCCTCGGCCTCACTATCCTCCTGGGTGTCCTGTTCATCGGCGGGCAGGTCTACGAGTACTACGAGTTCATCGTCGCCGAGGACTTCAACATCTGGGCGACCGAGGGCCTCGAACAGCTCTTCGCGAGCGCGTTCTACGGGTTGACCGGACTCCACGGGCTTCACGTTTCCCTCGGGGCGGTGCTCCTCGGCATCGTCTTCCTCCGGGGGATTCGGGGCCAGTACTCCGCCGACCGCCACGTCTCCGTCAGCACCGTCTCCATGTACTGGCACTTCGTGGACGCGGTCTGGTTGTTCCTCGTCGTGACGCTGTACGTCGGCGCCAGTCTATAAGGGGCGGGCAGGCACACTCCCATCCATGGCTTCTCCGCGCACTGCTCGTCGCGTGGGGGCGACCCTCGTCGCGACGGTGCTGTTTCTCGCGAGCGCCGGCACCGCCGCGGCCCACAGCGCCTCGCTCCGGTCCGCCAGCGAGTCGCTCTCGGTGCCGCAGTGGCTGTTTCTCCTGACCGGCGGCGCGGTCATCGGCGCGTCGTTCCTGCTGGTCACGTTCGCGACCGATCGGTCGTTCGTGGCGTCAATCCACGAGTGGCGCCGCCCTCTGGCGGGCCGGTGGCTCGATACGGGACGATCGGTCGGGTCCACGCTGGGCGTCGTCGCTCTCGTGGGGGTGATCGTGGCCGGGGTCGCCGGGCCGGAGACCGCCGTCCGGAATCCAGCGGTCATGGTCGTCTGGGTGGGCTGGTGGGCCGGCTTCGCGATGTCGGCGTACCTGGTCGCGAACGCCTGGCCGGCGATCGACCCGCTTCGGGCGATCACGTCACGGTTGCCCACCGCGGGGCTCGAGTACCCCGATCGCCTCGGCGCGTGGCCGAGCGTCGTCGGCCTCCTCGCGCTGGTCTTCGTCGAGGTGGTCAGCCCGCTCGCGGACGATCCGCGCCTGCTCGCGACCACGATCGGGATCTACGCGGCGATCACGCTCGTCGGCGCGGTCGCCGTCGGTCCTCCACGGTGGTTCGCTGACGTGGACCCCGTAGCCCGGGTGTTCCGGTACTACGGTCGCGTCGCGCCGATCGGCTGGGGTGGCTCGGGATTCGAACTCCGACTGCCGGGGATGGCCCTGACCCGATGGACGGACGTCGACGGCCCCGGCGAAGTGGCGTTCGTCGTCGCGCTCGTCTGGGTAACGACGTTCGACGGTCTCGTGACCACTGCAGCCTGGGGAGACGTCGCCGGCTGGATCGTGGACGCTGGCGTCCCGTCGCTGGCGGTCTACGCCGTGGCCATGGTCGCTGGATACGGCGTGTTCCTGGGCGTCTACCGATCTGCCGCCCGCCTCGCCCGTCGAACCGCCCCGACGTACCTGTCGGCCCCCATGCTCGCCCGGGCGTTCGCCCCACCCTTGCTGGCCATCGCGGCCGGGTATCACCTCGCGCACTTTCTCGGGTACTTCCTCACCCTGTTGCCCGCGCTGGGTGCCGCGATCCAGCATCCTATCGCCGGCCCGGCAGCCCCCGTCGCGCTGGTGCTCCCGGCGTGGTTCGGTGCCCTCGAACTGGCGTTCGTGCTCGCCGGACACGTTCTCGCCATCTGGGTGGCCCACGCCGTGGCGTTCGACCTCTTCCCGGACCGCCTGCAGGCGATCCGGAGCCAGTACCCGTTCATCGCGGTCATGATCGCCTACACGACCCTCAGCCTCTGGATCGTCGCCGAACCGACCCTTGCACCACCGTACCTATGACTGCCACCGAATCGAGACCCGAGTCCGACCCTGAAGCCGGATCCTCCCCAGCAATCGACCCCGACCTCGAGTTCGACGTCCCACTGGACGCCTCGGCGGTCGAATGCCCCCACTGCGGTCGTCCGTTCGTCGACGAACGTCAGCGCGACCTGCACGTCGGCCTCGAGCACGGCGACGCCGCGGACGACGCGGAGCGGACCGCCTTCGGAGACGCCATCGAGATCGAACGCGAGGACCTCCGTCTCTTTCGATTGAAAGCGCTGGCCGTCCTCGTCCTTCTGTACTTCGGGTTGCTCTTTACCTACTCGATCGTCACCTGAACGCGACCTCAATCGCGACCGGCCTCGTCCCAGGCGGCCAGTTGCTCGCCGAGACGTTCCAGCGCGGTCGGCATCCGGCCAGTTCGCTCGAGCCATTCGGCGACGGGCCCGGACAGCAGGAAATAGAGCGCGAACGCCACGCCGTTCCCGATGACCACGACCCAGGCCCACACCGGGACCGTCGAGATCGAACCGGCCGACGTCGCGTAGACGAGACAGAGAACGAATCCACCGACGATCGTCAGCGCCCAGCCATTGAACAGATGGATGACGCGAAACCAGGAGACGAACCCGTTCGGAGCCATACCTGTCCGTTTGCAGCCCAGTACCAAAACGTTTGAAAAGACCGAGAACAGGTCCGGGGAGCGCCGTCGTGTTGGATCCGGGAACCGTGGAACGATTTCTCGTCCGCCGTCGTGTCGGCAGCGTCGCGTGGAGGCACCCTGTGGGTGGATCTGTGGTGCGTTCGGACTGCCGACGCGTGAACCTAGCACACCGAGTAATATGAAGTTGCGGATAACACAAAGATCCGTTTTACATACACCGGAACACACCGGAGTCTGGCGATTGTATCGGTCGTCGAATCGCTCTCGTAGCGGGTGCTTCCCGATCGAAATCCCCTGTTTCGATCGGCGTTACCACTGGCCATCGATTCGAAACGCCGGGAATGGTGGAATCCCGGCGTGGCGATCAAACAGGTGCAAACCGCCACTGATAACGTTTGTGGCCGTGCGGAAGAATCTGTCGCTCGCAAGCTCTTCAACAGCAGAACATGAACGGATGTGCCAGCGTGATCCGGTCGCCGTCCTGGAGTCGCGTGTCGAATCCGCCCAGGGTTTCGTTGAACCGACCGTTCACCATCACTCGCGCGAAGGTCCTCGTCTGTTCGCCCTCGGGGTTCCGGTACCACGAGTCGTCGAGGTGCTTCGGTGCATGGACCCACCCAGGTGCGACGGCGTCGGCCTCCGTCTCGGCGATCAGGAGGTCGCTGACGTCGTAGCGATCGAAGAACGCGTCGAGGAACTCACGAAGCGTCGCTCCTTCGAAGGTGAACTCGATCTCGTTCGTCCCGAGACGCGTTCGAACGTTCCCGGTCGCCCGGACGGTGACGGTCGTGGCGGGTTCATCGCCTGGCGTTCCGTCGGTCGTGGACATGACCCCCGTAAGTGACGGAGCGGTGGAAACGTGTCGCCGAACGTGTTCGGACGATAGCAGGTAGGGGTAATCGTGGTGACTCGTCTCCGCCAGATCCGATGTCGATGGTCGATCCTTTTGTGGCTCGAACACGATGCGAACATATTCGGTGACAATCGTGGTCAGTGCCACTCTCACCCTCGACGTCCCCGAATCGATCTGGATCGGCGACCTCACTCGGACTCACGACGGTGCGACGATCCGGGTCCTCGCGGCCGTCTCCGACGAGGACGGCGGGACCGGGCTGGCATCGGTCACGGCAGCCGACCTCGTCGCGTTCCTCGAGGACATGAAGACACACGCGGACGTTTCCGAGGTCGAATTGCTCAGACACACGGCCGACGAGGCGCTGGTCCAGTTCGAGACGCCGGACCCGCTGTTGTTGTCGTTCGCGCGCGGATCGCGGGTCCCCCTTGAGATGCCCTTCGAGATCAGGAACGGGCGAGCAACCTGGGAACTGACCGCCCCGCGCGAGAAACTCCGCGCACTGTGTCGGCGACTCGACGAGGCCGACGTCTCCTATACCGTCGACGAGACTCGCCAGGCGGTCGAGTCCGAGCAGTTGCTCACGGACAGACAGCGCGAGGTTGTCGAAACCGCCGTCGACCTGGGCTACTACGACACCCCGCGAACCGTCTCCCTGACGGACCTCGCCGCGGAACTCGACGTGGCGAAATCGACCTGTAGCGAAACGCTCCACCGGGCCGAGGGGGCAATCGTCAAGCGATACGTGGCCGAGACCGACCGGCCGACGGGCGAACTCTTCCACTGATCGGGGGCAAACCCGGGTGCAGGATCGAACCCCCGCCAGATCCTACGATGGATCGCGGAACTGCAGTACGAACCGTCGGTTCGGTGCCGGACTCACCTGAAAAACGATCTCTTTATCGAGTCGGTAGTAGCGCCGCCGGCCCTCCTCGTAGGTCGAGACCACACCCGCCGACTCGAGCGTGTCGAGGTGGTGTTTTGCCGTCGTCCCGTCCATCCCGACGGTATCCATGAGTTGACGGACGTACATGTCCCGTCGCGAGAGTTCGCGCAGGATCCCGATTCGGGCCTTCGAGGCGAGCAGGTCGATCGAGGACATGGTCAAGTATATTATTCCAACAAACTTTTATCTTCCCCACGGTCGATAGCCCCGAGTGGAGGAACAAACGATGGTCGACGCACCCGAGACGGAAACCGACGAACCGGAGCGACGAACGATCACCGACGGCTTCTTCGAGGAAGGCTTCTACGTCGACGCCGAGACGGCCGGCGACTTCCTCGTCGAACTCGGCGAGCAGTTGCGCGACGAGGGCGCCGTGACGATCACCGGCGACGACTGGGAACTCCCCTTCGAGGCGAGCGACGAGGTGGAACTGGAAGTCGAGTTCGAGGGCGACGACGATCCCGAACTGGAAATCGAGATCGAACTGCACGGCGCACCCGACGAGTCGGCCCCGGACATCCTGTAAGGAACGGACAATGAGCGCGAACGCCGCCCCGATGGACGGTCCCGAGCCCAGCACCGGAACGATCGTTGAAGTGTTCGAAGAGCACTCCGAGCGTGGCCTCTCGACGGCGGACGTCGTCGCTGCCCTCCCGTATAACCGGGAGACGGTCTACGAGAAACTGCTCCAGCTGGCCGGCGAGGGCGTGCTGGACCGGAACCGAGTTCCCGGCTGGGAAACGATCTGGTGGATCACCGACGCTCCCGACGGACTCGAGGGCAACGGTCTTCGCTGACTCCAGGTTTCCCTGTCGCCCCCCACTACTCTCCGCCCCGTCCCTTCCTCTCGCCGAACCGAGTCGCGTCCCCGAGCGAGCGGCACCGTTCGGCAGGCAAGCGAAACTGGAATCAGTCCCTTTTTATCCGGTCCACGGATACCGCGGGATATGAGCTTCGAAGAGGACGATCACGTGATCCTGCACGACGAGCACAGCGATTTCGACGGCGAGACGGGGACGATTACCCAGGTCATGGAGACGATGTTCGGCGACGAGACCTACACGGTCAGCTTCGACGAAGGTCAGGAGACCGGCGTGCCCGAGGATCAGCTCGAGGCCGTGCCGGAGGAAGAGCTGGAAGACGAGGAGGACGCGGCGGCCGAAGACGACGAGGAATAACCCGGATCGATGTCGAGCGTCCCGTTTCACTACGTCGACCTGCGGACGTTCTGCTACGCGACGGAGGACGAAAAGCGGGTCGAGCGGGCGCTCCGTGCCTTTCTGCCGGAGGAGTACCCGATCGAGCGCGCCGAGACCGAGGGACACCACGGCGATCGGATCGTCGTGCTCTCGGCCAGGCTGGAGAACGCCGACGACGTCCGCCACGTCCTGGGTCGGTTGACGGAACTGGGCGAAATCGAGCGGGTGGTCGACGAACTCGACGAGCGCATCGACGACAACACGTCGCTGTTTCTCCGCCTCGACAAACAGGCCGCGTTCAAGGGGGACGTCGAACTGGGTGTGGGCATCACTCTCAGGGCGAAAGTCGAGGCCTATCCAGCGAAACACCATATCGCCGTCGAGAACGCCAGAGAGACGTTCGAATCGTTGCGCGAGAACCGCGAGTCGACCGGGTCGGACCAACCGGGCGACGCGGCCGACTGACGCCTCGTTTCGTCCCACGGATTCGTTGCGCTTAAGTACCAGACCCGGGTACGTGCAGGTGCAATACCACTGTAGGGGGTCGGCCCCCGAGTCCGGGAGGGCGAGAGTGTGTCCGCGCGTCGTGGTAGCCTAGCCTGGCCCAAGGCGCTGGGTTGCTAACTCAGTGGCGCAAGCCTCCGGGGTTCGAATCCCCGCCACGACGTCGAACCGCGAGGTTCGCAGCAACCACTGGAGCCGTTTCCAGTTCAGACGCGGGAATCCACGATTCCCACCAGATCGAATCCACACATGAGTGCAGAAGAACCACAGGACGAACCCGAAGATGACGAGGACCTTCGCTACTTCGTCCGCATCGGGCAGACGGACCTCGATGGGACGAAGTCGGTCGAACGGTCGCTCACCGAGATGAACGGTATCGGTCACCGGACCGCCAGGGTGATCGCCCAGAAGGCGGACGTCGACCGGCGGGATACCCTCGGACGCCTGGACGATGACACGATCGACGAGATCGTGGCCCTCGTCCAGGACTACGCCGAGGAGGTCCCCGACTGGATGACGAACCGGCAGAAGGACTTCTTCTCCGGCGAGACGAGCCACGAGGTCGGCAACGACCTCGAGATGACCCGTCAGCACGACATCAACCGGATGCGGATGATCGACTCCTACAAGGGTATCCGCCACAACCGCGGACAGAAGGTCCGCGGTCAGCGGACCAAGTCGACGGGCCGCACCGAAGGCACGATCGGCGTCAACGTCGAGGAGATCCAGGCCGAGATGGAAGAGGAAGCCGAGGAGGGTGGTGAAGAATAATGGCCCTCGGACGCAACACCAAAGCTTACGAGACGCCGAACCACCCGTTCCAGGGCGAGCGGATCGCCTCCGAGCACGACCTGGTCGGCCGGTACGGTCTCACGAACAAGGAAGAACTCTGGCGCGCGCAATCCGAACTCCGGTCGCTCCGGCGCGAGGCCCGACAACTGCTGGGTCTCGAGGCGCAGGGCGACGTTGGCGCTGCCGAGGAGGAAGGCGGACCCTTCCTCTCCCGACTGCGACGGATCGGCATCCTCGACGACGAAGAGGGACTCGACGACGTCCTGTCCCTCGAGGTCGAGGACGTCCTGGAGCGCAGACTCCAGACCGTCGTCTACCGGAAGGGGCTGGCGAACACGCCCAAGCAGGCTCGTCAGTTCATCACCCACGGCCACGTGACGGTCGAGGGTGCACGCGTCCGCGTCCCCTCCTACAAGGTCGAAATCGACGAGGAGGACGTGATCGAGTTCGACGAGACGAGTCCGCTGGCCGACGAACTCCACCCCGAACGAGCGGAGGGACAGTAAACCATGGCCGACGAAAACGACGACAAGTGGGGCATCGCCCACGTGCACGCATCGTTCAACAACACGATCATCACCGTGACGGACCAGACGGGAGCCGAGACGATCGCGAAGTCCTCCGGCGGGACCGCGGTCAAGCAGAACCGCGACGAGGCGTCCCCGTACGCCGCCATGCAGATGGCCGAGTCGATCGCCGACGAGATCAAGGCGGCCGGCATCGAGGGGCTCCACGTCCGCGTTCGGGGCCCCGGCGGCAACCTCCAGAAGAACCCGGGGCCCGGCGCGCAGGCGACCATCCGCGCGCTGGCCCGCGCTGGCTTCGAGATCGGTCGCATCGAGGACGTCACGCCGATCCCGCACGACGGATCGCGAGCACCCAAGGGCAAAGGCGGCTACTGAAATGACCGAGTACGAGGTCCAGTTCATCGATCGCGACGATCGCACGGCCCGGTTCCTCGTCAGAGGCGTCACGCCGGCGTTCGCCAACGGCGTCCGCCGGGCGATCCTGGCCGACGTCCCGACGTTCTCGATCGACACCGTTCGCGTCGTCGAGAACTCGTCGGTGATGTTCGACGAGCAGATCGGCCATCGGTTGGGACTCGTCCCGCTGACGACGCCGCTCGACGACTTCGAGATCGGCGACGAGGTAACGCTGAGCCTCGACGTCTCCGGCCCAGGGACCGCCTACTCCGGCGACCTCGTCTCCAGCGACGACCTCGTGCAGGCGGCCGACGAGAACATCCCGATCATCGACCTGAAAGAGGACCAGCGCCTCGAGGTCGAGGCCGACGCCGTGCTGGACGTCGGACGGGAACACGCCAAACACCAGGGCGGCGTGGCAGTCGGCTACCGTCACCTCCAGCGCGTCGAGGTCGTCGGCGAACTCGACGAGTTCGCCGAGCAGGAACGCCAGATCCTCCGCGGCGTCATCGAGGAGGACGGCGAACTGATCCCGACCGAGGAGTTCGATAACGACCTCACACAGCGCTACGAGGGCAAGGAGGTCGAGGTCCACGACGTCGAGAACGCGTTCGTGTTCCACGTCGAGACGGACGGGTCGCTGACCGTCGACGAACTCGTCACGCGGGCCGCGGAGACGCTCGCCGACAGGGCCGACGAACTCGAAGAAGCCGTCAAACTCTAGGCACTACTGGTACCGATGCACCCCACGAACCACCCCCTGACGGACGCCCGCCACGCCGGGAGCGACGCGACTCCCCCGGCCGGGGGGCGGCCGACAACCGAAAGTGGTTTGAAGGGTCGAAGCGCAACATCCGATGCCGACAACGCATCGGCGTGCAGGGATAGCCAAGTTTGGCCAACGGCGCAGCGTTCAGGGCGCTGTCTCGTAGGAGTCCGCAGGTTCAAATCCTGCTCCCTGCATGACTTTTCCCCGATTTCGTGGACATGAGCAGCAAGACGAACCCGAGACTTACGGATCTCATCGCCGAGCTGAAGTCCGTTGCCAGGGACGGCGGCAGCGACGTCTGGAAGGACGTCGCGGACCGCCTCGAGAAACCCCGCAGCACGCACGCGGAGGTCAACCTGGGACGGATCGAACGCTACGCGAAGGAAGACGAGACGGTCGTCGTGCCCGGGAAGGTCCTGGGCAGCGGCGTCCTCCAGAAGAACGTCACTGTCGCCGCGGTCGATTTCTCCTCGACCGCCGAGACGAAGATCGAGCAGGCCGGCGAGGCGATCCGACTGGAACAGGCACTTGACGACAATCCGAGCGGCTCGAACGTGCGGGTGATTCGATGAGTTTCGCCGAATTCGACGCCGACACGATCGTCGACGCCCGGGACTGCATCCTGGGTCGCGTCGCGAGTACCGTCGCCGAGCGCGCGCTCGAAGGCGAGCGGATCGCCGTCGTGAACGCCGAGGACGCGGTCATTACCGGTCGCGAGGAGGACGTCCTCGAGACCTACAAGAAGCGCCTGGCCATCGGCTCCGATCGCGGGCCGGCTTCGGTCAAGCGCCCCGACACGATCATGCGGCGGTCGATCCGGGGGATGCTTCCCCACAAGAAGCCCCGCGGCCGCGAGGCCTTCGAGAACGTCCGCGTCTACGTGGGCAACCCCTACGACGAGGACGGCGAGATCATCGAGGACGCCTCGCTGGATCGGCTCTCGACCATCCGCTTCGTCCAACTGGGCGACGTTTCCGAGCAACTGGGTGCTAATGTCACATGGTAACTAACACCTCAGGCAAGAAGAAGACGGCCGTCGCCCGCGCCACCGTGCGCGAGGGCGAGGGTCGGGTACGCATCAACTCCCAGCCGGTCGAGCTGGTCGAACCGGAGACGGCCCGCCTGAAGATGCTGGAGCCGTTCCGCATCGCGGGCGAGCAGCGCGACGACGTGGACGTCCACGTCTCCGTCGAGGGCGGCGGCGTGATGGGCCAGGCCGACGCCGTGCGGACGGCCATCGCCCGCGGCCTCGTCGAGTTCACCGGCGACGCGCAGTTGCGCGACGCCTACATGGAGTTCGACCGGTCGCTGCTGGTGAACGACGTCCGTCAGTCCGAGCCCAAGAAGTGGGGCGGTCCCGGTGCGCGGGCCCGCTACCAGAAGTCCTACCGCTAAGATCCAACCATGATGGTACCAGTCCGGTGTTTCACCTGCGGCAACGTCGTGGGGGAACACTGGGAAGAGTTCAAGGCCCGCACGGTCGAGGGCGACGAGGACCCGGCCGAGGTGCTTGACGACCTCGGCGTCGAGCGTCACTGCTGTCGGCGGATGCTCGTCTCGCACAAGGACCTCGTTGACATCGTCGCACCCTACCAGTGATGGAACGGAACGAGCGCTACAACCGGTACGAGAAGGCGCGCATCCTCGGGTCGCGAGCGCTGCAGGTGTCCTACGGGGCGCCGGTGCTCATCGACACCGACCAGGTCGAGCCGATCCTCATCGCCGCCGAGGAGTACGACGCCGGCGTGTTGCCGTTCACCGTCAGGCGGGAGGAAGAATGACGCTGATCGCCGACGTCAGGCTGCGCCGCGTGCTCGACTCGCGGGGCAATCGCACGGTCGAGGCCGACGTGCTCACCGAGAGTGGCGGGTTCGGTCGTGCCGCAGCCCCGTCGGGTGCAAGCACGGGCGAACACGAGGCCATCGAACTGCCGGCGAACGAGGCCATCGCGAAGGCCCGCGAACTGGCCGTCCCGCGGCTCGAAGGGACGGTCTACGCGGGCAACCAGCGCGAGGTCGACGCCGCGTTGCACGCCGCGGACGGCACCGACGACTTCTCTGAGATCGGTGCCAACAGCGCGGTCGCCATCTCGATGGCGGCGGCGAAGGCCGGTGCCGACGTGCTCGGTGCCCCGCTGTACCAGCACCTCGGCGGCGCGTTCCGGGGCGACAACTTCCCGACCCCGCTGGGCAACGTGATCGGCGGGGGCGAACACGCCCGCGACGCGACGCACATCCAGGAGTTCCTGGCCGCACCGGTCGGTGCGCCGAACGTGGCCGACGCGGTCTTCGCGAACGCCGCCGTCCACGGTCGGGTCGGCGAGAAACTCGCCGAGAAGGACGTCCCGGCCGGCAAGGGCGACGAGGGAGCCTGGGCGCCGTCGATCGACGACGCCGAGGCGTTCGAACTGCTGGACGAGGTCGTCGACGCCGTCAGCTCGGAGTTCGGCTTCGAGATCGGGTTCGGCCTGGACGTGGCCGCCTCCGAACTCTACGCGGACGGCGAGTACCACTACGGCGACCGGACGCGGGACACCGACGCCCAGATCGAGTACCTCGCCGAACTCGTTTCGGAGTACGATCTGGTCTATCTCGAGGACCCGCTCCACGAGGACGACTTCGACGCCTTCGCCCGCCTCACCGATCGCGTCGGCGACGAGACGATCGTCTGTGGCGACGACCTGTTCGTCACCAATACCGACCGGATCGAGCGCGGGATCGAGCAGGGCGCGGCCAACAGCGTCCTGATCAAGCCCAACCAGATCGGGACGCTCTCGGACGCGTTCGACGCCATCGAGTTGACGACCAGGAACGGCATGACGCCGGTCGTCTCCCACCGGAGCGGCGAGACCGAGGACGCGACGATCGCACACCTCGCAGTGGCGGCGGACGCCCCGTTCATCAAGACGGGGGCCGTCGGCGGCGAGCGAACCGCCAAGCTGAACGAACTCATCCGAATCGCGGACGACGCACTATGACAGACAACGACGCCGAACAGGAGGGGCTCGACGCCGAGGACGCCGACGTCGAGCCGGACCCGGCAGCGGAGCCGGAGCCGGCCGAGGAGTCGGAGCCCGCGGCCGACGAGCCCGTTGCGGAATCGGACGCCGAGGCGGCCGGAGCGGCCGCCGAGGGCGAAGCGGAACCTGAAGAAGAAATCGAAGCGCCCGAGGAGACGGGCCCGGAACTCGACGAGGACGTCATGTCCGACGAGGAGGCCGACCTCCTCATCCCCGTCGAGGACTACCTGGGTGCCGGTGTCCACATCGGGACCCAGCAGAAGACGACGGACATGGACCGGTTCATCCACCGCGTCCGGACAGACGGGCTGTACGTGCTGGACGTCTCCAAGACGGACCAGCGCATCCGGACCGCGGCGGACTTCCTCTCGAACTACTCGCCGGAGCAGATCCTCGTGACCTCGAGCCGCCAGTACGGGCGGTTCCCGGCCGAGAAGTTCGCCGAGGCCGTCGGGGCGCGAGCGCGCACCGGCCGGTTCATCCCCGGCACGCTCACGAACCCCAAGTACGAGGGCTACATCGAACCGGACGTCGTCGTAGTGACGGACCCGATCGGCGACGCCCAGGCCGTCAAGGAGGCCATCACGGTCGGCATCCCGGTCATCGCGATGTGTGACTCCAACAACTCGACGAGCAACGTCGACCTCGTGGTTCCGACGAACAACAAGGGTCGCAAGGCGCTGTCGGTCGTCTACTGGCTACTCGCCAACGAGACGCTCGACCGGCGCGGTGCCGAACCCGCCTACGCGCTCGACGACTTCGAGAGCGAGATCTAGACGGGCTGGTCCTTTTCCGAGGTCGATCGACGAGGTGCCCAGCGGTGCGACCGCCGATCGCGACCGGTCGCAGTCGCCATCCGAAAGGTTGCTTAGGGACGGTGCCGGAAAGCCCCGTATGGTCGTATCAAGCGCCCCGGGGAAGGTCTATCTCTTCGGGGAGCACGCCGTCGTCTACGGGGAACCGGCGGTTCCCTGTGCCATCGAACGCCGGGCACGGGTGACCGTCCACGCTCGCGAGGACTCGCGACTGCGGGTCCACGCGGAGGACCTCTCGCTCGACGGCTTCACGGTGGAGTACAACGGCGACACCGGCGAGGCACCCGACGTGGACGTCTCGGATTCGTTGATCGACGCCGCGATGGGGTACGTCGACGTGGCGGTCGCCCAGGCCAGGGACGCAGCGGACGCGCCGAACGCGGGGTTCGACGTGACCATCGAGAGCGACATCC
>DATFIX010000235.1:0-3818 GCA_035269625.1 Natrialbaceae archaeon
CTCGCCGGTGAGGGCGCCGTTCTCGGTCGGCAGTCGGTTCGACACGAGGTCGTCGACGACGATGCCCGCGTCATCGAGGGTGGCGGCGACGGCGTCCTCGAACCCGCCGGTCAGGATCACGACGTCGTGGCCGGCACTCCGGAGGGCGGCGACCAGGTCGGCCGCCCCCCGGCGGAGCGTGATCCGGTCGTATGCGGTCTCGGCTTGCGATTCGGGAAGACCCTCCAGGAGCGCCACGCGCTCGCGGAGACTCGTCCCGTAGTCGACCTCGTCGTTCATCGCCCGCGCCGCAATCCCCGCAACCTCGTCGGCGACGCCGGCCTCCTCCCCCAGCAGGACCGTCATTTCGGCGTCGGCGAGGGTGCCGTCGAAGTCGAAAGCGAAGAGCATTGCGTGGGGACTACCGGCCCACGCTCCTTAACGGTGGCGTGGAGCGTCCTGCCGGGACGTCCCCCGGAGATTGAAAGAGTTCTCCCGCCTGCCTTCGCGCATGGATCCGGAACAACTGCGCGCGCTGGCGACCGACGGCGTCGTGTTCGTCGAGGGCGAGGTCCTGCTGCTCGAACGCACCCACCCGCCGTTCGAGGGCTACTGGGTCCTCCCCGGCGGCATGGTTGAGCGCGGCGAAACCGCGGCGGAGGCCTGCGTCCGCGAGGTTCGCGAGGAGGTCGGCCTCGAGGTGGCCGTCGAGGGGTTCGTCGGGCTCTACGACGACCCGGCGCGGGACGAGCGCGGCAACGTCAGTGCGGCCTACCGATGTCGCCCGGTCGGCGACGCCGATCCGGAACCGCTCGAGGAAGCACGGCGAGTGGCCACGTTCGCGCCGGACGACCTCCCGGAACTGGGGTTCGATCACGCGCGGATCGTCGCCGACGCCGTCGAGTCCCGGTCCGACGGGGCGTGAGCGCGTGCGCATTCCCGCCCCGTCGGGAGGCCGCCGGGGCACACTTTCCCGTCGAGCCCTTACTTCGGGTCGTGATCGTCCTCGTCTGTGGCCCGCCCGCGGTCGGCAAGACGACGGTTGCGACCCGCGTCCGGGAGCGCCTGGAAGCGGGTGGGCACCCGTTTCGTCCACTCCACTCCGACGACTACTCGCGCCGGACCTACGAGCATCTCTCCGCGGCCGTCGCCGGGGACCCGGACGCCGACTGGATCGTCGACGGCACGTTCTACCGCACGGAGTGGCGGGAGCGCTTTCGCGAGTTGGGTGAGGTCCGGATCGTCCACCTCACGGCGTCGCTGGAGACGTGCCTGGCGCGCAACCGCGACCGCGAGGACCCGATCGACGAGCAAGGAGTCCACGTGATCTACCGCGAGTTCGATCCGGTCGAGGCCGACCTGACGATCGACACGGACGGATCGACGGTCGAAAACGCGGTCGATCGGGTGGTGGCGGCGATCGAACGGTGGGCGGTCAGGGAGTGACGTTCAGTCGGCGGCGTGCTCGGCGGTCGCGGGCATCCGCCGCTGCAGGAAGTCGTCGAGGATCTCGAACGCCCGGATCTTCTGGTCGATGTCGGTGGAGGCGTGGCCCTCCTCGCCGAGTTCCTCGTACTCGTAGTCGCCGCCCTCGCCGGCCTCGAAGCCGGTCTCCTCCAGCGCGTCACGGAAGATGCGGGCCTGCGAGACCGGGACCCGGCGGTCGTTGACGCCGTGGATGAGCAGCGTCGGGGCCGAGAGGTTCTCCACGTACGTCACGGGCGAGCGCTCCTCGTACAGGTCGGGGTTCTCGTCGGGGCGACCGAGGTACTTCTCCATCAGCTCGGTCTTGAAGTGGGGCATCGTGTTCTCGTACATGTCCTCTAGCTCCGTCACGCCGATCCAGGCGATGCCCGCGTCGTAGAGGTCGGGGTACTGGACGAGTTGCCAGTAGGCGGAGTACCCGCCGTAGGACCCGCCGAAGACGGCCACGCGATCCTCGTCGATCCAGTCGCGGGTTTCGAGGACGTGCTCGGCACCAGTGGCAACGTCGCCCTGCTCGGCACCGCCCCAGTCGTCGTAGAGTTCCTCGACGAACTCGCGACCGCGGCCGGTCGAGCCGCGGTAGTTCACCTTCAGGACGCTGTAGCCACGCATCGCGAGGAACTGCGAGTAGAGGTCGAACGCCTTGTGGTCGGCCGCCCGGGGACCGCCGTGCGGGTTGACCACCAGTGGCGACGGGCGCTCACCCGAATCGTACAGCAGGCCCTCGATTTCGAGGGTGTCGTAGGGATCGTGGTCGACCGCCTCGGCGGGCGTCTCGGGGACGCCGTCGGACTCGAAGGTGAAGTACTCGGCGTCGGCGAACTCGTCGGGGTCGAAGGGGCCGTAGTCGGCCTCGATAAGGACCTCGTGCTCGTCGGTTTCGAGGTCATACACGAGGAGTTCCGGGCGATCGGTCGGCGTCGTGTGGGTGATCGCTACCCGGTCGTCGTCGACGACGGCGTCACCGCCCATCATGCTCAGTGCCGAGACGCCCTCGGGGAGATCGAGTTCCCGTCCCTCGCCGGTCTCGACGTCGTAGAGAACGGGGACCACGGCGGCTTCGCGCGTCCGGAGCGCGAGGAACCGTTCACCGTCGGGCAGGAACGTGGACGGTTGCTCCTCGTGTTCGAGGTCGCCGAACCAGGTCACTTCGTCGGTTTCGAGGTCGTAAACGCCGGCGCGAGTGAGGTCCTCGGTGTTGTCCGAGACGAGCAGGCGGTCGCCCTCCGGCCCCCAGTCGGCGACGCCGGCCTCGGCCCCGGTCTCGCCGATCTCGAGATTTCGGGGGTTCGACCCGTCGACGTCCGCCACGTAGACGTCCATGTTGTCGAAATCGTCGGCCTCGTTCGTGACGTAGGCCATCCGATCACAGTCCGGCGACAGTTCGGCGGCGTGGACCGCGCGTTCGTAGTCGGTGATCTTCGTCGTCTCGCCCGCCGCGAGGTCGTGGCGGTAGACGTTTCGCTGGCCGTCGCGGGTCCCCCCGATCAGGAGCGTTTTGCCGTCGTCGCCGACCGACCCCACGACGTTCTGGCCCTCCATCTCGACGATCGTTTCGACCTCACCATCGCGGTCGATGGCGTAGACGTCGTTTTGCTCGTTGCCGCCCTCGTCGAGGTGGAAGAACACCCGGTCGCCGTCGGCGCCCCACTCGAGGAACCACCGCGCGTTGCGGGGTACTCCGCCGTCGCTCCACTGCGTCGTCTCGCCGGTTTCGACGTCGACGACGTGGAGTTCGTTCCGCCCCGTGCCGTCGTAGTAGTAGGCGATTTCGTCGCCGTCCGGGGAGGCCGTCGGGTGATGGAAACTCGGGAGGCTGGCAAGCGCTTCGAGCACGTCGGTGTCGGAGTCGTCTGTCATCCTGTCTCGTGGTCTGCCCGCCGGTTTCATGAACCTTTGGCGAACGGTTCTTCTGTATGAGATTTGGCATTCTCTCCCGGAGCCTCTCGACCCGGGATGACCGAAGTTAACTCGCTCGGGCGGGTATTTCGGGTATGGCCGACGAACTCGAGCGCATCAGCCTCACGCTCCCGCCGGAGATGGTCGAGGAACTCGACCGCATCGTCGACGACTGGGACTACGCCAGCCGGTCGAAGGCGATCCGCGACGCCCTCCGGGAGTTCTTCACGACTCACAGCTGGGAATCCGACGATCCCGGTCGCCACTACGGGACCGTGACTGTGCTCCACGAACACGAACACGGGACGGACCTGCACGACCGGCTGAATTCGATCCAACACGAGATGGCCGACCTGATCACCTCCGTCCAGCACATCCACCTCTCGCACGACGCCTGTATGGAGACGCTGATCGTCAACGGTCCTGGACGCCACATAACCGAGCTGGCAAACCGG
>DATFIX010000236.1:0-4484 GCA_035269625.1 Natrialbaceae archaeon
TGTCGCCGTCCGAGAGGAGCGTCGCCCCGTGCTCGCCGATGGCCCGGTTTCGCTCGACGTCCCGGTCGGCGAGGTCCTTGGCGGCCCGGAGGGTCGATTGACGGGCGTCGGCGACGGATTCGGCGTCGTCCATGGCGGCGAGCGCCTCGTCGACGCCGCGGGAGAGGTTCACGGCGGTCGGGCGCGCGGTCGCCACCCGGTCTGCGTCGGCCTGGATGGCCTCGCGAAACGCGTCCAGCGAGTCGGCGTCCGTGGTCTGGGCCGCTAGCGCGACGCCGAAGGCACCGGCCGCCCCGAGCGCCGGCGCGCCCCGAACCCGGAGGATTTCGATGCTCTCGACGAGGTCGTCGACGGTCTCGGCGTGATAGGTCGTGTACTCGGCGGGGAGGCGGGTCTGGTCGACCATGACCACGCACTCGCGGTCGTCGTCCCAGTCGATCGTTCGCATGGTCGTGGGTGAGGCCCGGACGAGCAAGAACCTACGGCAAACGATCAACCGGCAACGGTCGGCCGACAGTGGAAACTGGAACCGCCAACTGTTCAGCAGGACAATATTTAGGGGACAGGGAGGATGACAGGCCAAATATGCGATGGATCGTCGAGGAGGTCCCGTGGGGGAACCTGATCCGGACTCTGGTCTCGACTGCCTTCTTCGCGCTCTGTATCGGCATGCCGATCGCGATGGTCACGACGCTCGATGAAGGCAGGAGCGATGGCGTGTTCCTCTGGGTCGTGTTCGCCGTCGGGTTCGTTCTCGCCTCTATCGTGGTCTGGTCGGACACCGTCCCGTGGATCGGCGACGCCTGAGACGCCCCGATCGGTTCGAAACACCGAAAAGCGGAGCAATTAGTCGCCCTGGCCGTAGGATTCGAACTTCTCGGCGACGCGGTCCATCTCCTCCTCGGGAAGCGTGACGGGGTCGCCGATGGCGCTCGCCTGGGCGTAGATCCGGGCCCCGTACTCGATCGCCTCGAGACTCTCCAGCGCGGCGTCGGCGTCGGCCCCGGTCGCGACGACGCCGTGGTTGGCCAGCAGGCAGGCCGACGTCCCGGCGTCGTCCATCGCTTCGACGGCGTTGACGGCGAGGTCGTCCGACCCGTAGGTGGCGTAGTCGGCGACGGGCACGTGATCGCCGACCCGCGCCAGGCCGTAGTGGACGGCCGGGATGGGTTCCCGGAGGACCGCGAACGTCGTCGCCCAGGGTGCGTGAGCGTGGGCGACGGCCCCGGCGTCGAAGGCCTCGTAGATCGCCAGGTGCATGGGCACTTCGCTGGAGGGTTCGAGGCGCCCAGCGATCTGGTCGCCGCCTGGTCGGAGCACCGGAACGTCGACCGCCGTAATGTCGTCGTAGGGGACGCCCGTCGGCGTGATCGCCACCCGATTCCCGGCCCTGACGCTGAGGTTACCCGACGTTCCGGGCGTGAACGCGGCGAGTTCCGGCGCACGGTCGGCGACGATCCGCTGGATGCGTTCCGTCACGACACTCCACCCCGTTTGGTCCCGGTGCTGCTCCCGATCATGGATGCCCGGTCGTTCTCGTGGGTAACACGTGTATCCAACGACTCGTTCGTTGCTCCGAACGGTAACGCTATTGTAGGGCGGCCGTCTTATCATCGGTTGGATCGCAGTCCCGTGGTGTAGTGGCCAATCATAGAGGCCTTTGGAGCCTCTGACGGCGGTTCGAATCCGCCCGGGACTATTCTGCTCCGAACGGACGTGAGGAGCGAATCGTCCGACAAAGGATTCGAAGCAGAGAGTGGAGCGAAGCGGAACGACCGTGGTTCGAATCCTCTCTCGTATTCGACCCCTGCCAGTCGCGCGGAGCAAACGAACGTGAGCGAGCACGTCTGGCTCAGGTTCGACATCCGCCCGGGACGATCTACACGTCGGGAAGAGCTTGGAGAGGGCGAAATACTTTTCAGCCTGTTGGACACTTATAGTGTATATGGACACCTACAGTGAACAATCTATAGGATTGCACGTCCCGTTCCCGTTCGGTGAGGAGCAGGTGTTCCGGTACGGGGCGATGGAGGACGTGCTCGAACTCCTGATCCGCAATCCGTTCAGGGAGTTCTCCGTGCGCCAACTCCGCGACATCACGGACAATGGCTCGAAGACGACGACGCGTGCGGTCGATCTGCTCCAGCAGCTGGCACTCGTCCGCGTCGACGAGAGTGGGCGCAGCAAGCGCGTGCGTCTGAACCGCGAACGGGTGTCGATCCCGGACGAGCCGCTGTTCGCACTGCCGCAGGACGAGTTCCGCGAACCGGTGCGGGCATTCGCCGAACGGGCCCGCGAAGAAGTACCCTCGTTCTCGGCGCTGGTCGTGTTCGGGAGCGTGGCACGTGGCGAGGCCGACCGCCGCAGCGACGTTGATGTCTGGATACTGGTCGACGACAACGACGACCTCCTGCGGGCGCGGCGCACGGCAACCGACATCGCCATCGACCTCGGTGAGCAGCGGTTCGGCGACGAGGGCGACCGGTACGAGTTCGAGGTGCTGGTCGAGTCCGTGGAGTCAGCAGTGAGTCACGGGGAGGCCGAGAACGGAATCGACGAGGTGCTGGCGGAGGGCGTGGTGATCGAGGACTCCGACGCATTGGGACGCGTGAAAGACGTGGTATTGGGCGGTGCCGACGCCGCGGAGGTGGTCGGCGATGGGTGACGAGGATCCGTGCAGCGACGAGTTGAGCGCCGCCGTGGCGGCGTTCACCCGACGCGGCAGCGTCGAACCGGGACTGGACGTAGAGGGCGAGGCGCTCCTGCAACTGCGGAAGGCGTGTCGCATCTTGGATGGCATTCGGGCCTTGCGAGACATCGATCGGCACCACACGCTGGTAGTCGAGGGGTCGTTCGCGGCACTCGAGCGGACGGTGCAGTTCTACGTGATCGACCGAGGGCTGGCAGAGACAGCGGAGCTGATGAACCACGAGGACACGTTCGAGTATGGGGCGCAGGCTGGCGTGTTTTCCGAGGCGACGAAAGACGAACTGGTCGAACTCTGGCAGAACTACCGCAACGGGACGTACTACCAGCAGGAGCGTGCGACCGCGGAGCAGGCCGAAGCGATGCTGGCATACGCCGAGTGTATACACGACCACGTCCCGAAGCTTGCCGGTCGAGCACACGACTGTCTCTGCTGATCAGCCGCTGGAGACCTCGCTTCGTACCGTCGTTGACCGGTGCTGACGGGCGCTGGACTCCAAACTTCACTCTCGCAGTTCGCCCAGGATGACGTCTCGCGGTTCCAGACCCTCACAGCGCCAACTGGTCCGGTGATAGTGGAAGCTACCAGTTTCGAGTGGGCAGGAGATCGATCGCCTCGACTTTCTGCAGGTCGCCGTTTCGGGGAACGATGACCTCGACGTCGGGGCCGTAGTCCGCGATGAGTTCTCGGCAGGCCCCGCACGGGGGCGAGACCTCGAAATCACGGTCTTCTTCGGGGAGCGGATGGCGAACGGCGACGACCGCGTCGAGGTTACGAACGCCCTCGCCCATCGCGTTTCCGATGGCGACCGGCTCGGCACACATACTGGTCCGCCCGACGTTCGAGGGCAGGCTCACGCCCGTGAACACGCGCCCGTTGCTCGCTCGCAATGCAGCCCCGACCATGTGTGCCCCGCCCCACCGGTCCGGGTCGAACGCGTTCGCTGTCGCGGCTCTCGCTTCCTCGACTAACGCTCGGTCGTCTTCGGTGAGAGGCGACGTCGGTATCGAAATATCAGACATTATGCACTGGTCACCCGACGGGGTCAGCAAGTGTTTTGTGAATGAGTTTCACTGCTCTCCCCGAGACTCCGTGCTCGGCAGGTGCGCCGTCTACCCTCGGGACGAAATTTAACACTATCCCGAACCAACGAGAGTGGGTATATGGAGTACGTCACGCAGAACGGGGAGGCGGTCCCTGCGGTCGGGCTGGGGACGTGGCAGTTGGACTCGCGGGAGGCCTACGAGTCAGTTCGCACGGCGATCGAACTCGGCTATCGACACGTCGACACGGCACAGCTGTACGAAAACGAGGACGGCGTCGGCCGGGCGATCGCCGATGCGGACGTCGACCGCGAGGAACTGTTCCTCACCACGAAGGTCGACCCCTCGAATCGAACGGTCGATGACATCGTCACGTCGGTATCCGAGAGCCTGCGTCGACTGCGCGTCGACCAGGTTGACCTCCTGTTGATCCACTGGCCCCACCCGCTCGCGAACCTCGAAACGGTCATGCAGGGACTCGATCGGGCACGCGAACGCGGTCTCACGAGGCACATCGGGGTGAGCAACTTCGGAAAGGACCGACTGGATCGCGCCCGGAAGGCGTCCTCGGCCCCGATTTTCACCGATCAGGTACTGTTCAATCGGTGGTGGCCCCAGCGCGACCTGCTCCGCTACTGCCAGACCGAAGACGTCGTCCTGACGGGCTATAGCCCGCTCGCCAACGGGGCGCTCATCGACGACCCGGAACTCGCGGCCATCGGGCGGGGGTACGG
>DATFIX010000237.1:0-11161 GCA_035269625.1 Natrialbaceae archaeon
CGGACGCCGAGGGCGTCGACCGCCGGGCGATCGTCGACGGCAAGATCAGCGTCTCACCGCTGACGGCCCCGCACACCACCGAGCGCCACGAGGCGCTGGACGCACTGGCAACCGCGTTCCCCGAGAGCGCGCCGAAGTAACTCGGGGTTTCAGTCCGGCCCCTGGTCGTGGCGATCCTCGACCACCTGCCACGAACCCTCGCCGACCGTCGGCCAGACGGTGACCACGGCGACGGCGAGGGACCCGACCAGCCAGAGCCCCAGGCCGAACAGGTTCGCGACGGCCGACCCTGCCCGGACGGTCTCGCTTTGCACGACGCTCACGACGGTTCCCAGCACGAGACCCCGGAACGCGCTGTTGGGGCTCATCGCGAGGAGGTACGCCAGCCCCTCGTCGCCCACCAGGCCGCCGCCGAGGGCGGCGACGACCCCCAGGTCGGCACCGATCACGAGAACGATTACGAGAACGACGGCGAGCGCGAGGGCAGTTCGACCGGTTCGCGCGACTGTCGAGACGGCCACGGCGGCGGCGAGGACGACGGTGGCGAAGACGGCCGAGAGGACGACGAACCGGAGAAACAGGAAGATCGATCCGGCCGTCTCGTGGCTGGCGACCACGCCCGAGCCCTGGCCACCGGTACCCGGCACGATCAGGGCGGCGACCAGCAGTGGTGCCACGACGACGGTCAGGAGGGCCGCAAGCCGCCCGAGATAGACGCCGAGGACGTACGTGAGCCGCGAAAGAGGATAGGTCCGGAGGGCCTCGATTTCCTTGCCCTCGGTGTCCGCCAGCACGGCCCGATAGCCGAACGCGGTCGCGAGTGGCGGGACGAGGAGTTCGACCGGCGTGAGCAAGTCGACGGTCAGGGGGACGTAGCCGCTCTCGCCGCCGACCAGGACCAGGCCGAGAACGATCGCCACGTAGCCTACCGCGAGGACGACGTAGGATCGCGTCCGGAGGACGGTGGCCACCTCCCGATCGACGACCGCCAGGAGGCGACTCGTGCGGCTCATTCCGACCCCTCCGTTCCGGCCTGCACGGTCAGGCCCTCGCTCACCAGTTCGAGGAACGCGTCCTCGAGCGAGTCGGTTCCCGTCGTCGCCAGGACGTCCTCCGGCGCACCGTCGCCAACGACGCGGCCCCGATCGAGGACGACCACCCGATCGGCCAGTTCGGCACCCGTGAGGTGGTGGGTCGCGAGCAGGACCGCGGTGTCACCGTCCGCGAGTTCGCCGATCGCGTCGAAGACGTGGGCACGGATCTTCGGATCGAGACCGCTCGCGGGTTCGTCGAGCACCACCAGCGGCGGATCGCCGAGGACGGCGACGGCGAGACCGAGCAGGCGGACCATGCCGCCCGACAGGGCGTCGACCCGGCGGTCGGCAACCACGTCGAGACCGACGCGCTCCAGGACTTCGTCCCGATCGGCCGGCGAAGAAAGGAGATCGGCGTAGAAATCGACCGTCTCGCCGACCGTGAAGCGCCCTCGAAACGTCGGCTCCTGGGGAAGATAACCGAGGGGCCGGTCGTCGGGGGCCCGGACGCGAACCGTCCCGTCGTCCGGTTCGAGCAGGCCGGCGAGAATCCGGAGCAACGTCGTCTTCCCCGACCCGTTGGGACCGACGAGTGCCGTGACTGCGCCGGGGTCGACGTCGATCGCCACGTCCTCGAGAACGGTCACCTCGCCGAAAGCGCGGGTGAGGTCGGTCGCAGTCACGATGGGCGTTCCCCGTTCGTAATTGCGGGATTCCTCGACTGCGTCCGTTTCGTTCGACGATTCTGCAGTCACGACGCCCCCTCCGTTGCCGTCACGTTCGCGACGACGCCCGGGCGGGCCGGGTCGGCCAGTGGCGCGGTGTCGACGACGCCGGTGGCGCGCAGTCCGGGAACGGCGTTCCCCTGCCACCGGAGGACGCTCACGGCGGGCGACAGCGCCAGGGTGTGACTCCCACTGGCACGACTGGCACGCTTATCGACCGTGCCCGTGGGCCGGAACGGTCGGTCGAGGGTCCCGTCGCCGCTGTCGACTCCCGGTGCGCCCTCCCAGTAATTCCCGCGCCCGTCGACGGTCCAGACGCGGACTGGCCCCATGATCGACTTCACGTACCGTTCGTTCCCGACGACGTCATTGCCGTACACTCGGTTGGTCGGGATGAGCGTCGAGGCGGTGATCCCCACCTCGTTGTTCGCGATCACGTTCCCGGTGTAGAGCGTCCGGTAGGCGGTGAGATCCAGGCCGTCGCGGTTGTCGACGAGGCGGTTGTCGGCGACGAAGGACTCGCTCCCCGCGACGCTGATGCCCAGTCGACACTCGCGCACGTCGTTGCCCACGAGGGCGTTGCCGGTCGGGCGCGTCATCACGATGAGGCCCGTTTCCGCGTCCCTGATGACGTTGTTCCGCACGAGCGCGTCCGAGGTGTACATCTCGTGGACGCCGAAGCGGAGCCCGTCCATGTGGTTGTTCCGGACGACGATTCCGTGCGCACGGTGGGTGTAGACGGCGTCTCGGCCCTCGACGAAGTGCGAGTCCTGGACGACGATCCGGGAGGCCAGCACCATCACGCTCATGAACCCCTCCTGCCACGGACTCCGGCCGTGGACCGTCACGTCGTTGACCACCGAACCGTGGCTGTGCCGGAGCACGACGCCGTTCGTCGGCGTGTGAACCGTGACGTCCTCCACGAGCGAGTCGTTCGCGCGATCGAAGACGATCCCGGCGTCCGCGTAGCCGTAGGCCATCCTGATGTTGTAGTCCCAGGACCCCTCAGCCGCCGGGACGCGGTCGGGCTGTTTCGTCGTCCCGACGCCAGCGATCGAGAGATCCGTGACGGCGACCCGGGGTGCCTCGACGGTGAGAACGCTTCCATTCCCGGGTCCGTTCAGGCGGGTGGCTTCCTCGCCAGCACCCGAAAGCGTCAACGGTTTGTCGACGGTCAGGTTCAGGTCCGAGTAGTTCCCGGCCGGGATCCGGACCGTGGTGTTCGGCGGTGCGCGTTCGACCGCGTCGGCGATGGTCGGGACGTCCTCTCCAACGACCACGGACACCGGTCGATCGAGTAGCGACCGCGCGTCGTCGACGGTCCGGTTCGCCCACGCCGACCGCGAGCGAACCGCTTCGGTCATCGCCTCGCGGGTCACCCCGTCACCACGGAACTGCCGGTCCCGGATCGCCTCCCACCCGATCACTTCGCCCCCGTATTGCTCCGCGAATCGTCCGGCGGCCGCCTGCTTCGAGAACGGAACCACGGCCGGCCCGCCGGTCGTCCGGGCCCGGCTATCGACGACGAAGTGCGCGTTCTCGACCGAAACCCACCCGGTCCGACGGCTTTCCGGCATCGTCAGGTAACCCGCCTCGGTCAGCGAGACCTCGGTCCCGGAAAAGTCCGACACGTAGATCGCCAGCGGGAGGCCGAACTGCCGGCGATGCCCGTCCCGGTGGAGTTCCTCGACGAGTGCGTCGATCCCGTAGTACCCGACGACGTACCGGTAGCCCGAGTAGAACGCCTGGGCCGTCGGGATCGTATAGCCCGCGTTCTCCGACCGGAAGCGCTCGGCCTGGGTCAGGCTCGACATCGTGAGCGTGTCGTCGATGGACACGGGTTCCAGGCCCGAATCGCCGCCGACCGGCACCGCGAAGACGGCGCTGGTGACCAGAAGGAGCGCGAGGACGCCCGCGAGAACGTAACGGCCGATCGGAGTTGTCAGGGACGGTCACCTCCGTCCGAAGTGGAGCGACCCCCGACGACGCCGGGCGAACCGTCGCGATCCATCGTTCGTCCGCCCGTCGGGACCGCTCTCATTTGAGGGTGGCGGGGGAGATGTCCCCGAACGAGACGACCCTGCCCCCGTATTGCTCTGCGAAATCGCTTGCCTCGTCCTCGTCGGAAAACGGGACGAAGTCCGTCCCCATCGCGCCGTACACGTCGGCATCGATGACGTACGAGACCGATTTGGCTTTCGCGAAGCTCTCGGGATTCTCGTGCCCGCTGACGAAGGATTTGCCACCCTCCTCGGAGACCGAATACTCCACGCTCGAATAGTCGGTGACGTAGAACACGTCGACCGACCAGTCCTGCCGTTTCTTCCGGAAGTAGTGGTCGAACGCGCAGGATTTCAGCGAATCGAACCGGAACGGGGGGTCGTGATCCTCCGGGTCGTGGTCCGCGTAAAAGATCTGCCCGTTCGGCCCGGGGTGCTTCGAAATCACCATCCCGCAGACGTCACAGCTTGCCTGGCCACCCACGGACACCGCCGCCGGCGTCGTCCCGTCGTCGAGCATCGAACACCCGGCCAGCGACGTCGCAACGGTCGCACCAGCACCCGCCAACACACCGCGTCTGGTGAGCGACGTGGCGTGATCGGACACCGTTGCTGCCGAAGATCGCTGCTGGCCCGTCTTCGAATCCGGCGGCCGGTGGGGAACCGGGTCCGGCGGTGACTCGCCCCGGTCCGCGCCGAGATGACTGTCGTTCATAACACTATCCTCTAGGGCGCTGAAAATGAAGGTTGTGTCGAACGTCTTCCTCCCCCTGCTCGGATCCGAGCCCGCGACCACAAATCCCGCGAATGCCGATCTGCCCCAGTGAGGCGTTTCCCTTACCGTGCGGCGATGACGTCGTCGATCCGGAGGAGCATTCGGGCCGCCTCGGTCGCGTTTTCGATGGCTTCGCGCTTGATCGCGGCGGGTTCGATGACGCCGGCTGCGACGGCGTCGGTGATGTCGCCGTTCTTTCCGTCGTCGACGATCCCGACGACCTCACCACGGTCGTGATGGGTTTTGAGGTCGACGATGGCGTCGATCGGGTCCATCCCCATGTTCGTCGCCAGGGTCTGGGGGATCGCGTCCATCGCGCTCGCGAAGGCCTCGACCGCGAGTTGTTTTCGGCCGGCGACCGTGGTCGCGTGATCCCGGACGTATCCCGAAATGGCCGTCTCGATCGCGCCGGCGCCGGGGACGACCTCGCCGGTCTCCATGGCCGTCACGACGACGTCGATCGCGTCGTCGATGGCCCGCTCGAGTTCGGCCACGACGTGTTCGGTCCCGCCACGGACCACCACCGTGACCGTCTCCGTTTCGATGCCCCCCTCGACGACCGCGAGTTCGTCCTCGCCGAACCGCTCGATGCGAACTCGATGCGCGGTCCCGAGGTCCGCTTCGTCCAGATCCACGAGCGTTCCGACGCGGGTTGCGCCGGTCGCCCGGGCGATCGCCCTGACGTCGTCGCTCGACACTCGCTCGAACGCGAGGATGCCCTCGCGGGCCAGCATCGACCCGATCCGGTCGTCGATCGCTTTCGTCGAGATGGCGACGCCGACGCCGGCGTCGGCCAGCGTCTCCACGTAGCCGCGGAGTTCGCCCTCCTCGGCGTCCATGGCCGCGGCGAGCTGGTCGGCGTTCGTCACCCGGTATTCGACGCCGCTCGCACTCTCGCGAACCTCGATGGGGACGTCGAGCAAAGCGACCGTGGCGTCCTCGATATTCCGGGGCATTCCGTCGGCGATCGGCTCTTTGTCCACCACCACGCCCTCGACCACGGTCGTCGAACTGGCGCTCTCGCCGACGCGAGACTCGACCCGGATCGCCTCGCGGTCGATCCGTTCGCCGTCCGTCGAAACCTGCCGTACGGCCTCGACGACCAGGTCGGCGAGCGTCTCGGGATCGACGCTGCCGGTCCCTTTGCCGGTCATGCTGGCGGCAGCCACCGTCGCCAGGAGGTCGTCGTCCACCTCGACGTCGATCAGGTGCTCGTCGATCGCTGCCATGGCGAGGTGCGCGGCCTCCTGGTACCCTTCGACGATGGTCGTCGGGGCCACGTCCTCGTCGAGCAGGTCCTCGGCCTTCACGAGCAACTGGCCCGCCAGGACCGCCGCCGTGGTGGTCCCGTCGCCGACTTCTTCCTCCTGGGTTTCGGCCACCTCGACGATCATCTGCGCGCCCGGATGATCCACGTCCATCTCGTCGAGGATGGTCGCGCCGTCGTTCGTGATGACGACGTTACCGGTCGAGTCGACCAGCATCTTGTCCATCCCCCGCGGCCCGAGCGTCGTCCTGATCGCGTTGGCGACGGCCCGGCCGGCCAGAATGTTCGAATCCCTGGCTGCCCGGCCCTGCGTCCGGCGAGTACCCTCTCGAAGAACGAAAATCGGGCCGCCGCCCATACTGGATCGCGTTGTTGCCATGATGATAATCCTCGATCAGACTAATGTTCTGAAATCTATATAACAATTGCTACAAAAGAGGTTCGTATCGACACCCGTTGGCACGAGTGTTCTTATCACAGAGGATAGTGATCGGATCGAGAGACGGGGATCGAACGCGATCGAACGGGACGTCGATCAGTGTGTCGGGGCGTCAGGTTTGCCGTCCGAACCGTCGCCGGTTTCGAGGCCTGTCACCTCGATCGATCCCACGTTCGCCTCGACGAACAGTTCCGGTCCACCCTCCCCGAGCGTTCCGGCAACCGTCGTCGTTCCGATCCCGGAACTCGACCGGTGCAGGACGGGAGCGTCGATGCTTCCGACGTTCGTTTCACAGACGAGATCCAGGTCGATCGACGGATCGAGGGCGAGGTCGATCCGCCCGGTCGCCGTCCGGATCGTCGCGTCGTCCAGGAGGTCGTGGAGTTGCACGTCGATCGCGCCGTTTTTCGTCTCCACCGACTGGATTTCCGGACTCTCCGTGACGGTGATCTCGCCGTTGAGAGCACTGCAATCGAGTGGCCCGCCGACGCGTTCGACGGTGATCGACCCGTTCTTCGTCGAGAGCGTCGGTTCGCCACCCGCGTCCGTGAGCGTTATCGACCCGTTGACCGCCTCCAGCGTCTCGACGCCGGTCGTTTCGGGAATCGCGATCGCCAGGTCGACGGCCACGTCGCTCGCGTCGGCATCGTGGTCGACGGTCAGGGAAAGGGGTTCGTCGTCGCCGCCCTCGACGACGAGGCGGGCGGAATCGAGCGCCGCCCGATCGCGCGCTCGCCACGTGAGGTCGACGACGATATCCGCCCGATCCTCGCTCCGGACCTCGATGCTCCCGTTCGTGGCGGCCACCGCCAGGGCCGGCGCGGGATCGAAGTGCCTGGTTTCGGTTTCGGTGACCGAGTACGTCCCACTGACGGCCGAGGACGTCACGTAGTCGACGAACTCCTGGATGAGTTGACCGAGTTGGCTCATGGGCCAGAGTCCGTTACCGACCGACAAAAGGTTCTGGAGAAGACACGTTCAGTAGCGACGCTGGTACGTTCGAGGGCGGCCAGGCGTTCCACTCGCCCGTTCGCCGACGGTCACGCGAACGGTTCTTCGGCGATCCGTTCCCGGAGGTCGCCGATGGACTCGGGATCGACGTCCTCCTCCTCGAATAGCTGTAACAGGGCGATGACCTCTGCCCGGTCGACTTTGACGTCTCCTTCGTGGACGACGTCCTCGGGCCGGTTCCGGAGTTCGCGGGTGGTGGCGATGGCCAGGAGGAACGGCATGGCCCAGGCCGAAAGCGTGTTGCCGTTCGTGAGGGGCATCGCCTCCAGGTAGGCCTGCGCGTCGTCGACGTAGTGATCCGCACGGTCCACCAGTCGCCGGACCACGCTGGCGACCGCACCGGCGTTGTCCGAGTCGGTCACCTCGGACGGATGGACGCCGGCGTCTTCCAGCCAGGCGGCCGGAACGTAGACGTTTCGTTCTTCCCTGAAATCGGCCGTAACGTCCTTGGCGACGTTGACCAGCTGGAGCAACAGCCCGAACGAGGACGCCGTTCGGCGCAGGGTCTTGGCCTGTTCGGACGACGCCTCGCTGACGAGCAGGTTGGTGACGAGCGTCCCGACCAGGCCGGCCACGTACCAGCAGTACTCTTCGAGTTCCTGAACCGTCCCGATCCGGAGGCCGCCGTCCTCGGCGTATCGTTCGACGAACATCGCCATGCCGTCGACCATGTCCAGAATCGGCGGCCGAATCGCCGCCTGGGTCGCTTCGGGGAGCGACTCGAACGTCCCGACGACGCGTGGCGCGTTTGCGACGACCTCCCAGTCGGGATCGGGATCGGCCGGCAAATGCGGTGCCACCGCTTCGTCGAACGATTCGATCGTGGTCTCCGTTGCCGGATCGAGTGCATTACGATAGGTCCGGAGTAGTTGCGCTTGCACGTCGGGCGACAACTCGCCGTCGTCCTCGATCGTATCTGCAATGCGACAGAGGAGATATCCCAGACAGATGCGGGCAGACATCGGTTCGTCGAGTTGCTCGATCGTCAGTGCAAACGTCCGAGAAACGTCCGGCACGATCCTGTAGCACCACTCGAGATCGGCGTTCGAACCTAAGGTCCTGGACTCGTCCATCGCGCTGTTTTGATTAGTAGGAATCAGGGTATAAAGATCAACGTATTTCGGATCGCCAAGTTCACACTTCGTTGAGACTTTCCTCGTGTGGAACCGTCATCGATTCCTGGCGAAAAACGAGTCCGACCCGTCGGGTCGAGATCAGGCCGTTTCGGTCCGACTGGGGACTCTACGCCCGGTGGTGTAAATCCGATAGGCCATGTACACTTCGTACAGGCCGGCAAGGCCGACGATCAGGTACACCGCGTTCTCCAGCCAGATGACGTCGAGACCGTCCGCACCGAAGATGAGGTTGACCACGTTCCAGTTCCCACCGTCGGTGACGAAGTGCGCGGCCCCGACCAGGCCCCAGTTGATTGCGCCGATAATCACGACTGCGAGGACGATCCACTCTACCCAGTTCAACCGAAGTTGTCCTTCGTTGTTCATGGTGTCTCCCCACGTCGAAGTTCGCTGACGACGTCGAAAGATATTCGCATGTTACCGAAGCACATTGCCGGCATACGGCTCGTTTCGCCGTCGGAGAAACGGCGGTTCTGACGACACGGAACGCTCGCTCCAGTCACGAGAGACACGCTCTCCAGTCCGACCAATTTCGAACGGTGAAAATACCGTTGCCACAGGAACCGAGTCGACTCACCTCGACAAGTAAGTGACCGTGCCAGAAACGACCGGAATCCGGCCACGTGTTGCAGTTTTCCCGCGTAAAAACCGAATAGAACACCCCGTCGGACCCCGGATCACGGGGTCGTTTCGGCACCGAGCGACGACAGGACGTCGAAGAATCCGGGGAACGACACGTCGACGGTATCCCGACCAGCTATCGTCGTTTCACCCGTCGCCACGAGTCCGGCAACGGAGAGTGCCATAACGATCCGGTGATCGTCGTAGCCGTCGCAGCTCGTGCCTTCGAGCGCCGAGTCGCTCCCGTGGACGGTGAAGTCGTTTCGCGACGCTTCCACGGTCGCTCCGAGGCGAGTCAACTCCCGTTTCATCGCGGCGACGCGGTCGGTCTCCTTGTATCGGACGTGTTCGCAGTTCTGGACGTGGGTCGTCCCGTCGGCCACGGCGCCCAGCACGGCGATGGTCGGCAGTAAATCGGGGGTGTCGCCGACGTCGACCGTGATCCCCGACAGCGAGGACGGCCGGACCGTAACGACGCCGCTCTCCCGGTTCCACTCGACGTCGGCCCCCATGCGACGGAGAACGTCCACGATGGCCGTATCGCCCTGGGCGCTGGGCCACGCACCCTCGACCCGGACGGGCCCGTCACCAGCAACGGCCCCGGCGGCCAGCAGGTACGAGATGGACGAGAAGTCGCCGGGAACCGCGTACCCGTCGTCGGGAACCGAAAACGTCTGCCCGCCCGCGACGCGGTACCCGCGCTCGGTCTCGCGTGCCGTGACGCCGTGGGCTTCCAGCACGTCGACCGTGACGTCCACGTACGGTGCCGATTTCAAGGGCGTCTCCAGTTCGACGTCCACGCCAGCCCCGGTACTGGCGCCCGCGAACAGGAGCGCCGTTACGAACTGCGAGGAGACGTCGCCGGGAATCGAAGCGGTGCCGCCCTCGATCGGTCCACCCACGACGAGGGGTGCCTGGCCGTTGGCCCGCGTACTCTCCGCGCGCCCGCCCAGTTGCTCGATGGCGTCGAGGAGCGGTCCCTGCGGGCGCGACCGGAGGGACGCGTCCCCCGTCAGGACCGTCGTCCCGTCGGCGAGCGCGGCCGTTGCCGTCGCGAGACGCATCGTCGTCCCGCTGTTGGCACAGTCGAGCACGTCGTCGGGAACGTCTGGAGTGCCGTGGAATCCGTCGATCTGGAGCTCGATTTCCGCACCGTCATCTTCGTCCCCCTCCACGTCCCCGCCGAAGGCTTCGACGGCCCGGATCGTCGCGCGAGTGTCGTCGCTCACGAGCGGTGTGCGGATCCGTCCGCCGTCCGCGTACCCCGCCGCCAGAATGGCCCGATGTGTGTAGCTCTTCGACGGCGGGGCCTGGACCGTCCCCGATACCGTCGAAGGGCGGATCGTCACGTCCATACACGCCCCTGCTACTCCAGCGATATCAGTGTGGCGTCGAGGAGCGACGTCGGAACACCACAACACCCCCTGAGAAACCCTCAAGACGTTCGGGACCTCGACGTGAACCGATGCCCCGTTCCGAGGACCCCGCCGTGATCCGTTCGATCGCCGTCACGATCGACGACGTGCTGACGGCCTTCGAGGCCAATCGCCAGCGCGACGTGACCGTCGTCCTCCGGATCACACCCCCGTTCTCCGGGCGAATGCGGGCGAGGATCCACGCCGGCGCGACCGAGTACGACGAACAGCCAACCCCGATCCACGTCCGCCCCGGCGACCTCATCGACGAGGACAGCGCCGGGCCGTATCCCACGCCGGACCGGACCGAGGACGAATTGCGGGCGGATCCGGACGAGTCGTACTCCCCCGAACGACACCACGACTATCACGCCGAACGGGTCGACGCCTGGCGCGACCGTGCTCGTGACGCAATCGTGGACACCGTCAGGATCGACACGCCCGGTGGCTCGCACGAAGTAAGGGTGAAAACGCTGGGTTCGACCGGCGAACCGGGGGCGGCCGACGAAGACTGAGCCGCCCTGCCGTTCCTGGCCACCCGGCCGCCGGTATCAGGGAAATTATGGTGCCCCCGTTCGCAGCCCCGGGCATGGAACCGGATTTCTCGAAACTCGACGACTACATCGCGGACGAAGGCGTGGACGGGTACCTGATCGACGACGACGCGGAGAATTCCGACCAGAAGTACCTCTCGGGGTTCGACGCCCCCGATCCGTTCGTCACGCTCTACACCCCCAC
>DATFIX010000238.1:0-13759 GCA_035269625.1 Natrialbaceae archaeon
ATCGCCTACCCGCAGGACTACAAGAACAAGATCGAGACGGCCCTCGAAGTCGACGGGCCGAAGTTCATCCACGTCTACGCGCCGTGTCCCGTCGGCTGGAACTTCGAGGCCGACCAGACCGTCGAACTCGCCCGTCTCGCGGTCGAGACCGGGATCTTCCCGGTCTTCGAGATGGAGGACGGCGAGGTGACGAACGTGCGAACGGTGAAGGACCGCAAACCCGTCGAGGAGTTCCTGAAACACCAGGGTCGCTTCAAGCACCTCTTCGGTGACGAGAAGGACGAGGAGACCATCGGCGAGATCCAGTCGTTCGTCGACGGGCGCGCCGAGGACCTCGGCATCGACGGCTAAAGACCGGGACGAACAACCTCGGACGTCACCTCGTGGCCCCGGTCGTTTCGAACCGACTGACGGCGCTTTGGTTTCCTGCTGGAATCGTCCCACGACCGGTAGGACCGCGAACGCCGATTTCGATATCGACGACGGCTACTGCCGGGCGTCACCCCCGAAAAATGCCAGCCTGAAGTAGGACGATGGGGGCTATCAGCTTACCTGTGAACAACCAACAAATATAAGATTTCCTGTGATGAGGTACCACATAGCATGTTCTCCGAACTCGACGAGGAGATCGAACTGACGAAGCGACACTTCCTGATCTTCTCGCTGATACGCGAACGCGGGCCGATCGGCATCGTCAAACTCTCGGAGGCGACGGCCTTTCCGAAACACAAGGTCCGGTATTCGCTCCAGATCCTCCAGGAGGAAGGCGTGGTCGAACCGACGAACCAGGGCGCGGTCCCGACGGAAGACGCCGAAGGGTTCGCCCGGACGCGCTCGGAACGGATCGACGACCTGATCGATCGACTCGAGACGCTCCGGTCGGCCACCCCGGAACCGAGCGTTTCGCCCTGACGGCCCCGGGTCTCGGCTCTCACGTCGATGGGGACCTGGAAACGAATGATTGCCGAGTTCTTCGGGCCACATTCCGGTCCTCGGATGCGGGCGAGAATTCACCACGTAGCCTGGCCCTCACCCGAGGACGCCCCAGCCGAGAAGAACGATCCCCAAGAGGACGAAGAACGCGCCGGCGACGCGATTTCTGAAGACCGCCGACGAGCGTGACGGTTCGCCGACGTCGTCGGGATCGATCCCTCGGAGCCGCATCGCCCCTTCGAACTCGGCTTCCGCCGCGAGAAACACCCGGAGGCCCGCCAACAGCGAGATCGCACCGAACACGAGGCCGGGAAGGACGACCATGGGCCAACACACCGGACGGGAACCAAAAAGCGTTGTGCGGGAGTGGTAACGGAGGTTTCGAGGAGTCCACCGAGTATCGATTACCGGAGGGCGGCCGCCAGACCGACCGTGGCCACCCCGACGACCACGGTTCCAACGAGCGCGAGGACGAGTCGAATCCCGACGACCGCCGGGCCGAAGAACACGAGTCCGAACGCGATTCGCCCGGCTCCGATCAGGCCGTAGCCCAGGAGCATCGTGAGCACGGCTGGATAGCCCGCCCCGCGATCCGACACGCTCTCGATAATCGGGTAGACGGCGTAGGGACCGCCCGGAAACAGGCCGGCGAGGATCCCGGCACCGACGACGTGGGGCGCGTCGGCAGTCCCGCCGAGGCGGGACGTGATCGCCTCGCGGGGCAATACGGTCCCGATTGCGCTCGCCAGCAACAGCGAGGCGACGATCAGGGTGAACAACTGGCCGAAGGTCGTCAGTCCCCTGACGGCGCTCTCCCGGGCGGCAGTCGGATCCACGACGAGAAGGACGGCGTACACGGCCACGGCACCGAGGACGACGACGCGCTGGCCCCACTGCCCCCCGATCAGGTAGTCGATCGGACGGCCGTCCATACTCAGACCACCACCCACGCGACGAGCGAGAGGAAGACGGTTATCGGCACGGCCAGCAGCAGTCGGGTGCCGACGATTTCGGCGTCGAAGAAGACCAGGCCGTAGGCCACACGGCCGATCCCGATCGCCCCGTACCCCGTCAGCATCGCGAGGACGGCCCCCAGCCCCGCGCCCTGGTCGGCGATACCGGCGACGATCGGGTAGACGGCGTAGGGACCACCCGGAAGGAGGCCGCCGAGGAGGCCGGCCAGGACGATCCCGCCCGGACCGGCCGACTCGCCCAGCGTCGATTCGACCGCCCCGGTCGGAACGAGCGTCCCGATGGCACTCGCCAGTAGCAGGGCTGCCAGGATGAGCGTGAACAGACGGACGAACGTCCGGGCCCCGCTCTCGGCGCTCGATCGGGCGTCGTCGGGCCGCCTGAAGAACAGGTACGCGTAGACGATCACCGTGCCGACGATGACCAGTCGTTGCCCCGGCGAGGAACCGATCAACAGATCGAGGATCGACATGGAGCGGCCTTCGGAGCCTCGACCCATGAGCGTACTCGTTTGGAAGCGAGCCGGTTGGCGTTTCGCCGGAACGAATCGAGCCTTTTTCCGACGAAGGCCGTGCGGTATGGAACCATATCGGACGCCACAATCGGCAGACTGCGGTGGATTTTCCGGGCATCCAAAACCCGGGAATCCCCGAAGACTTTTCGCTTCCAGAAAGAGAAGTTACGGGTAGCGACCGGACTGGTAGATCATGATCGAGGACACGCACCCGGTACGGGACGGCTGTAGCGACGACCGATGGACCGACGCCGCCAAATGTGCGGACCGCCAAGAACGAGCGAACGATGAGCACGAGTACGCGATTGCCGCGAGGACGGAGGTGACCGACTGATGTGTCTGGGCATTCCCGGTCAGATCAAGTCGATCGACGGCATGGAGGCGACGGTGGCGTTCTGGGACGTCGAGAAGGACGTCCGGATCGACATCGTCGGCGACGAGGTCGAGGAGGGCGATTACATCCTGAATCACGCCGGCTTCGCCATCCGGAAGATCCCCGACGAGGAGGTCGAGGAGACGATACAGCTCTACGAGGCGATCCTCCAGGGCGACGAAGCCGAGGGGCTGGAGGAGATCGGCGTCCCGGACGAGGAACTCGGCATCGGTGGTCCCGATGAGCGATAGCGAGACCCTCCAGTTCCGGGACCCCGAGAAGGCCGACCGCCTGACCGAGCGCCTCCAGACGCTGATGGACGAGATCGGCCACCCGGTCAACATCATGCACGTCTGTGGCACCCACGAGCAGTCGATCGCGAAGTACGGCCTTCGCAGTCGCCTGCCCGACGGTCTCTCGGTCCGGATGGGCCCGGGCTGTCCGGTCTGTGTCACGAACATGCCCGAGGTCGACGAGGCCGTCGCGCTCGCCGAGGACGGCAAGATCGTCGCCACCTACGGCGACATGTTCCAGGTTCCCGGCACCGAGAAGAGCCTGGCCGACGCGAAAGGCGAGGGCGCCGACGTGCGGATCGTCTACAGCGCGAGCGAGGCCCACGAGATCGCCGAGGAGAACCCCGACGAGGACGTGATTTTCTTCGCGACCGGGTTCGAGACGACGGCGGCCCCGACCGCGGCCGTCCTGACGGACGATCCGGCGGACAACTTCTACGTCCTGTCGGCGCACAAGTACGTGCCCCCGGCGATGGAACTGGTCGCGGAACTGCCCGAGACCGACATCGACGGCTTCCTCGCGGCCGGCCACGCCGCGGTCATCACCGGATACGGCATTTTCGAGGAGTTCGTCGAAAAGTACGAGACCCCCGTCGTCGTCGGCGGGTTCGAACCCCTGGACGTCCTGCTGGCGCTCGAACGCCTCCTGACGTTCATTCGCGACGGCGAACCCGGCCTCGACAACGCCTACCGGCGCGTCGTGAGCGAGGAGGGCAACGTCGCCGCCCAGGACCGGATGTGGGAGGTCTTCGAGACCACCTCCGGCGAGTGGCGCGGCATCGCCGAGATCCCCGACGCGAACATGGTGATGCGCGAGGCGTACGCCGACCACGACGCCCGAAAGCAGTTCGACATCGCGCCCGACGTCGGCGAAAGTGACCCGCTGACCGAACAGTGCATCTGTGGCGACATCATGGCGGGCCAGGCCGACCCCGACGAGTGTGCCCTCTTCGGCGAGGAGTGCACCCCGCAGAATCCGGTCGGCGCGTGTATGGTGTCCAGCGAAGGGACCTGCAAGATCTGGCTGGAATACGGGGGCCAGCCCGACCTCTAATCATGAGCGAGGACGCAAACGTGACAACGGACGACGCGACCGACGAGGAGACCATCGGCCACGCCCACGGCGCGGGGGCCAGCCAGATGCAGGAACTCATCCGCGAGCGCATCCTGCCCCGGTTCGACGGCGATTCGCCGGCCGGCGGCGTCGGCCTCGCCGAACTGGACGACGGCGCGGTCCTCCCGCTCGGCGACGGGCAGTCGCTGGTCGTGACGACCGACAGCCACGTCGTCTCGCCGCAGTTCTTCCCCGGCGGCGACATCGGCCGCCTTTCCGTCGCCGGGACGGTCAACGACCTCGCGATGATGGGCGCCACCCGACCGGTCTCGCTAACCTGCTCGTTCATCGTCGAGGAGGGGTACCCGATCTCGCGGTTCGACGAGGTGCTCCAGTCGATGGAGACGACCTGCGAGGAAGCAGACTGTCGGATCCACACCGGCGACACGAAAGTGATGGGCAGCGGTGAGGTGGACGGGATCGCGATCAACACCGCCGCGGTCGGCGTGGTGCCGGACGGCGAGTTCGTCGCCGACGCCGGCCTCTCGCCGGGAGACAAGATCATCGTCTCGGGCACCATCGGCGACCACGGCATTTCCCTGCTGTCCTACCGCGAGGACTTCGACTTCCAGGGCGACCTCGAGAGCGACGTCGCGCCGATCAACGGCCTCGTCGAGGCCGCGATGGCGGCCGGCGAGGTGACCGCCATGAAGGACCCGACGCGGGGCGGCCTCGCGACCGCGCTCAACGAGATGGTCGACAAGGCCGGCGTCGGGGCCCTGATCGAGGAGCGCGAGATCCCGGTCACCGGCGCGGTCGCCTCCGCCGGCGAGGTCCTTGGCATCGAACCCCTGGACGTCGCCAACGAGGGCAAGGTCGTCATGGGCGTCGCGCCCGAGGACGCCGACGCCGTCCTCGAAGCGATCCGCGAGCACCCGATGGGCGAGGACGCGGCCATCGTCGGCGAAGTCATCGACGAGGAGGTCGGCCGAGTGGTGCTCGACACCGGGATCGGTCGCCGCTACCTGAGCGAACCGGCCGGCGAACCCCTGCCACGGATTTGCTGACATGCACGAGATGTCCATCGCCGACTCGATGATCGACATCGCGAAGCGGACGGCCGCCGACAACGACGCCGATCGGATCACCGGCCTCACGGTCGCCGTCGGCGAGGCGACCCACGTCAACCCCGATCAGTTGCGCCACGCCCTCGAGGTGATGGCCGACGGCACGCTCGCCGAGGGCGCCGAGATCACGATGGAGACCATCGACGCCGAGGCGTCCTGCGAGTGTGGCTGGTCGGGCGAACCGCCCACCGTCGACGGCGCGGCCATGATCGCGCCGACCTCGAAGTGCCCCGAGTGTGGCAGCCGGACGGAACTGACCAGGGGCGACGAGTGCCGACTCGAAAGCATCAGTGTCCCCGAGGACTGAGGACGAACCGACGACCGACCGCTCCAGATTCGACCCGAACGCAACCCATGACCTACCACCACCAGCGACCCCCGATCCGCGTGCCGAACCTCGACTATCTCCTCGATCGCCTGCCGACCCTCCGTGCCCATCGCTTCGGGCACGACCACGAGGGCGAGGGCGTGACGACCGACGTGGACGAGGACGTCCTCGCGCAGTTCCGCGAGGAGGCCGAACAACTCCACGAGCGCCTGGCCCACGAGCACGGCGTCTTCGTCGTCGAGTTCCTGGGCAGCACCGGCAGCGGGAAGACCCGCCTGATCGAGCGCCTGATCGAACGCGCCCCCGAAGACGAGTCGATCGGCGTGATCGTCGGCGACGTGGCCGGCGACGACGACGCGAGTCGTTTCCGCGAACTCGGCGTCGAGGTCGCCAACGTCAACACGGGCAAGGAGTGCCACCTCGACCCGACGTTCCTCGAGGAGGGCCTCGACCAGCTGGACCTCGCTGCTCTCGACACCCTGTACATCGAGAACGTCGGCAACATGGTCTGTCCGGCCGACTTCCCGCTCGGTGCCGAGGCCCGCATCCTCGTCGTCAGCACGACCGAAGGCGACGACGTCGTCGGCAAGCACCCGCTGCTCTTCCAGGCGTGTGACGCCGCCGTCGTCAACAAGATCGACATCGCCGAGGCCGTCAACGCCGACGTCGAGGCCATGACCGCCGACGTGAACGAGGTCAACCCCAACATGCCGACCTTCGAGACCAGTGCCGAGCACGGTGACGGCCTGGACGACCTCTCGACGTACGTCCAGGAGATCCGCGACGGCGGTCACCACCGCGACCACGGTCACGGCCACAGCCACGGCCATGCTCACGATCACGACGACGAGAGTCACCACCACTCGCACGATCACGGACACGATCATAGCCACGACGAAGACCACTCGCACGATCACGAGCACGCCGACCACGACCACCCGCCAGCCACCGAAGACGAATGACCGACGAGGAGTCCACGACCAGGGCCGAGGTCATCGTCACGGGCGTCGTCCAGGGCGTCGGCTTTCGCCCGTTCGTCTACCGGACGGCCGTCGCCCGCGACCTGACGGGCACGGTGAAGAACCTGGGGGACGCCGGCGTCGAGATCGTCCTGGAGGGATCGGAAGCCGACGTCGATGACTTCCTGACCGAACTCCGGGAGGACCCGCCGCCGCTCTCGCGGGTCGATTCGGTCGAGGTCGGTCGGTCGGACCCCGAGGGCGAGGACGCCTTCGAGATCGTCCGATCGGCCGAGGCGTCCGGCGGATCCGGGACGATCCCGCCGGACACCGGGATGTGCGACAACTGCCTGGCGGACATGCGCGATCCCGACTCGCGATACTACGGCTACTGGGCGACCTCCTGCGTGGACTGTGGTCCCCGTTACACCGTCATCCGCGGTCTCCCATACGACCGGCCCCGCACGTCGATGGACGAGTTCCCGATGTGCGAGGACTGCCGCGAGGAGTACGAGGACCCGGCCGACCGGCGCTACCACGCCCAGACCATCGCCTGCCCGCAATGTGGCCCGTCCCTCTCGCTGGTCGATCCCGACGGCAAGGTGCTGGCCGACGGCTCGGACGCCGAGGCCATCGAGGCCGCGGCCGACCGCCTCCGGGCCGGCGAGCAGGTCGCCATCAAGGGTATCGGTGGTTCCCACCTCGCCTGTGACGCGACCGACCCCGAGGCAGTCGAAACGTTGCGCGAGCGCACCGGTCGCCCGAGCAAACCCTTCGCGCTCATGGCGCCGGACCTGGAGACGATCGAGTCCTTCGCCGACGTGAGCGACGCCGAGCGCGAGGCACTCGAAACCGTGCGCCGGCCGATCGTTCTGCTCGAACAGTCGGCCGACGGGAGCGCGGAGAACTGGCTCGACGAAATCGCGCCTGGCCTCCACACCGTCGGCGTCATGCTGCCCTACTCCGGGTTGCACCACCGCCTGTTCGATCACGTGGACGGTCCGCTCGTCATGACGAGCGCCAACCTGCCCGGCCGACCCATGGCGACCACGAAGGACGCCATCCTGGCGCGTCTCGGCGACGTGATCGACGCCGCGCTGGTTCACGACCGCGAAATCGTCGCCCGGAGCGACGACAGCGTCGTCCGGTTCTCCGGCGACGGTCGGCGGTTCATCCGGCGCTCTCGCGGGTGGGTGCCCGAGGAACTGCCCCTGCCGGGCGGCGCGCCGGAACGGCCCGTCCTCGCCGTCGGGGCCGAGTTCGACGCGACGATCGCAGTCACGCAGGACGACGTCGTCATCCCCTCGCAGTTCGTCGGCGATGTGGACAACCCCTCCACTGTGGCCTTCCTCCGGGAGACCATCGACCACCTCACGGATCTCACGGGCGTCGAACCGCGGACCGTCGCCTGCGACATGCACCCCGAGTTCCTGACGACCGAGGTCGCCGAGGACTACGCCGGTAACGGCGTGATCGGCCCGATGCGCGTCCAGCACCACCACGCCCACGCCGCCTCGCTGCTCGCCGAGCACGACCGCGAGCGCGCCATCGTGATCACGGCCGACGGCACGGGCTACGGCCCCGACGGGTCGGTCTGGGGCGGCGAGGTGCTCGACGCCTGGCTGGAAGGCTACGACCGCGTCGGCGGCCTCGATACCTTCCACCTCCCCGGCGGGACCGCCGCCGTCGAGAAACCGGCGCGGATCCTCGCGAGTCTCCTGGAGGACGAGGACCGGATCGACGACCTCCTCGTCGAACGCGGCGCGGTCGATTCGACCGACGACGCCGCGACGATTCGCCAGCAACTCGACCAGGGGGTCAACGCGCCCGAAACCACGAGCGCGGGCCGCACCCTCGACGCCGTCAGCGCCCTGCTCGACGTCTGCACCGGACGCGGCTACGAGGGCGAACCCGCGATGCGCCTCGAGGCCGCCGCGGCCGGCGGGACAGTCCTCGACTACGAGGTCCCGTTCGCGACGCGGGACGGCGACCGCGTCGTGGACGTGAGTGCGCTCGTGCAGGACGCCGACCGGATGGTCACCGAGGACGGCCACGCCGTCCCCGACGTGGCCGCCACCGTCCAGGACGCGCTGGCCCGGGGGCTGGCTGACATCGCGATCGAGGCGGCCCAGGAAAAGGACCTGGACGCCGTCGGCTTCTCGGGCGGCGTCGCGTACAACGACGCCATCACGCGGGCGATCCGCGAGGCCGTCGAGGACGCGGACCTCGAATTCCTCGGCCACGACCGGGTACCGCCGGGCGATGGTGGCATCGCCTACGGGCAGGCCGTCATCGCCAGCGTCCGGCAGTGATCGGCGGGAAGTCAGCGGGCCCGTTTTCCAGGACATCCTCGATCCGTTCGATCGATCGTCCCGCTACGGTACTCTCGGGAAGCCAACGTTGAAAGCCGTCGAGCAATAATGTTCGAATCGTCCAATGACGCAGAACTGCCGGGGACGGTACTGTGGGCCGCGTGACGCGGGGACGGGAGCGACCCAGGCACACGAGAAACGGGAAGCCGTCCGCCGACGGCAACGCGAAGCGGACAAAAGGGAGCCAGACGACGACTCGGGACTGCTTGGAGGGTTGATCGTCAGAATCCGCGACGCCGACGATTCGGACGACCGCGACGATTAAACCCGAGTCAGGTGGCAACCTGGGTCGTCGAGCGGAGCAGAATTGTCATGGCGTCGCACTACCGAAGCAGTTTCGACGAACCCCGGGCCGGACCTGCACGTCACCGTCGCGATCGTTCGAGGTCGTAGGAGCGATCGACCGACTCGTCGTTCGAGTCGAGGACGTCCTCGATGGCCGAAGCGTCCCCGACGTCCACGTCCTCGGTGGCAAGCAGTTTCTCGACCTGGCGCTCGAACTCCGACTCGCTGATCTCCCCCTTCGCGTACCGCTCCCGGAGCACTTCGAGCGGGTCGTCTTCGGTCGTCGATTCGTCCCGCTCGGACGAGAGCGTGTCACCGAGAATGGCCAGGACGGGAACGAGGAGGAACCAGCCGATCACGAAGGTGGCGATGGCCAACTCTCCCGCGCCCATGACGAACAGCAGTATCCCGATCGGAAGCGTCACCACGGCGATCAGGGGAACGAGCAGATCCTCGAGCCAGTTCATGGAACCGTCGGCTCGTGGATTCGGGTTCCACCGCAAAACAGTTTCGGCGTCGATCCGACCGGGGACCACCGACGCTACACGTCCTCGAAGAACCCGTCTGGGCCGTGGTCGTCCTGCCAGGCGAACGCGAACGTCAGGATCGCCGGCACCCGGTCGAGGGTTCGACCGTCCGCCGCCTCGCCAGTGACGCCGTTCCAGGTCGTGCCGTCTGCACGGAACCGACCGGGATCGTCGGCAGAGCGGAACTCGAATCCGGGATCCTCGAAGGCGTGCAGGCCGTCGGGAGTGGCGAACGCGACGACTTCGAGATCGCCGACGGTCGCCGTGACGACGCCACCGGCGTCTTCCAGCACGGGTTGGGGGAACCCGACCGCCACCCCACCGGATTCGACGCCGAGCACTCGGTCCTTGGGGTCGAGGTCCGTCCGGTTCCACTCCCGCGATCGGCCGCCGTGGAGCGCCCGGAGGCCGAACCCGTCGCTCTCGAAGTACTCCCGATAGGGGTCCTCGTCGTAGTCGATGGGTTCGGGATCGACTCCGGGCCCGGCTGCTTCGCTCTCGCCACCTGGAGGTTCGAGGACCTGACCGTCCGGCCGTGCCTCGCGGAACCGGTCGTACGTCGTCACCCAGGCCGGGAGCGTGGATAGTGTCGTCCCCTCCATCGGGCCGTCGATGGCCGTCCCCGTGGACTGTCGCCAGAGGCTGTCGGTTTCCCGGTCGTACATCACGAGATTGTCCTTCACGAGTTTGCCCGACACGCCGAACGTCAGGGTTCGACCGTCAACGACTCGATCGTACGCGACGGCGGTCCCACAGAGCGGGCACCACGTCACCGCGATCGGATGGCCGTCTCGGTCGGCGTTGACTATTTCGTGGAAGTCGAGGTATCGCAGGGGGTAGGCTCGTGCGGGGTCACCGTCCACGACGATCACCTCGTCGAGGGTGCCGTCGTGCTCGGGAGCGTCGCGAAACGCCGGGTCGTCGACGCTCGGGATGGCGTCCTTCGGAACGACCTGCCGGATTTTCATGGCCACCCGTTGCGAGTACGACGTGTAAAACGTAGCGATGGTGTGCACGGCGGGTACAGCCTCGACGCCAGGACCGGAACCGTTCAGGTCAACTCGAAGGTCACCCGTTCTTCATCGCTCCCCTTCGTCTCCCGGCCGACGATCGTGAACTCGCCACACTCCTCGGTGTTCTCGACGTGCGTCCCGGCGCAGGCCACCCGATCGAACGGATCGTCCTCCGGCCCGATCTCGACGATTCGCAGTTCCGTGATCGAACTCGGCAGGAGGTCGATCCGGGTCCGGTCGGTATCGAGTTCGGCCTCTGCGCGCTCTCGGTCCATCTCGTACCACCGCACGGGAAGGGCGGTGTCGATCAACTCGTTTACCTGCGCCTCGATCTCGTCGAGGTCCGCGTCCGTGAACCGGTCGTACTCGAAGTCGATGCGGGCCCGGTCGTCGTACAACTGATTCCCGCTGGTCATCGCGTCGAACTCGTCGAGAACGACCGCCGAGAGGAGGTGCTGGGCCGTGTGATAGCGCATGTGGGCGTAGCGTCGATCCCAGTCGAGTGCGCCGACGACGGCCGTCCCCTCGGCCGGCGGTTCGCCGTCGAGACGGTGGTAGATCGTGTCCTTCTTCTGGACGTCGGTCACGCGCCACTCGCGGCCGTCCCCGGTCCTGAGCCATCCGCGATCGGCCGGCTGGCCGCCACCCTCCGGGTAGAAGGCCGTTTCGTCGAGCACGACCCGGTCGTCCACGACGCGCTCGACCGTCGCCTCGAACTCGCGCTCGGCGGAATCGTCGAGAAAGCGTTCTTCGGTCACGTCGCGTGGAAACGCCGCGAACCCACTTAACTCGTCGCCTTAGGGACGAAACGTCCGTTAGGTTCGGTAGCCATCATTGGACGCGAGAGGAGCGGATCGGGCCGGATTGTGCCGAGTCGGACGAATCCCCCCGAGATGAACGGTTCTGAACGTTCAGCAAGGGTCCATTGCAAAATTGTACTATGTTGTTAGCTTATATTTTCACCGGACATCTACTCCAGCAGACTTCCCGAGTGAAGCTCTATCGAGGACAATCATGACTACCGACAAGACGCGAAACGCTAGCGAAACGACCGGCGTACACGGCCTCAGCCGCCGCACCGTACTCAAGGGAGCCGCCGTCAGCGCGGGCGCGATGGCGTTCGGCCTGCCCGCCCTCTCGGGGGCCGCCGCCGCGGCGACCACCACCGAATCGATGACGGTCGTCAGCGACGCGACGACCCGCGTGGTGAGCTACCGGGTGGGCAACGACGAGACCTGCACGTTCCAGCCGATGGACGTGCCCGCCGATCCGTCCTGGGAACACCCGAGCTGGGAGGCGAACCTGGATTTCACCTTCGACGCGAACGCGGACTGGATCTGGCACTGTGACGAGGACAACCCGGCCGGCAACGGCGAGTATTACGTCCGCGAGCCGATCTACGGCGACATCGTGAAATTCGAGCGCCGGTTCACGGTTCCCGGCACCCCCACGTCGGGGACGCTTCACATCACCGCGGACAACGGCTACGAGGTGTGGCTCAACGGCACCAAACTCGGCAGCGCCTCGCTCTCGCCCGGCTGGGAGTGCAGCAACCTCGGCAATGCCTACGTCGACGACACCGCGGGCACCTGGGACACCGTCGAACACTACGCGCTGAACCTGCAGGCCGGCGAGAACGTCCTCACCGTCTACGGCGTCAACGAACAGCAATCGACCGACGACCTCGAACAGGAGGGGACGGTCACGAGCAACCCCGGTGGCGTCATCTTCCAGGCCGACGTCGATTACGAGGTCGAGACCTGCGAGCCCTGCGAGTTCGACCCGGTGAAATTCGAGTACGACGAGGAGTACGACGCCTTCGTGCCGGAACTCGAAGACGGCATGGAGTTCGACGCGATCACGTACGAGAGTTACGTGACCAAGGGTGACGGGACCGAAGAGCCCGAACCCTACGAACCCGTCAGCGTAACCTTCGCGACCGACGTCTGCCCCGAGTACATCGTCGCCACGGTCAAGGCCGGTCGCGCGACGGACGAGGTCGACGTCGTCGCCGGTGAAGAGGAGGGCACCATCGTCGTCTCGATCGTCGGTGACGAGCGGTTCTACCACCCGAAGAACGGGAAGCCGTTCGCCATCAGCTACGTCGCGTTCGAGTGCGTCGAACCCGAAGAGTAGTCGGCGACCGTCGCCGCCGCGACCGGATCGACCCCAGATCGCCCGCCGATCGCTCTCGTGGGGTTCGTCGAGACGCCACAATCGGGCGCGAGACCGCCCCACGGCACGATTGACGGCCGGTAATCGCTTTTAACGTAAGTCTAAAGAGTCGAACAGCCCTGTCTCTAGACGACATGACTGAGTGTACGTTCGTCGGTGGTGATCTTCTGTGGGCGTCGAGATAAAGGAAACCAGGGTGACCGACGAGGAGTTCGAGCACATGGCCGAGTTCGTGCGCGAGTACCTCGCTGCCAGCGTGGAAAACGAGGAGGAAGGGGGTCGAATGCGGTGGTACCCCTGGCACTCCGCGGAGTACCGGTACAACCACATCCGGAACGTGGTCGAACTCGCCGAGCACATCGCCCGGAAGGAGGGTGCCGATCCCGACGTGACCCGCGTGGCGGCCCTGTTCCACGACGTGGCCAAACTGGACGCCGACCAGGACGTCCACGCGGACGAGGGTGCCCGAATCGCCCGCGAGTACCTCGAGACCCACGGGGACTATCCCCGGTCGTTCGTGGACGAGGTGTGCCAGGCCGTCCGGGAACACTCCTACCAGGGCGACATCCGCGACCTGCCCATGGAGACCCAGTGTCTCATCGAGGCGGACCTGCTCGACAAGGTCGGTGCCAACGGGACCGTGCTGATGCTCCTGCGGATGGGCTACGAGGCCCGGACGCACATGGACGCCGCCGAGATGATCGACCGGGTGTTCGAGCGCGGCAAGGACCATGCCTCGCGGATCCGCAGCGACACGGCCGAGGGCATCGCCCACCAGCGCCTCAAGCGCGTCAAGTGGTTCCGCGAGTGGCTTCAGTCCGAAGTCGCCGGGCT
>DATFIX010000239.1:0-2301 GCA_035269625.1 Natrialbaceae archaeon
GTTGGGGGCAGACCCCTGGACGCTTCGGACCGCCGTCGTCATGTTCGCCGCTCCGACCGCCGTCTCGACGTTCGTGTACGTCACCGAAATGGGCGGGAACCGGAACGTGGCGTCGAGGATCGTGTTTCTGACGACCATCGCCTCGGCGTTCACGCTTTCAGCCTGGATCGCCCTGGTGCCATAACCGGTGCGATGCTGTTGGGGGTCGACAATCACCGTCTACGCCCCGGAGAAAACTGCAAAACGGCGACGTGGACTCACGGGTCGCTTCGATCCCCGTTCGCAATTGTGGAGACGCTCACTTCGCTCGCGTCTCCCTATGCGAGGGATGGGAGTGAGCAAACGCTACGCGTTTGCGAACGCCGATCGACGCGCCGATCGGAATTCGAACCGGAACCAGACGTTCCGGGCGTGCGGCGCTACCCGCCGTTCCGGGCCTGCGACTGGTAGGCTTCGAATCCCACTTTACGCATCGCTCCTCACGTCCGTTCGTCGCAGATGCGAGGGATGGGATTCGAACCCATGGACCCCTGCGGGAGCGGGTCTTAAGCCCGCCGCCTTTGGCCTAGCTCAGCCACCCTCGCGTACTTCGGGGTACTTCCCTCTCCCGGAAGTGGATTTCGTTTGGCCCTGAACCGGAGAGGCCTGTGTCCCCGAGGCGACGGGACCTCAGGACGACTGCGCGTACTCCGAGCAGATTTCGCCCACGGCCGGTTCGACGATGTCGTCCTTGACCGGGCAGTAGGCCATCGCGTCCCAATCGCCGACGATCTTCACGTGCTCGCAGATGCCACAGTGTGGGCCGCCGGCGTCGTGGCGCGTCTCCTCGCGCAACAGGTCGTTGACGATCCGCGGATCGGTATCGGCGAATCCGAGCACCGGCGGATCGCGGTCGGTGTAGGCTTTGCGGCCGATCGCTTTGGTGCTCAACGCCGAGAGGAACGTCAGGTGTGCTTCCGTCGGCGTGCTGTACGTCTCGCTTCCGACGCGGCCGAACACGTCCGAAAGCGTCTCGCTCCCGTTCTCGAGTTCGATCCGGCGGTCGCCCACGTGCTCGACGAGTTCGTCCGTCGTGATCGGGTACGTGAGATCCTCGAGGAGCGTCTCCACGCTGTTGAGTCGCATATGTTGGCCTACGTCAATCATGATAATAGATGATAGTTGAAGATATGAAGGGTGTTCAAGACCGTCACCCCCGAGTGGCGGAGCCCTGCTGGCGGACCCCGGATGGAATCCAGCAGAGTTACGGGCTACGGTTCGAGGGTTTCGACCCCGTCTTCCCCGTGGACGAGGATCGGTTCGTCGGGATCGGCCTGCGCTCTGGCCCACTCGACCGCCACGGACTCGCTGTCGTGCGTGCTCACGACGGACCCTGCCTTGTGACCGATCAGGGTGCCGTCGCCCCGGCGCTGGACGTGCCAGCGGCCGCCACTGGGCACGACGTGGTATTCCGCCATGCTCGTGACTCGGTGTGCCGGGACGAAAATTCGTCGGATGGAGTGCCGGTTTGCCGGTGATTCGGAGTAATCGTCGGCGGGACGAACGGCGTTACTCGTGAATCGTCACCGACTCGAGGATCGCATCTTCCTGCGGTCGGTCGTTCCCGTCAGTGGGGAGCGATCCGATCTCGCGGACGACGTCCATTCCGTCGATTACCTTGCCGAAGACGGCGTGCTTGTCGTCGAGATGGGACTGCTCGGCCAGCGTGATGAAAAACTGCGATCCGTTGGTGTCCGGGCCGCGGTTCGCCATGCTGACGACGCCCTCCTCGTCGTGGCGGAGGTCCTCGTGGAACTCGTCGGAGAAGGTGTAGCCGGGGCCGCCGCGGCCGGTCCCCGTCGGATCGCCGGTCTGGATCATGAAGTCCTCGATGATGCGATGGAAGGGCACGTCGTCGTAGAGGGGTTCACCCTCGACGTCGTCGCCCGTCTCGGGGTGCTGCCAGGCCTTGTCGCCAGTCGCGAGGCCGACGAAGTTGTCGACCGTCTGGGGCACGCGCTCGTCGTACAGTTCGATCTCGATGTCCCCGCGATTCGTGTGGAGCGTGGCTGTCAGGTCGCTCATGGAACGGGCAACGGAGCCACGAATGATAACGATGGTGGTCGGGTGCTCGCGGTTCGATCGGTCGGTTCCCGAATACCCTCTAGTAGTCCGGTGTTACCAGGTCAGCCCTTCGTAGGTGATGCCGTCGCGACGCTCGATCACTCGCCGGCCGTCGATCACGACGGGATCGGCCATCCGGTCGAACTCGTCGTCGAGGGCGGCGAACTCGTCCCAGTCGGTGACGACCATCGCGGCGTG
>DATFIX010000240.1:0-8885 GCA_035269625.1 Natrialbaceae archaeon
GTCGTCGCGCTCGATGACGTCGTGGGCCAGGTCGTCGTCGTCGCCGGTGAGCGCGGCGACGGCGTCGGCCAGCATCGACTCCGAGATGAGCCCCATCCGGGTGACGGCGTTGTGTATCGACAGCTCCGAGGAGTCGAGCAGGTCCCGGATGACCACCCGGTCGCCCGTCTCCTCGAGCACCTCCAGGCCCACGAGGCCCTGGGTGGCCGTGCGGATGGCGCGGCGCTGGTCGCTGGTGATGCGGCCCGCCTCCAGCGCGATGACGTCGAACCCGCTGACGTACATCGTCATCACGGCGCGGGTCAGTTTCTCGCCTTCGAGGTCCGAGATGTCCATCGTCCCTCGCACCCGTTCCTCCTCGGTTTTGGGCGTCAACAGGAGCGAATCGTCCTCCGGGTAGAACTCGACCTGACTGCCGGCGCTGACGTCGTTTTTCGTCGCCCAGTCCTTGGGCAGTGAAACGGTGTACGTCGACCCGCCCGTCACCTGCACCTTGCGGGTTTCCATGGTCGTGCGTATACGGCTGGGGACTATAAAACCGTCTATGTCTATATATTCGACCCCGACGTCAGTAGTTCATGACCGATCGTGAGCAATTATCGACAGCAAAACGACTATTTCGTTTGCTTCTATGTATCGGTCGATGGCGAGTCTCGAGCTGGGCACTTCCTTTGCGGAAAGTCGCCCCGATACAGTCCGGTGATCGCGTTCGTTTCCCTGTGAGGCGCTTGCAGTACAATCATACCCAAACGTACGTCTATATAGTCGTAATAGCAGGGTACTTATCCCAGAGACTCGCGGGATTCGGTGATGACAGCTACCGACGGCTCTTCGTCGACGGGACCGCTTTCCCGGCGTAGATTTCTCGCGTCGGCCGGGATGGCGGGTGCGGTCGCGATCGCTGGCTGTACCAAACAGCGGGACAGTGGTGGTGGCGGTGGCGATGGGACTTCGAACGACGGTGGTCCGCTGTCCGGAAAGGTCGAAATTTCGGGGAGTTCGACGGTATATCCGCTCTCTGTCGCTATCGCGGAAACCTTCGAAGCGGAACACCCCCAGGTGGACGCCAACATTCGGAAGACCGGGACGGGCGGCGGGTTCGAGAATTACTTCTGTACGGGCCAGACCGACTTCAACAACGGGTCCCGGCCGATCACGGACAGCGAGACGGAAAAGTGTGCGAACAACGGTATCGAACCCATCGAACTCACGGTCGCCACGGACGCGGTCACGGTGATCGTCAACAACGAGGCGGACTGGGTCGACTGCATGACGGTCGAGGAACTCCGACAGATCTGGGAGCCCGACGGGGCGAGCAAATGGAGCGACGTGAACTCGGACTGGCCGGACGAGAAACTCGAACTCTATGGCGCCGCGTCTACCTCGGGGACGTTCGATTACTTCACCGAAGTGATCGTCGGCGAGGAAGGCAAATCCCGGCGGGACTACAGTGCCACTGAGCGCGACAACGACATCATCCGCGGTGTTCGGGGTTCGAAATACGCACTGGGCTATCTCGGGTTCGCGTACTATTCGGAAAACACGGACCGGGTGAAAGCGCTCGCGATCGACAACGGGGACGGGAACTGCGTCAAGCCGTCCCTCGAGACGGCCAAATCGGGCGAATACAAACCGCTCTCGCGACCGCTGTTCACGTATCCGAAAAAATCCGCGCTCGCGAAGCCACAGGTCGCGGAGTTCGCTCGGTTTTTCGTCAGACAGAGCACGAACGAGGAACTCGTCGCGAACCAGGTCGGATACGTGCCCAACACCGTCGACGTCGCCCAGGAACAGCTCGGAAAACTCGAGTGGGCTATCGACGACGTCCAGGAGTGAGCCGATGCGAACGCCAAACCGAACCCCGAATCTCAACCTCTAACTCACGATGAGCACCGAACCAACCGACGCCGATGGAATGGAACCCGGCTTTCTCACGGAAACGGCCGGCAACACGACCCGCGAACGACTCGTTCGGGCGTTCTTCTTCGTCTGTGCGTTCCTCTCCGTGGTGACGACGTTCGCGATCGTGTTCACCCTCGCGTTCGAGGCGGCCAAGTTCTTCGGCGTCACCGGTCAGTTGCTCGGCGTCTCGGCCGAAAAGACGGTCGCCGCGGTCGAGTTCTACACCGGATTCGAGTGGATCCCGAGCAGGCAACTGTTCGGCGTTCTCGAGTTCGTGTCGGCGACCCTCGCGATCGTGGTCGGGTCGTCGATCATCGCCTTGCCGTTCGGTCTGGGAACCGCGATCTACCTCAGCGAATACGCGAATCCCCGGATGCGGACCTACCTGAAACCGGCGCTGGAGGTGCTCGCCGGCATTCCGACGGTCGTCTACGGGTACTTCGCGCTGGTGTACATCACGCCGGCCCTGGACGGGTTCTTCTCGGCGGTTTCTCGGACGGTCCCGTTGCTGACGATCCCCGACCTGGGGGCGTTCAATCTGCTGTCGGCCTCCATCGTCGTCGGCATCATGATCATACCGATGGTGTCCTCGATCAGCGAGGACGCGATGAGTGCCGTCCCCGACGACCTTCGACAGGCGGGCTACGGCATGGGGGCCACCAAGTTCGACGTGTCGATCGGCGTCGTCATTCCGGCGGCCATCTCGGGCATCTTCTCGTCGTTCATCCTCGCGCTCTCGCGGGCCATCGGGGAGACGATGGCCGTGACCATCGCGGCGGGCCAGCAACCGAACCTGGTGAACCCGCTCAATCCGGCCGACTACTTCGACGCCGCGATGCCCATGACCGCAGGGATGGTCCAGATCGCGACGGGTGACATCGCCGGACAGGGTGCCGAGTACCAGAGCCTGTTCGCCATCGGACTGACGCTGTTCGTCATCACGCTCGCGATGAACCTGATCAGCGACGTCATCACCGAACGATACCGGGAGCAATACGAATGATGAGTATCGACACCGACACCGACACCGCGAATCCGGCCGAAACGTCGTTCGAACGCGTCAGTCGACGGAAAGGCCAGCTCTTCCGCTGGCTCTTGCTGATCGCGTCGTTCGCGGGGATCGTCTCCCTGGGCGTGCTGCTCGTCTACGTCTTCATCGATGCACTCCAGCCGCTCACGGCGGACGCGATCTGGTACCCCGTTTTCCTCCTGACCGTGGTCGCACCGATCGCCGGGGTCGGCCTCTTCTACTGGCGGTGGGCACCGTCGGCGGGGTCGATCGGCGTCACGCTGCTCGGTTTGCCCGTGCTGGGACTCATGGCGACAGGCGCGACGTTCGTCATCGTCACGGACGTCCTCGGGTCGACCACCTGGTTCGGGTTCGTGGTGGCCCTCGGCGTCGCCACGGGCCTGTTCGCCGGGTTCGGACGCGTTCGTCCGGACGCCTCCTTCGAAACCCGGTTCGTGGTCGGGCTGTTCCTGTACTGGTTCGCCCTGATCGGGTTGCCGTCGGTCCCGATCCCGTTCACGAACCTGGCCACGGTCGAGTTCCTTCCGAGTCTGATGGGGGCGATCACGTCGCTACCGGTCGTTCCAACCCGCTGGGCCGCGCTCTTCTGGACGCTCGTCGTCCCGGTCGGTGCGGGAGTGACCAGTTATCTCGCTGGACACCGACCGCGTCGGACCGCCCTCGGTGCCGGGGTGATCGTCCTGGGGGCCGCACTCGCTGGCGGCCTCCTCGCTGCCCAGGTCGGATCGTCGCTGGCGGTCGGGGAACTCGTGGTCCTGGGGACGGTCGTTCCGTTCGGCCTGATGATCGAACGGTATCGCGTCGCCGAGACGGTCGATCGACGCGACCTCCGGGCAGGGCTGGCGCTCCCGGTCGCGGTGATCGGTGGACTCGTCCTCAACGCCGTGCTCTCGGGTGTCCTCGGGATTGCCGGGCCGGCGTCCTGGCTCGACTGGCAGTACCTGACGAACGCGCCGTCACGGTTTGCGGAACAGGCCGGCATCTACCCGGCGCTGGTCGGATCGATCATGATCATGATCATCGTGGTCCTCCTGACGTTCCCGATCGGCGTCGGGGCCGCGGTGTATCTGGAGGAGTACGCGCCCGAAAACCGGACGTCACGTCTCATCCGGATCAACATCTCGAACCTCGCGGGCGTGCCGTCGGTCGTCTACGGACTGCTCGGGCTGGGACTGTTCATCCGGCTGCTGGACATGGGCCTTGGCTCGATCCTGGTGGCCGGGATGACGCTCTCGTTGCTCATCCTGCCCATCGTCATCATCTCGTCCCGCGAGGCGATCCGGGCCGTGCCGGATTCGATGCGACAGGCGTCCTACGGGATGGGCGCGACCCGGTGGCAAACGGTCAGACGGGTCGTGCTCCCCGAAGCGATGCCGGGTATCCTCACGGGAACGATCCTCGCACTCGCGCGGGCCGTGGGGGAGGCCGCCCCGCTACTCATGATCGGGACGGCGACGACGGCGTTCTCGGTGCCAGGGAGTTTCACCGACACCGCGAGCGCGATGCCGCTCCAGATCTACGCGTGGTCGGAACTGCCCAGCGAGTCGTTCCAGCACGGCGTCGTCGCGGCCGGCGTCGTCGTGCTGATCGTCGTCATGCTGACGATGAATTCCGTGGCGATCGTGTTGCGTAACAGGTATCAGACGAGGGGTGAATCATGACACAATCCGATATGACCGACGACGGACGGACAGAACCGACGAGTGAGACCGATTCCGTGAGCGCCGACCCGGAACACGACGACGAAGAACTCATCGAAACCGGGGTCACCGCGGGGACCGAAGGCGGTTCTGGTCCCGTCGGCGGACGGACGATCATCGAGTCCCGCGGTCTCGACGTCTACTACGGCGAGGAGAGAGCGCTCCAGGACGTCAGCCTGGAAATCCCCGAGAAGAGCGTGACGGCCATCATCGGTCCCTCGGGCTGTGGCAAGTCCACGTTCCTCCGGTGCATCAACCGGATGAACGACCTCATCCAGAACGCCCGGGTCGAGGGCGAGTTGCGCTTCGAGGGCAAGAACGTCTACGACGACGACGTCGATCCCGTCGCGCTCCGCCGACGAATCGGGATGGTCTTCCAGGAACCCAACCCGTTTCCCAAGAGCATCTACGACAACGTCGCCTACGGCCTCCGACTCCAGGATCAGACGGACGACCTGGACGAGAAGGTCGAGCAGGCGCTGAAGGACGCCGCGCTCTGGGACGAGGTGAAAGATCGCCTCGACGAGAGCGGCCTCGAACTCTCGGGCGGCCAGCAACAGCGCCTCTGTATCGCGCGAGCGATCGCCGTCGACCCGGGCGTCATCCTGATGGACGAACCGGCGAGCGCGCTCGACCCGGTGGCGACCTCCCAGATCGAGGACCTGATCCAGGAGATCGCCGAGGAGTACACCGTCGTGATCGTCACCCACAACATGCAGCAGGCGGCCCGGATCTCCGACCGGACGGCCGTGTTCCTCACCGGCGGCGAACTCGTCGAGTACGACGACACGGACAAGATCTTCCAGAACCCCGAGAGTCAGCGTGTCGAAGATTACATCACGGGCAAGTTTGGATAACAACCATGGCCAGAGAGAGCTACCAGGAGAAACTCGATCAGCTCCAGGCGGACGTCCTCTACATGAGCGAGGTCGTGCTCGACCGACTCCGCAAGGGGCTGGACGCACTGGATACCAAGGACGAGGACCTCGCGTGGGCCGTCATCGACGGCGACGAGGAGGTCAACGAGATGTATCTCGACCTCGAAAAACAGTGTATCGACCTCCTCGCGCTGCAGCAGCCGGTGGCCTCGGATCTCCGGTTCATCGCGGCCTCGTTCAAGATCATCACCGACCTCGAACGGATCGGCGACCTCGCGACGAACCTGGGCGACTACACGCTCCAGGCCGAGCGCGACGTCTTCCCGGAGGTCGACGCCCAGTCCATCGGCCGGTTCACCATCGAGATGGTCGAGGAGGCGATGGACGCCTACGCGAACGAGGATCCGGAAGCGTGTCGCCTCGTCGCCAGCCGCGACGACGAACTCGACGGCAAGTGCGAGCGGGCCTCACAGCTCGTCGTCCGGGACCTCATCGAGACCGAACTCGACGAAGGGGCGGAGGTCGAGACGCTCCTGGCGGACGTTTCACGGCTGCTCCTGACGATCCGCGACCTCGAACGCGTCGGCGATCACGCCGTCAACATCTCGGCCCGGACGCTGTACATGGTCGAGAACAGCGACGAACTCATCTATTGATCTCGTCCGTCCGGACCGGTGCATCTTCGACGATCCCCCATCAGTTGGGCATACGATACTCTACCCATCGAGTCTATCCTCAAACTGCCAGCGAAAGGCTGGCACCCGAGACCGCACTCGCTCACCAATCGGCGCACCCACTCCCGTCGATCCGACGGCGTCGCCCGACACCGCCGATCCAACCGACGCACCCGCCATCGTCCGCGGTCGGTTTTTCACCGGCCGCGGCTGCCACCCGCGACACGTCTGGGGGAACCAATCCCGAACCCTGCCATTCTCCGTCCTTTCAGTGTCTCAGTCCAGCCGGTAGCGCAACAGCGCGGCGATACCGCCCAGGCTCTCGAGTTGCTGGCCGGGGGCAAATTCGCTGGAGAAGACCGTTACGTCGCCACCCTGGCGTTCGACGCTCGTGATCACCGCGTCGACGTCGACGTCCCACTCGCCCTCGGTCCCGCGCTCGCGCCGAAGGACCTCGTCGAGGACGAGCAGGCGTTCGACGGCCCCGTATTCGGCCGCCTGGGCCACCTCCTCGGGACCGTAGGCCGCCTTCGCGCCCTCGGCGATGCGCGCCATCAACTCGTCGATGTACTCGGCTTCCTCGGCGATCCGGGTTTCCTGCTGGACGTCCTCGACCGCGCCGCGCTTGAGGACCTCGTGAACCCCGCGATCCCCGACGCTGCTGGTATCGACCGTCGTGATCTTTTCGGCGACCTCGGGGAAATCCTTCTGGACGTACTTCAGCGCGTCCTGTTTCGTGAATCCGGGGCCGGCGAGGACGATGGCGTCGACGTCGAGGTGCGAGAGGGCTTTCCCCAGTTCGGCGAACAGTTCCTCGCGCGACCGGGCGTACTCGCCTTTCCCGGTCGGACCGGTGAACGAGGCGTAGGAGTCGACGCCGTACTGGGCGACGGTGTGGACGTGGGCCTCCCCCTCCTCGACCGTCGCGACGGCCACTTCGGGGTTCTCGGTGGCCTCGACGGCCTCCTCGAGGCGCTCCTCCTGGTCCGGTTTGAACCGCTTCTCGATCGTGATCTCGTCGTGTTCCTCCACGTTGAGGGTGTGGTGATGGCCCAGCTGGTCTTCGCGGGAGCAGCCGACGATCTCGCCGCCGATCCGGAGGCGGTTGGCGAACTTGTGGAACTCGAGGTCCTCGACCTCGATCGTGACGTGCATGTGTTCGCGCTCGCCGCCCTTGTCGCGCAACTGGTCGTCCTCGCGCTGGATCCGGCGGGTCGTGTCGCCCGAGACGAGGTCGCCGGGCTCGACCACGTACTGGAGGTGCCAGAGGTCGTCGAGGCTGTCGGGCACGAGCGTCACGCGCTCGCGGTCCCCCTCGGCCGCCTCGCGGTCCTGGATGCGCATGCCCGACCCTGCGTGGCGCGGGGGTAAGTGCCCTGCCATCTCGGCCGGGGCCGGGTCGGGTGGCGACGACGAGTCCCCGTCCCCATCTCGACGGGGCTTACTCGTGGCCGACCACGGGCACCGGCTCGTAGGGTTCTTCGAGGTAGTCCATCTCGCTGTCGGTCAGGTCGACGTCCACCGCTTCGACGGCCTCCTCCAGGTGTTCGACGCTCGTGGTCCCGACGATCGGAGCGTCCACCCAGTCCTTGTGCAGCAACCACGCGAGCGCGACCTGGGCCATCGTCAGGCCCTTCTCGTCGGCCAGTTCCGCGACGCGCTCGTTGATCTCGTCGCCGTTGCCGCCCCGATACGAACCGGAGCGCTGGGCCAGCAGGTCGTCGGTCTGCCCACGGGTCGTCGCGTCGATTTCCTCGTGCGGTCGGGCGAGGTAGCCACGAGCCAGGGGACTCCAGGGAATGGCGCCGATGCCATTGCGCTGGCACAGCGGGAGCATCTCGCGCTCCTCCTCGCGGTAGGCCAGGTTGTAGTGGTTCTGCATGGTGACGAACGGCTCCAGCCCCAGGCGGTCGGTCGCGTGGAGCGCCTCGGCGAACTGGTGGGCCCACATCGAGGACGCGCCGAGGTACCGAACCTGCCCGCGTCGCACGGCGTCGTCGAGCGCGCGCACCGTCTCTTCGATCGGGGTGGCCTCGTCCCAGCGGTGGATCTGGTAGAGGTCGATCGTGTCCATCCCGAGTCGGTCCAGCGAGCCCGCGAGTTGCTGTTCGATCGTCTTGCGCGAGAGGCCGCCCGAGTTCGGGTCGTCCTCGTCCATCTGGAAGTAAACCTTCGACGCGACGACGAGTCGATCGCGGTCGTAGTCCGCGAGGGCGTCCCCGAGGATCTCCTCGGCCTCGCCGTGGGCGTAGGAGTTCGCCGTGTCGAAGAACGTCACGCCGAGTTCGAGCGCCCGTTCGACGATCTCGCGCGCTCGATCCTCGCCGATGGTCCACTCGCGGTCGCCGCCGAAACTCGCGGTACCAAGCCCGATCCGGCTGATGGTGGTGCCCGTCGCACCCAGGGTGGTATAATCCATGGGTAGTCCTCGGGGCGGACGGTCAAAGGGATGAGGCTGTCGGAAAGGGTGGCGGGGGAACTGGGACGGTCGTTCCACCATCGAGCGGGGTTCGCCGAAACGGGTTTGGATGGAGCTCCACAGTGGATGCCCATGGATCGGACGTGGATTCCGGTCGATTCGTCCACGAAAGAGCGCCTGGATCGGTTGCGGGGAGCGGACGAGTCGTGGGACGAATTCCTAACCCGGATGGTCCTCAGCGACGAGCCGATCGACGTCGGTGCATGGTCGGACGAAACGGCA
>DATFIX010000241.1:0-4051 GCA_035269625.1 Natrialbaceae archaeon
TTCGACATCCCTGAAGCCAATACAGAACTCGCTACCTGGAAGATATTCGCCAAGCTCGGAGATGAGTCCGAGGGTAAGGTTTTCCGTAGTACCGAGATGGTTGGCAAGGACGGATGCATCGCGCCGATCGTAACCGTCCACGAGGGCGGGGTCCTTGGACTTAGTATGGACTTCTCGGGTGACGGTTGCCCTGAAACGAGTACCGAGGAATCGAATGACGAGTAGTCTGTCGGCGTGGGTAGTCGTTGCTTCCCGACCGTAGCAGGGTATCGAAGCAATCACACTGGCCAAGTTCGGGGGCGGTTGTGCAATCAGCTAGCCGATAGGTACTATCCTGCTCTAATGAAACCAGGCCTGGAGTCGTGGGATCTCGTCGCTATCTCCCATTTCCAATAGAGCAAGAGATTCGAACGTTATTCTTCCGTTCGGAAAGCCATTCGGGCTCCGACATGTATTCGGCAGATAGAGAGATTCAAGAGGGGGGCGCGCGCTCACCAACACGATGCGGCACGACCACGTCATCACGGCGAAACAGCTTTCCCGGGCGGACATCGAGGCGGTGCTCGACCGCGCTGCCGAGATGGACGCCGACATGGCGGCCTACGGGCAACGCCACGCCGGGAAGCTACTGGGGCTGTGCTTTTTCGAACCGAGCACGCGCACCAAGATGAGTTTCGAAGCGGCAATCAAACGACTCGGCGGCGACATCGTGGACATGGGCCACGTCGAGTCCTCGTCGGTGAAGAAGGGCGAGACGCTGGCCGACACCGTCCGGGTGATCGAGGGCTACGCCGACGCCATCGTGATGCGCCATCCCGACGAGGGATCGGCCAAGATGGCCAGCGAGTTCGTCGACGTCCCGCTGCTCAACGGCGGCGACGGCGCGGGCCACCACCCGACCCAGACGCTGCTGGACCTCTACACGATCCGGCAGAACGCGGGCCTGGACGACCTGTCGATCGGGATCATGGGCGACCTGAAGTACGGCCGGACGGTCCACTCGCTGGCGACAGCGCTGACGAACTTCGACGCCGAGCAGCACTTCATCAGCCCGGAGAGCCTCCAGCTCCCCGAGGGCGTCAAGTACGACCTCGACGCGGCCGGGGCCACGGTCGCGGAGCACACGGACCTCGAATCGGTCCTTCCGGACCTCGACGTCCTGTACGTCACGCGCATCCAGCGCGAGCGCTTCCCCGACGAGAACGAGTACCAGAAGGTCGCGGGCGAGTACCAGATCGACGCCGCCGCGCTCGACATAGCGCGTGACGACCTGACGATCATGCACCCGCTCCCGCGCGTCGACGAGATCGCGCCGGACGTCGACGAGACGGCACACGCGAACTACTTCGAGCAGGCCCACAACGGCGTCCCCGTGCGGATGGCGCTGCTCGACTTCCTCCTTTCGGACCAATGAGCGAACCAGACACCGAACTCCGCGTCAGCAAGATCCAGAACGGCACCGTCATCGACCACATCCCGGGCGGGCAGGCCCTGCGCGTGCTCGCGATCCTCGACATCGACGGCACCGAGGGCGAGACCGTCTCGATCGGGATGAACGTCCCGAGCGGTCGCCTCGACGGCAAGGACGTCGTCAAGGTCGAGGGCCGCGAACTCAGCCAGGACGAGGTGGACGTCCTCTCGCTGATCGCGCCCGACGCGACGATCAACATCATCCGCGACTACGAGGTGGCCGACAAGCGCCGCGTCGAGCGACCGGACCGCGTCGTCGGCGTCCTGGGCTGTCCCAACAGCAACTGCATCACCAACGCCGGCGAACCCGTCGACACGAAGTTCACCGTCCTCGACGAAGGACTGCGCTGCGAGTACTGTGACACCATCGTGACCGAGGGCGTTCCCGAACTGATCCAGCGCGAGTAGCGCCGGATCTCCGGCCGGATTTTTCTCGCGGCAGCTCCCCCACGGGGCACCCTCGCCCGGTGTCCCCGTCCCTGACGGCGGTCGTGCCCCCGTCCGTTCCTTCAGCCCACGAGTACGTGACGCAAAGACAATTACGGGTCCCCCGGTAGCCCGTGGTAACGGACATGGACGCAGGACTCGACATCGGAACCGGAGCGCTCCGGGCGGCCAGGGGCGACGCCGGTTCTCCATCGTTCGACGAACAGACGCCGGTCGCCCTGGCGGTGGACGCTGGCGACCTGGCCGAGATCGACCGCGCGGCGGACGACCTCCACACCGTGGAGGCCGACGACCAACTGTTCGTTCTCGGCGACGACGCGATCGACGTCGGGGACGCGGCCGGCCGCGATCCCGATTCACTCCTCGATACCGGCTATCTTCCGCCAGACGGGTGGCACCCGGAGGCGTTCGCCGGCCTCGTCGAGGACGCGCTGGGGCCGTCCGCGGCGACGGACGAGCGACTGTGCTACACGACGCCCGGGGCACCGCTCGACGCGACGGTCGACACCGACGCCCATCGGGAGGCAGTGGCGGGCGTCCTCGACGATCTCGGGTACGACGCCACGCCGGTCAGCGAGGGCCTGGCGGTGATCTACGACGGTCTCGCGGCGGAGAACCTGACCGGCCTGGGGATCGCGGTTCGCGAGCACACGACCAGCGTCTGTCTGGCCTACTACGGCGTCCCGGTGCTGGTCTTCTCGATCGCCAGGGGTGCCGAGTGGGTCGAAGCGCAGGCGGCCGAGGCGACCGGGCAGACGACGCAAACCGCTGCCGAACGGCGGTCGTCGTTCGTCCTCGATCCCCTCGCGGACGAGGACGACCTGGGCGACGCACTCGGGGCGGCCTACGACGATCTCGTCGGCGACGTGCTCGACGCCGTGGATCGCGAGGCGGGCGAGGGCGACGTTCGCGAGGGCGTGTCGGTTCCCGTCGTCCTCGGCGGCGAAGGGGCCGTCGAGGGTCTGGAAGCCCTGTTCGGGGCCCGTGCGGAGGGGGCCGACCTGCCGTTCTCGATCACCGACGCCGTCCTCGCCGACGACCCGAGCAGGTCCACGGCCCGGGGTGCACTCGCGGCCGCCGCGGACGACGTGGACGCCTACGAGGCCGTCACCTGGTCGGATTCCGGGGACGGTGGCGGCGTGGGCGGGTCGACCGAGTTCGACGCTGGCGGTCCGACGGCCGCCGCGACCGACGAGGCGACCGATGGCGAAACAGGGGGTGGATCGGTCGGCGACTCTACCGTCGGTGGGACGATGGCGGACGCGGCCGTCGAAGCGACCGGAACTGGGCCGGCCGACGGAGACTCGGCGGTCGACCAGTTGTTCGAACGACTCGACACCCGCGACGAGGAGATCGACGACCTGGACGAGCGTCTGGACGACCTCGGCGATCGACTGGCGGAGCTCCTCGAAACCCTCGACGGCCACGGAGCGGATCTGGACGACCTCGAGGCGGCGGTCGACGCCCTCGACGATCGCCTGGCAGACGTCGACGAGACGGCGGCGACGGTGGCGGATCTCGATGCGGTCCGGGACTCGATCGACGACCTCCGCGAGGACCTCTCGACGCTGGAGGGCGACGCCGCCCGGGAAACGGCCGTCGAACGGCTCGACGAGGATTTGCGCGACGCTCGAACCCGGATCGAAACGGTCAAGGAGCAGGTCGAAACGGTCGAGGGCGAACTCGAAGCGGAGATCGAAACGGTCGAGGACCAGGTCGAAACGGTCGAAGACGAACTGGCGAACGAGATCGAGGACGTCGACGGTCGGATCGAAACGACGGCGGCCGACCTCGAGGCCGTCGGAGACCGGGTCGACACGGTCGAGGACGACGTGGACGCACTGGACGACGAGACGGCCGATCTCGGGTCGACCCTCGACACCGTGCGGACGGACGTCGACGAGATCGAAACCGACCTCGCCGAAACCGCCTCGACGGTCGAGGATCTGGGGACGGACCTCGACGCCCTGGAGACCGAGGTCGGCGACGTGGACGGCAGGGTCGGTGGGCTGGAGACCGACGTGGACGATCTCGGTACGGATTTCAACGATCTGGAGACGACCGTCGACGAAATCGAAACCGACCTCGACGACGTGTCGACGACGACGATCGACCTGGAGTCGGACGTGGAATC
>DATFIX010000242.1:0-12349 GCA_035269625.1 Natrialbaceae archaeon
GTGCGGTCCGCCGGGAACGGGGCGAGCAGGACGAGGAATCCCGGTTGATGCACCTGCTGGGCTGGTTCAACGTCGCGGCCGAGGGGCTGGCCGTCGCTTTCGAGGAACTCGCCGCGGCCGCCACCGTCGACGTCTACGAACGCCAGGGCGACGAGTACCGGAAAGCCCGGTCGCCGACGCTGCTGGAATACCTCGACGACAAGGGCTACGACGTGATCGGCGCGAGTTGGGACGAGGAGTGGCCCACGAACTTCGTCGCCGTCGACGATGGCGAGATCATCCCGCTGTACGAACCCGACGAGGACGGCGAGTACCGCCCGGAGAACAACCCGACCATCGAGGCGCTGAAAGAGCGTGGCGTGACGGTCTACCCCGACGGCGAGGGCCTCCCGACCGGTGCGCTCACGAACGGTGCCGGCGGGTTCCACTGCATGACCACGCCCGTGAGTCGGGGGTCCGGGCGATAACCGTCGGTTTTCGATGAGCCGTCGGTGCTGGTATCCGGCTACTTCCCTGCCCGCGGAGTGATCCAAACATTCTTTACTGTTTCGCTGTAATCTGTAACCAAGAATCAACCGTGTCACGCACCTCGAATCGCGCCGACGGCGACATCGTTCGCGACTTCCTCTCGGTTGCGGACATCCTCGAGAAGCCACAGCTGGCCCAACTGTACACGTACTTCGCTCGGGAGGGCGAGGCTACTGTCCAAGACGTGATGGACGATCTCGATTTCGCACAGGGAACGGCCTACAGTTACGTCAATCGGCTCGTGGATGCCGGCGTCGTCGAGGTCACGCACGACGAGCAGCCCCGGCGATACACCGTCCGCGAGATCGACCTGACTGTGACGACGGCCGCCGGCAACCGCGAATACACGATCACGCCGGCACTGATCGACGCGGTCGGCCGCCGGGAGAGCAACGCCGACATCGACACCTACATCGACCGGCACGGAGTTGCGGGCCTCGCGACGGCGCTCACCTACGGCGTCGCCCGCGAACGAGGGGAGGTAACCCACCGCTTGATGGCCGAGGATCTCGACATTTCGCCGCTGGCCGCGGAGCTGATCCTGCAGGCGCTCCGTCCCGTCGTCTACGAACACTACGACATCGAGACGTCGGGGACATCGGTCGACGAGTTGGAGATCGGCGGTGCCGACGCGGCTGACGACGCGTGAGCACCCTCCACATCGCCGACACTGGCCTGTTCGTCGCGATGGGCCAGCCGTCCAACGGCCGATACCAAGCGGTTCGAAGATTCGCCCGCCGCAACGACATCACATTCGTCTTGCCGGAGCGGGTGTACGGGGAGTTAACTGTCGATGAACCGGACGTCGAAGAAGTGCCGGTTGATACCGCGATCGACGAGGGGTGGGCGGACGTCGCGGCCCCACTGACGTTTTCCGAGCCTATCGTCTCGCGGGCGATGGACGGCGTCCAGCGGTACATCGCGAACGCGGACGACCGGGCTGCGGACGAGGTCGAACGGGCGGACGCCGCGCTCGCCGCGCTTGCTGCACGGCACCTCAATGAAGGAACGGCAACTGAAGTGTACATCTACACGACCGATATCGCGGCCGGTGAGGGGGCCGAAACTGTCCTCACGAGCGAAGGCTACGCCGATTCGGTGACTTTCGTGAACGGCTTCCGGTTCATCGAGGACCTGCTTTCGCCTGGTTGCAAACGGGGTACTGAGTTACGGTAGGCCATCCACGGCACTCCAAAGTCCCCGGCCGTTTGTTCTTTTCAATGCTTCGACGATCGTGGAATCGCGTTTCCACTATTCTTAAGCAGCCAACCCGTGAAGCCGTCTCGCATGGGCTCGGACATTTCCGGATTCTACAAGCTGAGCATGGATGAGCGGCGCGAGAAGGTCAAGGAGTTCGCGGACCTCACCGACGAGGAGGTCGCGGCGATGGCGGAGCCGGCGCTGGACGAGCGCCGGGCCGACACGCTGAGCGAGAACGTCGTCGGGACGCTGGAGTACCCGCTTTCGATCGCGACCAACTTCGTGATCGACGGCGAGGACACGCTGATCCCGATGGCGGTCGAGGAGACCAGCGTCGTCGCGGCCGCCTCCTACGCGGCCAGTCTGGCCCGGCCGACCGGCGGGTTCACCACCAGCGTCAGCGGCCCGCGCATGATCGCCCAGATCCAGGCGATCGACGTCGACGACCCGCAGGCCGCCCGCCTGCGCATCCTCGAGGCCCAGGACGAACTCAAGGCGAAGGCCGACGAGCAGGACCCCGTTCTCGTCGAGCACGGCGGCGGCTGTGAGGAGATCGAGGTCAGGGTCATCGACACGCCCCGGGGCGAGATGGTCGTCACGCACCTGATCGTCAACGTGCAGGACGCGATGGGTGCCAACGCGGTCAACGGGATGGCCGAGGCGCTCGCGCCCGACATCGAGGAAATCACGGGTGGCGAGGTCGAACTCCGCATCCTCTCGAACCTGGCAGATCATCGTCTCGCGCGCGCATCGTGCACGATCCCGGTCGAGAAACTGGAGGGCAAGGGCAGCGGCCTCTCCGGCGAGGAGGTCCGCGACCGGATCGTGGACGCCTGGGCGTTCGCCGAGGCCGACCCCTACCGCGCCGCGACCCACAACAAGGGCATCATGAACGGCATCGACGCCGTCACGACCGCCACGTTCAACGACTGGCGGGCGATCGAGGCCGGCGCGCACGCCTACGCCTCGCTGGGTGACGGCTACGGCTCGCTGTCGACGTTCGAGATCGACGACGACGGCAACCTCTCGTGTTCGATCGAGGTGCCGATCCAGATCGGCACCGTCGGCGGCGCGACCCAGCTCCAGCCCGCCGCCCAGGCCGCGATGAAAATCCTCGACGTGGACTCGACCGAGGAACTCGCCGGGATCTTCGCCGCGGTCGGCCTCGCGCAGAACCTCTCGGCGCTGCGCGCCCTCGCCAGCGAGGGCATCCAGCAGGGCCACATGAGCCTCCACGCGAAGAACATCGCCATCCAGGCCGGCGCGCCCAAGGACCTCGTCGACGAGGTCGCCGAGCGCCTGGTCGAGGAGGACGCCGTCCGCCAGGACCGCGCCGAGGAACTGATCGACGAGTTGAGCGACTAGCCCCATACACCCCGTCGTTCGCTCCCACCCGAGCGTTCATCCTCCCGGAGTCCGACGGTCGGGACATGGACCTCACCGTCGACCACGTCCCGTTCGCGTGGCACGACCTCGACGAGATCACGGCCGTCTTCGAGCGACTCGGCCTCGACCCGGAGTACGGCGGCGTGCACGACAACGGGGTCACGCACATGTCGGTCCTGGGCTTCGAGGACCGGTCGTACGTCGAACTCATCGCCGAGCGCGCTCCGGGCGAGCACGACTTCTGGCGCGACCACATCGCGGCGGACGCGGGCCCGGCGGCGTGGTGTATCCGCGTTCCCGACGTCCTCGACGAGTGCAAGCGCGTCCTCGACCGCGGGCACCCGGTCCGGGGGCCGCTCTACGGCGCTCGCGAGCGCGACGACGGCACGCTCGTCGAGTGGGACCGCGCCGAGTTCGGGACGCCCGAGAACCGCCTCGCGCTTCCCTTCGCCATCGAGGACCGGACCCCGCTCTCCTATCGCGTCTCGCCGACCGAGAGCGTGGTGGACGGCCCGCTGACCGGGATCGGCCAGGTCGTCGTCGCGGTGCAGGAACTCGACGAGGGGATCCGGACGTTCCGGCATCTTTACCGCCTGCCGGAACCGATTCGGGGGTCGGTCGAGGGGCTTGGGACCGTCGCGTCGTTCCCCGGCCAGCCACTTGCCCTCGCGACGCCCGACGAGACGGACTGGCTGGCGGATCGACTGGACCGTCTCCCGGAGGGACCGTGCGCCGTCCTTCTCGGAACGGACGACCTCGATGTGGCGGCCGACGAGTATCCGCTCCGGGAGCCGAAATCGTGGCCCGACGGCCGGGTTGCGTTCTTCGACGACGATCGGCTGGGGTATCGGCTCGGCGTCGTCGATCGGACGAACTAACGGTTCTGGCTCGTGAATTCGTTCCGACTGTTTCGACTGTACACTATTGGCAACAGTTAACAGGGGTCCCGGGAGATGTACAGGGAGCGCTCGTCGAGACGAGGGGGACCTCGAAGAGTGGGGGCGGGTGCTATGGGGGAGACAATGACGACGACAGAACGAGCAAACCAGGAACTCGTACGGCGATTCATCGACGAGATGGTGAACGGCCGGAACTACGACCTGGCCGACGAACTGCTCACCGACGACTATACCAGACACGATCCGGACACGCCGACGGACGAGCAGGGACCGGAACCGTTCGTGGAATCGCTGAAACAACTCCAGGCGTCGTTCCCCGGGGAGATCACCATCGGCGAGATCATCGCCGAGGACGACCTGGTGGCGTTCGAAGCGACGATGACCGGGACCCACGAGGGTGAATTCCTGGGCGTCGAACCGACCCACACCGAGGTCGAGGTGCCCGGACAGGCCATGCATCGCATCAGGGACGGAAAGATCGCGGAAACGTGGGCGACGTGGAACTTCCTCGGCGTCCTGCAGCAGGTCGGTGCCGTCGAAGCGCCAGGCCAGTAGCGACCAGGGGGCTCCGTTTTTTGGATTAGCCCACGAACTGTCCCAGGTTGAACAGGAACGCGAGGTACAGCACCAGCAGCGTCACGCCCTCCCACCGGGTGAGTTCGCGGTCCTGCACGATGAAGTAATACAGGACGGTCGCCAGCACCATGACCGGCAGGGCGTACCCCCGGATCGTTCCCGGAACCGTCAGCGGGCCGAACAGGCTCGCGATGCCCATGACGCCGAAGGTGTTGAAGACGTTCGATCCGAGGACGTTCCCGACCGCGATTTCGACGTCACCCCGCCGGACCGCCGCGAGGCTGACCGCCACCTCCGGCAGGGAGGTGCCGACCGCGACGGCGGTGATGGCGACGAGTTCGGCACCGATATCGAGCGCGTCGGCGATGGTGAGGATCGACCGGACCAGCTGGTCGGCCGTCACGAAGATGACGGCTAGGGTGACGGCGATCGTAACGTACGTCCGGAGGCCGACCGTCTTCTCCCGGGCGACGACGTCCATCTCGAGTTCTTCGATTCGCTCGACGGGTTCCTCGACGTGCTCCTCGACGAGTTCGCCGACCACCTCGTCGAGGCGGGTGCGTTCGGACATGGTGAAGTGGACGTAGGTTCCCACGCCCACCAGCGCGAGCAAGCCCTCGTACCACCGGAACGCGTCGGTCCAGACGGTGACGACGAGGAAGGTCGCCGAGGCGGTCAACAGCGGGAGGTCCACCCGCATCAGTTCCCGGTCGATCCGGAGGTGCCCGCCGACCGCGGCCGCGAGGCCGATGATGAACAGGACGTTCGCCACGTTCGACCCGACCACGTTCCCGACGACGATGGCCGGCGCGCCGCGCACGACCGCGAGCACGGAGGAGACGAGTTCCGGCAGCGAGGTGCCGGCCGCCACCACGGTCGCGCCGATGATGAACGGCGAGATCCCGACGGCGAACCCCACCTCCTCGACGGCGGAGACGAACCGGTCCGAGGACCAGACCAGCGCCGCCAGGGCGACGACGAAGAGGGCTACTGCGACGGCCAGCGACGGCATGGGTGGATGGTCTACGGCGAGTGACAAGAAATTACGGATACTGTCCGTGGCGATAGTTTCGATCACCAAGCACTCCGGAGTGTGCCTTCACTGTTTTGAACTCTCCACAACCACCGAACGTTATCTTTGGGTTATGGAAGTTTGCACCTGTACAACGAATCGATCCCGCTCGCGTACAGGACTCCATTGTCGACCGAAAGCGACAGTGCCGTCGGAAAGTCGTCGACGAGAACCCGTTTCGATCCCGTCGCTCGATTCACCGTCACGAGATCGGCACCCGCCATGTAGTTGGCTCCCTTGAAAGACACTGGATTCGATGGCGAAGTGGTTCGAAGGTCGGTGACCCAATCGATCGATCCATCTTTCTTCACTGCTGTGTGATTGCCACTGAGATCGACGAACACTCTAGAGTCGCCGACGATCGGTTGGGCGTACGAACCGACGGAATTGGGAAGTGGCTCCGGTGTCTCCTCGCCGAACGCCCAGCGTTTCTCTCCGGTGTTCCTTTCGACTGTAACGAGCCCTTTGGCCCCCGCTGGGACGTATACTCGCTCACCGTCACTTGCCGGCGGGTTCTGTGGTTCGTGGGCGTCTACACGCCAAACCTCTTCTTGTGTGTTTCTGTCGATAGCGAGAACCGCATTTGCCGACAGGACGTACAGGAACTCATCGTCACCGCCCGGTGAACACGTTTCTTTTGATGACGGAACAACGACGGTCTGTTCCGGAAGATCGTCTATTGTCCATTGCTTCCGGCCATCGGTCGAGATTCCATGGAGCGCCGTTCTGTTCCGGACCAACACCGTGCTCCGATCTTGTGGGTCCTGTACTGGAGGATAGATGTCTTCGGCGTTCAGATTGATCTTCCACACAGTTTCACCCGTGTTTGCATCGAGTGCATACAGTTTCGACCAGTTCTGGTGATCCGACCGCACCGTCGCGACAGTAACGAACACACGATCGTCGATGACTGCCGGTCGCCCAGAGATTTTCTCGGGAAACTGCCGACGCCAGCAGACCGAACTGAAATCTTTCGACACACTGTAGAGCGTTTCGTAGCTAGCCACGACGACTGTTTCTTCTGCTGAGACTGGTCCCGTTGTCGGACGATTGTCTATGGAGTTCGACGAAATTTGGATGCGATTATCGTTGAGGCTTTCGAGACTGGAACAGCCTCCGAGAGTAGTGGCAAGTGCAGCGGCCAAGAAGGCTCTTCGATTCATAATTCTCGGTTCTTCGATCGAAAATACTTGTTATGAATCGTTTATCGTCGGCTTTCCCAGGTGGCTTCGTCTTGTCTTAATTCTAATTCACAATTGTCGTTATTTGTGGCGATCTTCATCTCCTCAGTGCTAAACTCGAGAGACGTTGAAATCCCCGCACCAATGGATACCGAATCGATTCCCAAACCGCCCCAAATATGGTGGTAATCCCCTTGAATCCAACGTTGGGACTCGGTATACTCTCCAACCGGCTCTAGGAAGATCCCACAAAAGAACGTCTCGCTTGGGGGGATCGTATAGAACTTCTGACCGTCGTCTTCGTATCCGCCTCCCTCGTTAGCAGCTTGGTCATGCATCGCAAACGCCACACCTCCGTTTTCACCACGACCTGTGACGCTCTCTTTCTCAACCTTGACGTGATTGCTAGCATTTGTATACGAGTAGATGTTGCGAACTTGGGTATCCCAGTGATCCTTTGAGAATCCAATCCCGACAATGTCTCGTGGCGGTTCCCCCCTTGACTTCGCCTTTGCTCGACATTGATTATCCGGACACCATTTTTCCACTTCTTTCCCACCCCAATGGAACTGCCAATTCAACTCGCCATAGTATTTCCGTTGGTTTTCTCGCAACTCTACGTCGAACGTGAGGTTGATTTCAACGTCGATCTCGGACTCGTCGTGGTACCGCTGGATGGACGGACCGTCGTCACCGCCCAGCGTGTACTGATCCGACGATCCCGTTACGCCACGGTCGAGTAGATACTCCTTCCAGGCGTCCCGACTATTGTGCTCCTGCCGAACGCGGTTCGCTCGCTCTATCTTCTCCTCGAACGTCAATTCGTCCTGCTTCCCGACGACGGCCGGCAGGCCGACCGTCGCACCGATCGCTCCAACTGTACCGAGGAACCCGCGTCGGCTCGTGTGCTTGGCGCACATACTGCTTCACACTTTCGCCCCTCTTAAATTATTTTTGAATTTATATTATTGAAATTTAGTAGAAATATGTTGGGCTAGGTTCTGAAATCCATCCACAATCTCTAATGATATTAAATCATGCCGCCACCCTCCGGTCGCTTTTCGATTGGAAGCAAAGCGGTTGTCCGTGGATTTCACCCTTCACGTCACCCGCAGAACGTGAAAACCGAACCCGAAAACGACACAGCCCGACGTATCTTTGCCCCCCGGCAACGTCGAGGCCGTTACGCAACCGTTTTAGCCGCCAGCCCAAAGCCGGATGTATGAGCACGCACGTAGCCATCGTCGGCGCGTACGGTAGCGCCGGCGTGGCGGTCGCGAACGACCTGGCTGACGAACCGGACGTGGAACTGACGCTGATCGACGACGGCGACCCCGGCGGCGGGCTCTGCATTCTGCGGGGCTGCATGCCCTCCAAGGAAGTCCTCTCGGCGGCCGAGCACCGCTTCGCCGCGCGGAGGGATCACCGCCTGACCGGCGACCTGCCGGACGTGGACGTCGAGGAGGTCGTCGAGACGAAGGACGAGCACATCTCGGGGTTCGCCGAGCATCGCCGGTCCAACGTGGCGACCCTGGCCGAGCGCGAGAACGTCGAGTTCATCCACGACACGGCCGAGTTCGTCGGCGACCGCAAACTGGCGGTCGGCGACCGAACGATCGAACCGGACTACGTCGTGATCGGAACGGGGTCGGACGTGAACCTCCCGCCGATCCCGGGCATCGAGGACGCCCCCGTCAACACCAGCGCGGAGGTGCTCGACGCGACCGAGTTCGAGGACTCGGGCATCGTCATCGGGCTGGGCTACATCGGTCTCGAACTCGTCCCCTACCTCAGCGAGGCCGCCGACATGGACCTCACCGTGCTGGAGATGCTCCCCCGCGCGCTCATCGAGGGCGACGAACCGTTCGGCGACGAGGTCGTCGAGTTCTACCGAGAGCACTTCGACATGGATATCCACCTCAGCGCCCAGACCCAGGAAATCGAGACCACCGAGGACGGCGTCCGGGCGCACGTCGAACTCGAGGACGGCGAGGAGACTACCTTCGAGGCCGACCAGCTGTTCGCGTTCACCGGCCGCAAGCCCTCACTCGACAAACTGAACGTCGATGCCACCTCGCTCTCGCCGGGCGAGGGGTGGGTCCGGGACACGATGCAGGCCGCGGACGACGAGCGCGTGTTCGTCGTCGGCGACGCCAACGGCCGCGAACCGATCCTCCACGTCGCCAAGGAGGAGGGCTTTACCGCCGCCGAGAACGTCCTGCGCCACCGCGACGGCGAGTCCCTCGTCGAGTACGAGAACGTTCATCATCACGTCGTCTTCTCCGGACTCGGCGTGCTGCCGTTCGCCCGGGTCGGGCACTCCGCCGAGTCGGCCGAGGAGGCCGGGATCGACCATCACGTCGTCACGACGGATGCCTCCAGCGACGGCGTGTTCAAGGCCAAGGACGTTGCGGACGGGCTTGCCCGACTCGTCGTCGCCGAGGACGGCACGGTGCTGGGCTACCAGGGCCTGCACTACCACGCCGACGTCATGGCCAAGACGATGCAACTGGCCGTCGAGATGGAACTGGACGTGCGCGAGATTCCCGACCGGGCCTACCACCCCACGACGCCCGAAATCCTCGACAGCCTGCTTTCGGACGCGGCGGCGAAGGTCGAGGACTGATAATCGGGGCTAAAGCGTTCACCCCGTCCGTCGAGCAGGCGCAGTAGAACGAACTGTACTCGCTCGACCGAACGACCGGGACGTGTCCCCTTCGTCCTCCAACCCCGTCGCACCGTTTCCGTCTCGGTGGGTGTTCCCCTTCTGGTCACGGCTGTCTTCGGACCATTCGGCAGTATCGCATGGACCCACGAGTACAGCGCTGAACGAGTCACGCCGGACGACCCGCACCTCGCAGAGAAACTATACTGGGCGGAGACGACCGCATTCTGCTTATTTGATCCGGTCTACCTTCGAAACGGTCCGAAGCGTCCGAAACAGGAATCGCATCGCTTTGGTCATGTACTTCCACTGGTTGAACGAGCCGACGAGATAGACGTCTATCCTCGGAGCGTAGAACATGAACGAGCTGGTCGCTCCCAATCCGCCCCACGAGTAGTACTTTTTCAGGAACGGAAGTGGGCGGAGACGCACGGTTCCGTACCCATAATCGAGTCCCATGTACAGTTTTTGCCATTGCTTCATTTGCGCCAACGTCTCGTCCGTCACAAGCTCACCGTCAACTAGCGCTCGATGGAATTCGAGCAAATCCTCGGTCGTGTTCACAGTCTGTCCACCTGCATACCAGGCACTGAAACTCCGGTATTTTTCGACATCGTACCTTTCGTCACCGATGTAGAAATTCGCCACCGGGTGGTCACTTTCGACCGCCGGCTCGGAAAACTGAGAGAGATACGAGTGGGTCATGTCCAACGGATCGAAGAGGTACTCGTGAAGGGCGTCCTCATACGAGTCTGACGTCACCTCCTCGATAATCAATCCGAGAAGGTTGTATCCGACCTCCGAATAATAGACTCCACCTCCCGGTGGGAAATGAGGACTCAGGTGCTGTTTCACCCATCCGGTCGTTTCCTGAGGATCCCAATGGCGAGACGGATCGGCAAGCATCACGTCGAAGAACGTCTCCCCGTCTGCCGATTGTTCCGGCTTCCGACCGAAAATCCCGTACTCTTCGCTATGGAAGTGTGGCAACCCCGACGTATGGGCCAGCAAATGCTTGATTTGGATGTCGTCAGTGTACTCAGTTCCCTTGTACACGTGCAGTCCGTCGAGAAGTTCTCCAGGCAGATACTCCGTGATTGGATCGTCGAAGCGTAGCTGTCCGTTCTCGGCCAGCATGGCAACCAGCGTCGAGGTAAACGTCTTCCCGACGCTCGCGGCGTGATAGGGCTGGTCGGGATCTGCGGGGTGGTCCCCGGTCTTGGCGAACGCCATGTTCCAGTGAATATCCCGGCTACCGGAGTGAACGAGCAGATGGACGTTGTGGATATCAGACCGATCTTCGACTGTTTCACGCACTCTCCCCTCGATGGTTGAACGGGCCTCCTCGCGGTTCATATGATGTGGTAATGTTTATCAGGGAACACCAAATCAATACCGTTAGTTCCCTCCGATGGCGACCCTTGGAGAATTATCAAATTCTGAAGGAAACCAGCTGCTTGTGAACCACTGACCGACACTATCCGAACGAAGAATCCACTCCGTCTATGGTTTGGCGTCCCTCGCTGCTGCATGCGCGTTGTATCCATCCACGCCGCTTCTAACAGATAGCTGTTCTTTCGAGTTCTATGGGCGAGACGAACAGCTCACCGAACTCATCGATCGACGACCGACAGAGGACTCGGTCCCGTGTCAGTCGTCGCTCGGCGAGGCGTCGGGACGGTACTCCCGGCTAATGGCTTTCCACTTGCCGGTCGAGAACCGGTAGTAGTTGATCGCGGCGGGGACCGTGCTCTCGGCGAACAGCGTGAGGTACAGCCCCCAGATGCCCAGCGGCGTGGTCGCGCCGAGGTACGCCAGCGGGATGGCGACCACGACCATGCCGAGGAACTGGCTGTAGAAGGGCCAGCGCGTGTCGCCAGTGCCGTCGAGCGCCCCGGCCGCGGTGGCTTTCACGGCCTGAGGGAGGATCGCGATGGTCCCGACGAGCACGAGGCCGACAGCGATCGGGACCGTCTCGCTCGTCGGGTCGTCGACGAACAGTTTGACGATCGGTTCGGCGAAGACCGCGACGATCAGGGCGGCGACGGCGTACGTTGCGATAGCCAGGCGGGTGATCTCCCGCCCGTAGGACTCGGCGTCGTCCTCGTCCTCGGCACCGAGTTCCTGGCCGACGAGGCTCGCGGCCGCGAGGCCGAAGCCCCAGCCAGGCGTGTTCATCAGGCCCCAGATCCGGCGGGCGACGATGTACGCGGCCAGGGTCGTCTGCCCGAACATGCCGACGATGGCCAGCATGGGGAACCGGGCGGCGGTCCAGACGCTGTTGCGCCCGGTAACCGGGAGGCCGATCTCGACGAGGTCGCGCATCATGCCACGGTGCAGATAGCCCGCGACCGGGTTCACGCGCGTCGGGAAGTCCTGGGTCCCGGGCAGCGATCCGAACGCGAGTCCGCCCGCGAAGACCCCGGTCACCAGCACGTTCGCCAGGACGGTGCCGATCGCGGCCCCCTCGACGCCCATCCCGAGGCCGAAGATGAAGACGGCGTTCAGGCCGATGTTGGCGAGCGCCCCGCCGGACCGGACGACCATCGGCGTCCAGGCGTCGTCCACCGCGATGTAGACCCGGCTCCCGATCAGGTTCAGGCCGGCAAAGGGCACGCCGAAGGCGATGATCCGGAGGTAGGCCGCGCCGAGTTCGATCGTCCGTGGCTCGCTGCTGATCAGGCCGACGAGTTCCGAGGGGACCAGCCAGAACAGCGCCGCGATCGGGAGGCTGATCAGGACGACCAGGGCGGCGCTCGAGCGGATCGCCTGGCCCATCTCGCCGTACTCGTCGGCCCCGTAGCGCTGGGAGACCAGCGCGATCGTTCCGGCCGCGACCCCG
>DATFIX010000243.1:0-11175 GCA_035269625.1 Natrialbaceae archaeon
CCTAGGAGGACGACATCTCGTCGGTTATCGGCAAGGGCGGTGGGCGCATCCAGGACGTCGAGAACCGCCTCGGCATCGACATCGACGTGCGGACCCACGCCGAGAACCCCGCGTTCGGCGGTGGTGGCGGTGGGGCCGGCGGCGGTGGGGGCGGAGGCGGCGGTCGATCGACCGGCGACGGGCAAATCGTCACTCCCGAAATCACCTCCCGGCACGTCGTCATCCCCGTCCAGGGCCACGGCGGCGAGACCGTCGAGGTGCAGGCCGACGGCAACTACCTCTTCACGGCGACCGTCTCGCGCGGCGGCGAGGTACAGGTCTCGCGCGGCAGCGCCATCGCCGACGAACTCGAGAAGGCGATCGACCGCCAGCAGACGATCACCGTCGTCCCCTCGTAGCGGTCTGCTCGCTCCGGGTCGTCAGAGCCGCAATAGAAGAACCGCCAGACGGCCGTTCCGTACCGTAGCCGAGGTCGCTCCGCAGCTCGGCGCGGAACGAACCGGGACTACTCGCCGCAGCAGGGGTCGGCGTTCCCCGAAGTGGTACTGCTCCGCCGAGAATCGCCCGACGTCGCGACGCCACCGTCGGCCTGTGCTTCCGCCTCGCCTGGGGACTCGACCGGTGCCCCGTCGGACAACTTGTAGAGACTCTGGCGGGCGTCGGCGAAGTACACGTCCTCGTCCACGACGTCGATGTTCTCGAGCCGCTCGAGGGCGTACCGCACCGTCCTCGCGGACAGCATCGACTCGTTCACGATCTGCTTTTGGGTGAGCGGCCCGTCGTACTCCAGTACTTTGAAGACGAGTTTCGCGCTCGGTGGGAGGTCCTCGAGGGATTCCTCCCCGTCGGTCTGGGCCATCATTACGAATCGAAAGTCTCCAGGGACATAAACATTGAGCATTGTGGTGTATCAGTGCCCACATTTGTCGAAAGAAAAGGACACTGTGTGACCTGGGACCATCCCTACGGGAGTCGAACCCGCAAACGAACGCCTTTTTAGCGCGGGTGCCGGACGATTCCCCATGGCAACCGAAACGGCCGACGAGCGACGCCAGCACGTCCGGGCGGTCACCGTCACGGCGTTGGCGGCGCTGTTCGGGGTGGGCGCCGCGTTCGTCTCGGCGTTCCTGACCTCGGACCTGTCAGCAACCGAGGCCGCCAAGAACCAGACCGCCCAGCTGGTGGTGGTCGCCGCCATCCTCGTACAGATTCCCATCGTCCAGCAGTCCGGCTTCTACGATTCAGACGAGTTCGGCGCGAAGCTGGTGCTGTTCATCGCCTTCATGACCTTCTCCATGTGGTTCGTGACGTGGGGCATCCTCCTGCAGACCGGCTGGACCTTCTGAGAGCCATGGCGGACGACAGCATCGCCGTCGTCGATCTGGATCGCTGCCAGCCCGACCGGTGCAACTACGAGTGCAAGAACTACTGCCCGCCGAACCGCACCGGCAAGGAGTGCATCACGCTCCGGGGCGAGGACACCGAAGAGGGCGACGCGGACCAGGTGCGCATCTCCGAGGAGATCTGCCTGGGCGAGACCTGTGGCATCTGCGTCGACAAGTGCCCGTTCGACGCCATCGAGATCATCAACCTGCCCCAGGAACTCGACGAAGAGCCGGCCCACCGCTACGGCGAGAACGCCTTCGCGCTCTACGGACTGCCGGTCCCGCTGGAAGGATCGGTGACGGGCCTCCTCGGTCCCAACGGGATCGGGAAGTCGACCGCCGTCCACGTCCTGGCCGGCGAGTTGACGCCCAACCTGGGCCGCCACGACGAGGACCCCGACTGGAACGCCGTGCTGGATCGCTACCGGGGGACCGAACTACAGGACTACATCCGCGACGTGCGCGACGGCGAGGTTACCGTCGCCCGAAAGCCCCAGTACGTCGACACCATCCCGGACCGGTTCGACGGGAAGACCCGGGACCTGCTCGAGAACACCGACGAGCGCGGCGAACTCGACGCTATCGTCGATCGCCTCTCGATCGCGCCCGTCATGGACCAGCACATCGACGACCTGTCCGGTGGCGAACTCCAGCGGGTCGCCATCGCGGCCTGCCTGGCGCGGGACGCCGACTTCTACTTCCTCGACGAGATCACGCCCTACCTCGACATCAGCCAGCGCATGACCGTCGCCCGGCTGATCCGCGACCTCGCCGACGAGGAGGACCGGTCGATGCTCGTCGTCGAGCACGACCTGGCGATCCTGGACATGCTCGCGGACAACCTCCACGTCGCCTACGGTCGGCCCGGTGTCTTCGGCGTCGTCACCTCGCCCAAGAGCGTCCGCAACGGCATCAACGAGTACCTGGAGGGCTACCTCCAGAACGAGAACATGCGCATCAGGCCGGACCCGATCGAGTTCGAGGAACACGCCCCGCGCCCGGCCGAGGCCGCCGGCGTCCTCGCGGAGTACCCCGACCTCGAGAAGAGCTACGGCGAGGGCGAGTTCTCGCTCAGCGTCGAGGGCGGCGAAATCCGCAAGAACGAGGTGCTGGGCATCGTCGGACCCAACGGGATCGGGAAGTCCACGTTCGCGAAACTCCTGGCCGGCCGCCTCGACCCCGACGAGGGCGACATCGACGTTGGTCTGGACATCGCCTACAAGCCCCAGTACATCGAGATCGACCAGCCGATGCGCGTCGATACCTTCCTCTCGACGATCACCGACGACTTCGGCTCCTCGTACTGGAGCACCGAAATCGCCCAGCCCCTCCAGCTGGAGCGCATCATGGAGCAGAACCTCACCGACCTTTCGGGCGGCGAGCGCCAGCGCGTCGCCATCGCGGCCTGCCTCTCGGAGGACGCCGACCTCTACCTGCTCGACGAGCCCTCGGCCCACCTCGACGTCGAGCAGCGCGTGCAGGCCACCAGCGCCATCCGGCGGTTCGCCGAGCGCGAGGAGACGACCGTCATGGTCATCGACCACGACATCTACATGATCGACCTGCTGGCCGACCGCCTGCAGGTGTTCGAGGGCGAACCCGCCGTCCACGGCCACGCCGGCCGCCCCAAGGACATGCGTTCGGGCATGAACGACTTCCTTGCCAATCTGGCGGTCACCTTCCGGCGCGACGAGCGCGTCGGCCGCCCCCGGATCAACAAGCCCGAGAGCCGCCTGGATCGCGAACAAAAGCGGGAAGGCGAGTATTACTACGCGCCCTGATCGTCGGATCGAACGGTTTTATCGGTAAGGATCCACTGCCGTCGCGGATCTCCGTCCAGGCGACCCCCGCCCATCGCGAGAACCATCTATCATAGTTATGCTGACGTGTCGCGTCTTTCTCCACGGATCACCATGACCGTCCACCTCAAGCGCTGGCACGTGCTCTCGACGCTCGCGATCGTTGGGCTCTCGATCGTTTCGAGCCTCCTCGGTCTGTTCGTCTCGGGCCACTACACCGGATCCTCGGACCTGCTCGCCCGGAACCAGGCCCAGGACGCGACGATCCTGGCCATCGGCGTCCCCGCGCTGGCGGCCGGCCTCTGGCTGGCCCGCAAGGGGTCGCTCCGGGGACAGTTCCTCTGGCTCGGATCGCTCGCCTACATGGTCTACATGTGGGCGTCCTACGCGCTGACGCTCTCGTTCAACACGTATTTCCTCGGTTACCTGGCGCTGTTCGTCCTCTCGACGTTCACGCTGGCCGGCGGCGTGCTGGCCATCGACGCCGAGGCCGTGAAGCGAACCCTCTCGGGCCGAATCTCGCGCCCACTGTTCGTCGGATTCCTCGTCTTTACGACGGTCGGGCTCTCCGTCCTCTGGCTATCCGAACTGATCCCGGCCACGATCGAGGGGACCGAACCGGCCGTCGTCGAGGAGTTCGACGGCGGCCTCGCGACCTACGTTCTCGACCTCGGCCTGGTGGTCCCCGCGCTGGCCGTCGCCGCCGGGTGGCTCTGGCGTGACCGCGCCTGGGGCTACGCGGCGACGGGCATCCTGCTGGTGTTCGCCGCCGTCCTGGCCCCAACGCTCACCGCGACGCTGGCCGTCGACGCCACTACTGGCGTCTCGATGACGGTCCCGATGATGGTCCTCACGGCCGTCCCGCCCCTGATCGGCGCGGCGTTCGCGATCAGGTACCTGCTGGCGATCGACGGTCGCCGGGACGATCGACCCGCCGACGAGGACGAAATCGCGCCGGCCTGAGGGGAGCCGATCGTCTCAGAAGATCTTCCGCTGGCAGGAGCCACAGAGGTGCTCCTCCTTCATGTCGACCTCGCGGACGGTGGGCGAGAAGTTCATGACACAGCGCTTGTTGTCGCAGTGTTCCAGTCCCATCGTGTGGCCGACCTCGTGTACGATCTCCTTGCGGACCCGATCGTTGAAGATCTCGTCGGAGCCCTTGTGCGAGAAGCCGCCGTCGCTGGAGGTCTGGAGGCGGTAGGTCGAGACGACGCTCCCGCTACCGTCGAGATACGCGAGGCCGAAGACGTAGTTGCGCCGGCGATAGAAGAGGTCCTTGTCGGTGACGGCGATGTTCTTGTCCCCGTCGCCCACCTCCTCGGCGAGCTGGATGAACGACTCGGCGGAGTACTGGTTGCGGTTGGCGTCGAACGCACCCGGCGGGACGGACTGGGAGTCGTAGACGCGCACGTCGCACTCGTAGATCGATCGCAACGCATCGGAGGCGGCTCGCTTCACGCGAGGGGGTACCTCACCGACCGGCACCACGGCGACGAGCATGGAAATTCGTAAGGCCGGGCCGCTCTTAAACATCCCGCCGTGTCGGAACGAATCGACGCACTCGCCGGCCGACTGTCCGGGGACGAGCGGCTGGTCGAGATCGGGATCGGCCGTCGCCCCGACCTCGCTGCCGCGCTCGTCGAGCGGGGCTGTACGGTCGTCGCGACCGACGTGTACGAGCGATCGGTCCCCGAGGGCGTTCGCTTCGTCCGGGACGACGTGACCGATCCCGATCCGACCATCTACGCCGACGCCGACGTGGTCTACGCCCTGAACCTCCCGCCGGAACTCCACCGCCCGGCGCTCGAAGTGGCCCGCGAGGCCGGTGCCGACCTCGCGTTCACGACCCTCGGCGGCGACCCGCCCCTGATCCCGGTCGAGCGAGAATCGCTGCCTGACGACACCCTGTTCTGGTCGCGACGCGGGTGAGTGGTCGACTGCTTGCTGACCGACACGCCCTTGCGAACCGGGACCCATCGCCGGGACATGGAGACGGACATGGCTGTCGACGCGGTGGTGCTCGACGTCGACGGGGTCCTCGTCGACGTGGCCGACTCCTACCGGCGAGCGATCGTCGAGTCGGTCGAGCACGTCCACGGGCGAACCATCCGGAAGGAAGACGTCCAGGCGTTCAAGGACGCCGGGGGGTTCAACAACGACTGGGAACTGACCTATGCGGCGGCGTTGTACGTCCTCGCGACCGGCGAGGGGTACCGGGCGTCGATCGCTGAGTACACCGACGCCATCGCCGGGGGAGGCGGCGGACTCGACGCGGCGGAAGAAGCGATCACCGACGCCCTGAGCGCCAACGCCACCGAGCGCGTCCGCGAGGCCTGGGACCGCGAGTGCCTCCGCGAGGTCTTCCAGGCGCTGTACCTCGGCGCCGACCTCTACCGCGGGATCGAGGGCGGCGACCCCCCGATCGAGACCGGGGGCTACATCCACGACGAACCGACGCTGATCGATCCCGGGACGACCGAGACGCTGACCGACCGGTTCCCGGTCGGCGTCCTCACGGGCCGCCCGGCGGCGGAGGCCGAAATCGCGCTGAACCGGGTCGGCCTCGACGTGCCCGCCGACCACCGGTTCACGATGGACGACTGGGAGGCCGGCAAACCCGACCCGGCCGCACTCCTCACGCTGGCCGACCGGTTCGACGCGACGGCCGTCGCCTTCGTCGGCGACACCCTCGACGACGTTCGCACGGCCGTCAACGCGGGCGAAGTCGATCCCGACCGCGAGTACTACGGGATCGGCGTCCTGACGGGTGGGTTGACCGGCGATGACGGACGTCGGGCCTACGAGGAGGCCGGTGCCGAGGCCGTCCTCGAGAGCGTGAACGACCTGCCCGAGCTCCTGTCGGCCCGACCGTGACGAACGAGGGGCGTCGAGCCGTCGGAACGTTTAGGGTGTCGCTAGCGCGACAGGAAGACATGGACCGCCCCGACCGACGTTCCGTGGTTTCGAACCGCGGCGGATCCAGGCCCTGTCCTCGACCCAGCGCGCTCGATCGCTCGACCGAGGGAGTGAGTCGCCCGTGAACGTCGACTGGCCCTTCCTCTGGGCGTTCCTCGCGCTGGTCGGCCTGATCCTGGCACCGATCCGGTACGCCACGGTTCAGGTGGCGCCGAACCCGGCCGTCTGGATCGTCGGGGCGGCCGTCTTCGTCGCCTGTTTCCTCGTCGCGGACTGGCTCGATCGGGAGGGGTTTCGTCGGTTGGGCGCGGATCCCCAGGGTGCGGGGACCTTCGTCGCCCTGCAGTTCCTCGTCGCGCCGTCGATCGCGCTGGCCGCCGTCCCCGCGCCGGACACCACGCTCTGGCTCGCCGTCCTCCCGACGTACGATCCGGGGGCCACCCGGCCGGCCTGGTTCGCCGCCTTCACGGTCGCGATTCCGGTCGCCGCCTGGCTCTCGCTGTGGGGCGGCCTCGCGCGCCTCGGCGTGGACGTGGCCGCCACGACGACCTTCGTCCTCGCCTGGCTCTCGCTGTCCCTGCTGGCCCTGTTCGTCGCCGTCCTGATCGGCGACGTCCCGCGGGCGACGGTCACGCGGACGCTCGTCGTCCTCGAGGCGGTGGCCGCCGTCGTGGCCTACGGGCCGACGCGGGAGTCCCTCGCACCAAACGCTTAATTCGCCGCCCTCCCGACGGAGTGACATGAAAATCGCGTTACTCGGCGGAACCGGCGACATCGGCCAGGGCCTCGCCCTGCGGTGGGCCTACGACACGAACCACGAAGTCCTGATCGGGTCACGCGACCCCGACCGGGCCGCCGAGAAGGCCGCCGAGTACGAACGGGAACTCGATAGCCGGGGCGTCGACTGTGAGATCCAGGGGTTCGAAAATCCCGAAGCGGCGCGGCGAGGGGACGTCGTCGTCCTCTCCGTCCCGGCCTACCACGTCTCGGACACGATCGAGGCGGTCGCCGACGGCCTCGACTCGGACACCGTCCTCGTCAGTCCCGCCGTCGGGATGAAACGCGACGACGACGGCATGCACTACCACAAACCGGGGGTCGGGAGCGTGACCGCCGTCGCCGCGAAAGCGGCACCGGAGGACGTTCCCGTCGTGGGTGCCTTCCACAACCTCGCGGCCGGGCGCCTGGCCGACCTCGACGCCGAACTGGGCATCGACACGCTGCTGGTCGGCGACGACCACGACGCCAAGGAACAGGTCCGCCTGCTGGCCGAGGGCATCGAGGGGCTCCGACCGCTCGACGCCGGTCCGATCGCGAACGCACCGGAAATCGAGGGGCTCACGCCCCTGATGATCAACCTCGCCCGTTACAACGACGGCCTGCACGATCCCGGCGTCTCGTTCCGGTGATCGGCCGCCTGCTCGTTTCGACGTTCGGCCAGCGTCGCGACTGGCTACCCTCCGGGACGAAACGATCCGAACGCGCTCGACTGTCGCGGAAAAATCAGGCGCCCGCCTTTTCGAGGGCCGCAGCGAGGTCTTCCTTCTGGGTGACGCCCACGAACCGGTCGACCACGCCGTCCTCGTTCTCGATGATAACCGTCGGGAGCGAGCGGACCTGGTACTCGTTGGCGATGTCTTGCTCCTCGTCCACGTCGATGCGCTCGATCTCGAACGCCTCGTCCCAGTCCTCGTGGAGTTCGTCCAGGATTGGCTCCTGGGTCTTGCACGGCCCACACCAGTCCGCATAGAAATCCATCAGCGTAACTGTCATGCGTTCGAGTCGGATCTTGCCCGCGGGCGCGCATAAGGGTTTCCCACTCCTGCACGAGCCCCGCCGCCGCGTTCGGTGTCGAAAGGTTTAGTGCCCGCGACGGCCGACGAGTGGACATGAGCAGCGGCCAGAACTCCGGCGGACTGATGTCGAGTGCCGGCCTCGTCCGGTACTTCGACGCCGAGGACCGCAACGCGATCCGCATCGACCCGAAGACCGTCGTCGCGTTCGGTGTCTTCTTCGGCCTCCTCGTCCAGATCCTCCGGGTCGTCGCCTGAGCGACCGTCCGACTCGTCGATCGCTCCGACTTCGAGCACCGTCGACAGCCCCGACTCCGCCCCTCGCCGGCGTCGCGTACGAGGGGCTTTTCTCGCTCGATCCCATCGGGGAGGACATGGACGCCACGATCGACGCGGTGCGCGTCGCCGGTACGACCGAGGGCCCGGTCCCGGTCGTCCTGCTCGCCGTCGAGGACGAGGACGAGGTGCTCCCGATCTACGTCGGCTTCGAGGAAGCCGCGAGCATCGCCCGCGGCCAGGACGCGACGGACATCGGCCGCCCGCTGACCCACGACCTCCTGCTCGACGTCGTCGAGGAACTCGGCGGGCGCGTGACGAAGGTGGTCGTCAGTGCCATCGAAGAGGAGGACGTCGGCGGCACCTACATCGCCGACCTGCACGTTCGGACGCCCCGCGCGGACGTCGTCGTCGACGCCCGCCCGAGCGACTCGCTCGCGCTGGCCGCCCGGACCAACGCCGCCATCGAGGTGGCCCAACCGGTGTTCGAGGACGGCGGCCAGGACCCCGACCGCTTCGAGGACCTGCAGGACATCCGGGAGGTCACCGAACTCGCATGACCGACGACGTCCTCGACGAACTCTACGCCGTCATCGAGGATCGCAAGGAAACCCTGCCCGAGGATTCCTACACCGCCTCGCTGTTCACCCACGAGAAGGGCGAGAACGCCGTCCTGGAGAAACTCGGCGAGGAGACGACCGAACTCGTGCTGGCGGCCAAGGACGACGACCGCGACGCCGTCGCCCACGAGTCCGCCGACATCGTCTATCACCTGCTCGTGTTGCTCTCCATGCAGGACGTCTCGCTCGAGGAACTGCGGGAAGAACTGCGGAACCGGCGCTGAAAGGGGCTCTCGTTCAGGTCAACTGGATGTCCTCGACGTCGAAGTGCCGACTGGCAAGCAGCCTGGCCTCCTCGATGTTGCGGCCCTCGGCCCCGATGGCGACGCCCCGGTCCTCGTCGGCGACTTCGGCGTAGGCGACCACGCCGTCGTCGGTCTCGCTGATCGTCACGTTGTAGACCGCGGCCGGCGCGAGCGCGTTCGCGACGAAGTCCGCCGCGGTATCGGCGTCCTCGACGAGTTTGACGTCGGCACCGATCTTGTCCTCCAGTTTGTGGACGTTCTGCCCGCCCGGCCCGATCGCCTGGCCCATCTCGCCGACCTTGACGACGACGAGAACGCGGCCGTCGTCGTCGGTCACGACGCAGTCGCGACCCGTCGCTCCGGTGACCTCCTCGAACAGGGCGAGATAGCGGCGTTCGCGGTCCGACAGCGTGCGCTGGCCCATGCGTTCAGTCGGCCTGCTTGCGCGTCAGCGACCCCATCCGCAGGTTGACGTCGCCGGTGCCGAGTTTGATCGGCTTGCCGACGATGACGTTCTCCGTCACGCCGTTGAGGTCGTCGACCTGACCGTGGATCGCGGCGTCGAGCAGGTGGTTGACCGTCACCTCGAAGGCAGCCCGGGCGAGCACGGATTCCTTCGACCCGGAGATGCCGTGGCGGCCGATGGACTCGATCTCGCCGCGGTTGGTCATGATGTCCGAGACCAGCATCAGGTGCCGGACGTTCACGTCGTCCAGACCCTGCTCCTCGAGGGTCATCATCGTCTCGTTGATAATCGACTCGCGGGCCGCCTCGATGCCGAGGTTGCGGTTGATCTCGTGGATGTTGTTCGTCGAGGTGCGCGAGGCGTCGACGCCCTCGATTTCGAGGACGTCCCCGAAGGCCGATCCCTCGGTGTAGAGGACGAACTCGTCCTCGCCCTCGTCGCCGCTTTCCTTGCGGATGACGACGCGGGTGACGTCCTCGATGCCCTTGAAGACGACCTCGCGAAGCTCTTCGACCAGCTGGAGGAGCTGTCGGTACGAGGGTTCCGGCGGGCCGAAGTCCACGACCGTCCCGCGCTGGACGGTCTCGACGCCGAGTTCGTCCTGGATGGTGTCGGCAATGATGCCCGCCACCACCTCGGGGTCGTCCTCGGTCGGCCACCGTTCGAGGAGGGTCTCCTCGTTGAGGTCGATCCGGACGCGCATGTCGGCCACGTTGGTGGAAACGTCACCCAGCGCGAGGATGCGCGTGGCCTCGATCTTCCAGACGACCTCGTGGGCGCGCTCGCGGTTTTTCGCGTACTCGTCCTCGAGGTGGATCGTCATCATCGGCGTGTCCGGCTCCTTCCGGGCGTCCACCAGTTCGATGAGTCGCGGCAGCCCCTGGGTCACGTCGATCTCGGCGACGCCGGCGTAGTGGAACGTGTTCATCGTCATCTGCGTCCCCGGTTCCCCGATGGACTGTGCGGAGACCGTCCCCACAGGATCGAGCGGGTCGACCCGGCTGTCGAGGTAGCGGGCCTCGACTGCGCGGGCGATCTCGTCGACCTGTTCGAGCGTCACGTCCTCGCGCGCCTCGACGACGTCGTACACCTCGTCTTTCAGCCGGCGCGGGAGTTCGGTGTCCTCGACTAACGCCTCCACGTCGGTCGTGATCTCAGTCATCCGACTCCACCCCCAGGTCGTCGGCCTTGTTCAGGCCCGGCCCGGCGTGTTCCGAGAGGTTCGTCGGCGGTTCGGAGGTGCCGAGGAACTGCTCTTTCTCCGCGTCGGAGGCGAACTCCGCGTCGATGACGCGGTCGGCGATCTGGTCGACGTCGATGTCGTTGTCGTCGTTCGACGCGACCTTCACCGGCGAGGTGCCGTCCTCGCCGAACTCGAACTGGACGATGGTGTCCGAGGTGTCCCGGACGGTGCCGTCGTACTGCGCTTCGAGTTCCGACAGCGCGTTGATCAGCCGACGCTGGAGGTAGCCGGACTTGGAGGTCCGGACTGCCGTGTCGACCAGGCCGACGCGGCCACCCATCGCGTGGAAGAAGAACTCCCGTGGGGTGAGCCCGCCACGGTAGGAGTTCTCCACGAAGCCGTGTGCCTCGGCGGAGATGTCGTTCGGTTCGTAGTGCGAGAGCGTGCGGTCCTCGTAGCCACGGTTGATGCGCTCTCCGCCGACGGACTGTT
>DATFIX010000244.1:0-2732 GCA_035269625.1 Natrialbaceae archaeon
CGGAGACCGTGCGTCCCGATCCGACGGCACTTCGACCGGTTCGGGGTGGGTCCACAGGTCGACGGCGACCACGATTCCGGCGACGGCGTGGACACGGCGATCGACAGCGGCGCGACGAACGTGAACGACGTCCGGTTCACCCTCTCGGAGGAGACGCGTCGGGAGCTCCGAACGAAGGCCCTCGAAACGGCGATGTCGAACGCCCGCCAGCAGGCCGACACGATCGCGTCGAGCGCCGATCTCGCGATCGTCGGCGTGCATTCCGCCAGCACGACCGACGTGCACGTCCCCACCAGGAGCGTGACGATGGAGGCTGCCGCGGACGGGGGCGGGACGTCCCTCAGTTCCGGGCCCGTGACCGTCACGGCGACCGTCAGCGTGACCTACAACGCGACCGACGCCTAGGTTGCACCCGGCCGAACGCGGCGTTCCCCGGCCGCCCGTCACACGGGATGGCGGAGCGCCCAGACGTCCTCGGTCGGATCGAGGGCGTGCGGCTCGCGCCCGCGTTCCGTCAGGATGCCAGCGTGGTAGAGCATCGCCTTGAGCTGGAACGTCGTCGGCGCGTGATAGACGTTCCCGTCGGCGAGCGCCTCGCGTCGAAGTTCACCCTCTTGGGTGAGGACGCGTCGCCGGGCCTCGTCCGTCCCGCGGACGAACAGTTCGACGGCGAAGGACGGGCGGAGTTCGTGGAGGTACGCCACGAGGTCGACGAGCGACGGCGCCGAACGCCCGTCCTCGTGCAGGTGCTGGAGTTCCTCGACGAGCAACTCGGTGGCCGGGTAGGCGTGGACGATCCGGCGGGCGAGCAACCCCCACTCTGGTGCGAGGTCGTAGAACCGTTGCCGTGATCCTTTCCAGTCCTCGAACTGCCGGAGCGCGGCGTCCACGGTCCCGTAGCGGTCGAGCGCGAACCGGACCACCTCGCGCCCGAGGGGCGTCAGTCGAACGCCGTCCGGCCGGTCGTCGATCAGGTTCAGGAACGCCGCCCCCGTCCGTGCGCTGTCCGTGGCCCCGACGACGAATCGGGAGAGAACGCCGGCAGTCTCGTCGTGGTGGGACACGGCCAGGGGATACGCCAGGTAGTTCTTCGGGTGGTTGAGCCCGAAGGACTTCTCGGCGACGCCCTGCGCGCTGGCCTGGAAGGCGATGGCGTTGCTCTCCGGCGTCGGTGGCGGGCCCACGAACCGCGGAGCTTCGAGCGGTTCGACGTCGCCATCGGCCGCGACGCCCAGCACGCCCACGTTGAGTTCCCGGGCGAGCGTCCGGGCCGACGGGGAGACGGCCCCCGTCGGCGCGGCGACGAACGCGGCGTTGGCCTCGTGGAGACGGTCGTACGCCTGGACGATGCCCTGCTCCACGTCGACGGTGCCGTCCGCTTTCCGGCCCTTGGCCTCGACCGCGATCAGTGCTTGGTCGTCGCCGACGCGATCGACGGCCAGGAGGTCGCTGTCGAGCGATCGGACCCCGACGAGGTCGGGATAGCCCGACCCGATCGGGACGTGGTTGAACGGCGCGAGCGCCTCGTGGATCTCGGGAGCGATCCGATCGTCGCCGTCGAGCCAGGTGTCGGTCGAGAACTGGGTATCGACGACGGCGTAGGTTCCCTCGGCGTCGGCCTCGGGAAAGAGGCGGCGTTTCGTTCGCGCGAGGACGTGCGGCTCCGTCATGGGCGCCGCGCTGGCCATGGCGGGCGTTCGCGGGACGCCGACAAAAGGGTGGCGTCGAGGCCCTCTCTGGAGGGCCTCAGCCGTGGAAGCGATACAGCGAGGTCACGTACGGGAGACGGTTGAGCATCCAGATCGCGACCGGAAGCCCGATGACGGTCACTGCGAACAGGACCGCGAGGTTGGCCCAGAGGAAACTCGCCCACCAGCCCACGAGGACGAAGTAGACCGCCCGGACGAGGATGGAACGTTGGCCCCGTGCAGCCGCCGGATTCGAAAACGATCGCGGTTCGGCCAGGGTGAGCACCGTCGGGACGAGGTTGATCAACTTGATCCCGATCGGCGCGAGGACGACCGTCAGGTTCAGCCCCCAGGCGAGGTTGACTACCAGCGGCGTCAGCCACCACCCCACGAAGACGAACCAGATCGCGCGCGTCAGGAGGGACCGTCGTGCCATACGCGGTGGAAGCGGTGCGAGCGGGAAAAGGGTGTGGACCGCCCACCTCGGGGCGTGGCCGTCGGGCGAGGTCGGGGACCGGTTTTCTATTCGTGGGGATCGAAACGATCCGGAACCGAGGTCCGAGAACGGCGGAGAGCAAAATTTGATGAATATACGAGAAGATATGAATATTATAAGTAATTATAAATAAACTGCAAAGCCCAGCAATTACCTGGACGTTTCAACGGTAAATTCGAATATACTTGGGTTATACGACTGTTTTAGCCACTCAATAGGAATATATCTAGCAGAATACCGTATATTTCGTTATATATGTTGATTTTTGATCCCGCTTCTATGGCGAACGTTTCGAGCGGAGCGTTTTCTGGCGAATATCCACGATAGCGGGGCGAAAGTCACGAATATTTGTGCTCGGCGGACGATTCGCATGCACACCGAGCTGTCATCGTGACCGGATTTTATCCGAGGAAGATAAATTATCAATGATACCTGTTTTCCAAATACTATCCATAGTAGATAGCGACCGAGCCGGTCCGGTAAACCGATCATCGGGCGAGCACCTCGGTGCAGTGCCCTCGACCGAACTCGCATCGCTATGGCTCGGT
>DATFIX010000245.1:0-7585 GCA_035269625.1 Natrialbaceae archaeon
CGTGCTCCCGATCCGCTTCCAGACGTGGCCCTTCTTCCAGTGGGCCAGTTCGTGGGCGAGGACGGCCTGGATCTCGGGAGTCTCCATGGACTCGATCAGCGTGTCGAACAGGACGACGCGCTTCGTGCGACCGAACCCGGCGAAGAAGGCGTTGGACTTCGAGGAGCGAGAACTGGCGTTCATCTCGTAGATCTCCTCGCAGGAGAAGCCCGCGCGCTCGAAGACCTCCTCGATCGCCTCGCGGAGGTCCCCGCCGTCGAGGCGCTCGAAGTCGTAGAACAGGGGCATGACCACCCGCGGCAGGAGGACGTTGAGGACGACCACGAGGACGGCGACCAGGCCGACGCCGGCCAGCCACCACTGCGAGACGGTCCCGACGATCCAGAGCAGTCCGGTCACGATGGCGGCGACCAGGACGACGGACAGGACCAGACTCAGCAGCGTATCGCGGAGCCAGAGTGTCACCGACTGTTCGTTGAAGTCGAAGATCTCCTCGATCACGAACGTCCCGAACAGGTCGAACGGGACGTCGTAGAGCGCGAGTACGACGGCACCGCCGACGAAGAACGCCACGCCCTCGACCAGCGACCCCGCGCCGAGATCGTCGGCGACCGCGACGGCGTCGGCGAACAGTCCCGAATACAGCACGAGGAACAGCGCCAGCAACCCGATCCACGTGGACAGCAGACCGAACCCGGTTCGCAACCGGTGATAGGACGACAGTCGGTCCGTGTCCTCGACGCCGAGTTCGTCTTCGATCCAGGACGCCGAATCGGCGACGGCGCGTTCGCCGTAGCGAACGTTCAGGACCGACAGTCCGGTGAAGAACGCCTCGACCCCGACGAGCAACGCGACGAAGGCGACGTGAAACGCTAGCATTGGTTGGTCGGTGGTTTTTCCTGCCGCGGGATAAATCCACGTCTTCGGTCCGTCGAACGATTCCGACCGCCGGTCGCTGTCGTTGCTGTCGTAGTCACGACGGACTTCCGCCACCGGCAACGTTATTGTCGCTGATACGAACCTAGGGTCGATCATGTCAACTGTCATCGTCGTCGGCGGGGGCGCCGCCGGCCTGAGCGCTGGACTGTTCACCGCGAAAAACGACCTCGAGACGACCGTCTTCGACACGGACGGGACGTGGCTCCACAAGGCCCACCTGTTCAACTACCTCGGCATCCGGAGCATGGACGGGTCGGTCTTCGTCGACCGTGCCCGCGAGCACGCCGTCGCGGATCACGGCGTCGACCTCCACGAGGACGAGGAAGTGACGGCGGTCGAACGAGACGGCGACGGGTTCGTCGTCGAGACCGACGAGGGCGAGTACGAGGCGACCTACGTGATCCTCGCGACCGGAGCCAACCGCGACCTCGCCGAAGACCTGGGCTGTGAGTTCACGGACGACGGCGTCGTCGACGTCGACGTGACGATGGAGACCAGCGTCGAGAACGCCTACGCCACCGGCGCGATGGTCCGGGCCGAGGAGTGGCAGGCGATCATCTCGGCCGGCGACGGCGCGGCCGCGGCCCTCAACGTTCTCACGAAGGAGCACGGCGAGCACTTCCACGACTTCGACACGCCCGACGACGTCTGAAACGGCCGTTTCTCGCCGAGTTGACGTCCACTGTACGATTTTTCAGCAGATTGATCGTTGTGTGGCGCATACGTATCCCAGGGTTTCCGGCGAAGCGGTATCGGGTGCCGTCTCCCGGAACCGAACACTCGACTGGAGGGTACCATGGACACAACGGAGCGTTTCGGTCGTCTCGGCCGGTGGATCGGGGAGTTCGACAGGATCGATCGCAAGATTTCGGCGACGATGGCCAGATTTGGCATGCCGATCGTACGGATCGGTATCGGGGTCGTCTTCGTCTGGTTCGGCGCACTCAAGGTCATCGGGATCAGTCCCGCGGCGGAACTCGTCGAGGAGACGGTCTACTTCTTCCCGCCCGAGGTGTTCGTCCCGGTGCTCGGCGTGTGGGAGATGCTGATCGGGCTCTGTCTGGTGTACCGTCCGCTGATCCGCGTCGGCATCTTCCTCCTGTTCCTCCAGATGCCGGGGACGTTCCTGCCCGTCGTCTTGTTGCCGGACGTGGTGTTCACCGAATTCCCCTACGGCCTCACCGTCGAGGGACAGTACATCGTGAAGAACCTCGTCATCATCGGTGCGGCGCTGGTCGTCGGCGGAACGGTTCGGGAGGAGGACCGGACGGACGACGATGCGGAGTGACGGGTCCAACGTGGCCCGAATCCACAACGCACAAGAGAGCCCCACTTGAACGACTGGCGAGAAGACCGCGTCGCGGATCGACTCACGACGACCGACCACCCTCCACCTGCGATTCACTCCGGTATCCATGGGCACGAACGACGGCACGAACGGTGGCGAACTCGAACGACGACTGGGCTTGCTCGATTTGCTCCTGTTGAGCGTCGGCGGGATGATCGGCTCGGCCATCTTCATTTTCCCCGGGGCGACCGGCCGACTCGTCGGGTCGACGGCCGTCCTGGCGTGGCTGGCCGCCGGCCTGCTCATGCTGGGGATCGCGCTTCCCTATGCCGAACTCTCGCTTGCCTTTCCGGAGGCGGGCGGTCCCGCCGTGTTTCCCTACGAGGCGCTGGGCCCGAACCCGACCGTCCGGGCGTTCGCGAGCTATCTCGAGGGGATTTCCTACAGCCTCGGCTGGATCTTCGGGATCACCGTGTCGGCCCTGGCCATCGCGGAATACGCCGCGATCGTCGTCCCCGGGGCCGGCGAATACACGGTCCCGATCGCGGTTCTCGGCGTCGCCCTCGCTTTCCTGGTGAACTTGCTGGGGGTGACCGTCACGAGTCGGGCCAACCTCGTTCTCTCGGCCGCGCTGTTGACCGTCCTGCTGGTCTTCGTCGCCCTCGGTCTCGCCCGGGCCGATCCCGCCCACTTCCGTGGATTCGGGTCGGTCGATCTCGGCCCCTTCGCCGCCGCCGTCCAGATCGCGATCACGTCCTACGGCGCCTGGACGGTCATCCCGTCGGTCGCCGAGGAGGTCGAAGAACCGAGTCGGACCATCCCCCGCGCGATCGTCCTCTCGCTCGTCTTCGTGACGGTCCTCTACACCGCCGTGGTGGCCGCCCTCCACGGTGCGATCCCGGCGGCCGATTTCGTCCCGGATAGCGCCGTCGTGGCGGCCCCGATCGGGACGGCAGCCGAGACCTACGGCATCGGGGTCTTCCACCGATTCCTCCTGCCAGTCGCCGCGATGGTCGCCATCTTCACGACGATGCTCGTCGGCACGATGAGTGCCGGTCGGGTCCTCCTCGCGCTGGGACGCCAGGGCGTCCTCCCGAAGCCATTCGCCGCCGTCCACTCGCGCTTTCAGGTACCCTGGGTCGGCCTGCTGGCCATCGCCCTCGTCGCGGCCGCGCTCGCGACGTTCCCGCGATACTTCTACGAACTCCTCGTCGTGGCTGCCATCGTCGGGACCGGCCTGCCGTACGGCATCAACATCCTCTCGTTCCTCGGGCTCCGGTACTACCGGACCGACCTCGAACCGGCCTACCGGGCGCCCGGCGGCCCGGCCCTCGCGGTCGTCGCGTTCGTCGCCCTGGCCGTCGCGATGGTGGGACTCGGCTCGACCGAGGTGGTCTGGTCGCTCGCGGCGCTCGGACTGCTCTCGGCGTACTTCCCGGCCTGGTATCTCCTCCGGTGGCTGTTCCCGACCGCGTTCCGGGAACCGGAGTTCCGGGAGTGAGGCGAGCCCCGATGAATGACGGTCGGGGTGTGAAACAGTCAGGAAAATCGAACGGAGGGCTGCTCTATCGAGCTATCGGTCGAGCGACGGGAGCTCGTAGACGGTGTCGGACTGGATCCAGCCCTCCTCCACCTCGGTGTCGTAAATGACGACTTCGTCTTTGGCGAGTCTCAGCGATTTGAATCGGGTACTCACGCGCGTCGTTGGCATCGGTTGGTTTGCTGACTTGCTCATGTTCGGGGTCGTTAGGTGTCTGTACTCGGGAATCGATGTGGTCCTTGTTAACGTTTGTGGTCCTGCAGGTAATACTGTTTAAGGACGTTCAACGTCATCGCTCCGACCGGTCCGAACCGCAACCGGTTGGGGCACTCGGTGACGACGCCAAGCGGCGCGTGTTCCGAGGATGGCAGGTTTTTTGCCAGTAGCTATTTGTGATCGCGGCGGCGATTTCGGACCGATTTGATCGGCCACCACGCTGGAGACGATCCTGTCGAAGACCCTTCGTCGTCGGGGACCGCTCGGGGTTTCGCGGCGGCGGTTCGGGAGCGGGCCCGCGTCGTGGATCTCCTGATGATCGTTTCCGTCCCGCTCCTGCTGGTCGCCCTGTTCGCCCTCCCAAACCCGGTAAAGCTCGACCTGGCCCTGGCGTACCGGAACCCGACGCTGCTGACCGCCTTCGCGTCTCACTACGTTCACCTGGAGGTGACCCATTTGTTGGCGAATCTCCTGGCGTACGGAGCGGTCGTCCCGGTCGCCTACGTGGTGGGGGCCCTGAGCGGTCGTCGGAAGACGTTCCTGGCCGCGTTCGCCACGTTCGTCGTCGCCTTCCCGTTCGTGCTCTCGGGCCTGAACCTGCTCGTCCCTCGTCCGCGCGTCGGCTACGGGTTTTCGGGAATCGCGATGGCGTTCGTCGGGTTTCTCGCCCTGCTCCTCTGGGAGTATCTCGCCGTCCAGTTCGGTAACGGCCTCGACCGGGACAAATCTCCAGTATTGTTCTTCCTCGGTGTGGGGATCATCGCGATGCGAACGCTCCCGTCTCTGCGGTCGGGGCTGGCCGTCGTTGCCCTCGGAGTCGTCGGCGGTCTCTGGTACCTCCGGCCGCGGGAGGCCGACGTCGCTGACACGGTAATCCAAACGGTGCGACGGGGTGCCCGTTATCCTGGCCATTTCCATAGCGCGGTGTGGGGAGTGCTCCTCGTCGTTTCGATCCCGTTCGTCGCGTTTCCGTCGTCGCCGGCCGGAGACGGGACCGTTCTCAACGTGTACTCCCACGCGCTGGGCTATTGCCTGGGCTACCTCGTCCCCTATATCGCCCTCCGGGTCGTCGGAATGTCCATCGAGTGACGAAACTGGCCGACGTCATCGGACTCCAAGGGTTCCTTTCTCTTACTACAACGATTCATTACGTAATCTGTATCGGTTCATTATTCAAGCTCGTTTCGTATCCTCTCGCCCACTGAGAACCGCACGCACGACATATCGGTGTTAGAAACCTTATACATAATCATGGAGTATTTCTCGTGGGCCGGGGAGCTGAGTGCGTGATGAGCGACCGGGGGGTCGGAGCCAAGTTGCGGGCGGTCCTGGTGGCGATCATCGTGATCACGAGCGTGGCGACGGTCGGTGGGGCCGCGCCACTCGCTGACGTCGGTGTTGCCGCTGGGGACTCCGTGTATCTCGAGGTCGAAAAGACGGTGTCGAACGGGACGGTGACGGACGCGAAGCACGTGACTGCAACCCACGGCGAGACGGTCACATTCATCGTCAGCGTGACGAACGACGGCATGCTCGCCGAGGCGAACGTCACGCTGAACGACACGCTCCCGTCAGGGCTCGACTACGTGTCGGCAACGGCGACTGCGGGAAGCTACGACGCCGGATCGGGACAGTGGACGTTCCGGGTCGATGCCGGGGAGACGGCCGTTCTCGATATCGTCGCCCGGGCGAACGCGACCGGCACCTGGGAGAACGTCGCCACGGCCGTCGAGAGCGATCCAGGGCACCAGGGATCGGTCGACCAACTCCGGGATTCGGCGAGCGTGACCGTGCTCGAAAGCTCGGAGCGCGCCGATCTGACAGTGTCCAAATCGAGCGACAAAACCACCGTCCAGCGCGGCGACTGGGTGACGTTCGCGGTGAACGTGACCAACGAGGGGCCGAACGCGACGACTGGCGTCGAGATCATCGACGCGCTGCCCGACGGGCTGAACTTCGTCTCGGCGTCGGCGGGTGGCACCTACGATCCCGCGACCCGTACTGTCGTCTGGGCCGTTGGCGACGTACCTGTTGGTGTGACCGAGACGCTCACGCTCGTCGTCAACGCGACGACCGTTGGCCCGTGGGACAATGTCGCGAACGTCACGGCAAGTGACGTCCCGGACCCCGATTCGTCCAATGACGAAGGCAGTGCCACCGTGACCGTCGAATCCGGACCACAACCCCCGGCGGCCGATCTGAATCTCTCCAAAACGGCGAACGGGACGACCGTGACGGTCGGTGACCACGTGAGGTTCGTACTGGAACTCTCGAACGCTGGCCCGAACGCGACGACTGGCGTCGAGGTCACGGATCTCCTTCCGGGTGGACTCGATTACGTTTCCGACACGCCGACCCGGGGAGTCTATGATTCGGGAACTGGCGTCTGGAGCGTCGGCAACCTTTCGGCCGGCGCGACGGGAACGCTCACTCTCGTCGTCAACGCGACGACAGCGGGGTCGTGGGAAAACAAAGCGAACGTCACGGCGACCGACGTTTTCGATCCCAACCTGGATGACAACCGGGCGAACGCCACCGTGACGGTCGAATCTGGACCTCAACCACCGACAGCCGACCTGACGCTCTCCAAGACATCGAACAGGTCCACCGTGACGGTCGGCGACCGCGTGGCGTTCGAACTGGAACTCTCGAACGCGGGCCCGAACGCGACGACCGATGTGGTCGCCGAGGACGTGCTGCCTGCCGGGCTGGAGTACGTTTCTGGCTCACCCGGCGCTCCGGTGACCTACTATCCAGGAAATCGGACGCTCGTCTGGAGCGTCGGCGACCTTCCGATTGGCGCGAACGAGACGCTCACCCTTGTCGTCAACGCGACGACGATAGGATCGTGGGACAACGTCGCGACCGTGACGGCGAGTGGCCTTCCGGACCCCGTCGCGTCCAACGACGAGGACTCGGCAACGGTAACCGTCGAATCCGAACCGGCACCGACGGCTGACCTCTCCGTCACCAAGACGGCCAACGCGTCCACGGTGACGGTCGGTAACCACGTGCAGTTCATCGTCACCCTCTCGAACGCCGGCCCGAACGCGACGACAGGGGTCGAGATCAGCGATCTGCTCCCGACCGGACTCTCGTACGTTTCCGACGCGCCCAGCACGGGCATCTACGATCCGGGAACTGGCGTCTGGAGCGTCGGCGACCTCTCGGCGGGTGCGACCGAGACGCTTTCGCTCACGGTCAACGCGACGGCGGTGGGTTCGTGGGAGAACGTCGCGGGCGTGACGGCGAGTGACCTATCAGATCCTGACGCTTTGAACGACGTGGACTCGGCGACGGTAACCGTCGAATCCGAACCGGCACCGACGGCTGACCTCTCCGTCACCAAGACGGCCAACGCGTCCACGGTGACGGTCGGCGATCACGTCCTGTTCACGGTGACGGTGACGAACGCAGGGCCGAACGCGACGACTGGGGTGGTCGTTCGGGACGTCCTCCCCACCAAGGTTACGTACAGCTCGTCCACCCCGAGCTACGGGTCGTACGATGCCGGTTCGGGCAACTGGACGATCGGGGCCATGGGCGACGGCGATTCGGCGACCCTGAAAATCGTCGCGAACGCGAGTCAGGTGGCGACGGTC
>DATFIX010000246.1:0-10007 GCA_035269625.1 Natrialbaceae archaeon
CTCGCTACTCGCGGGTCGTTCCTCCCCGCTCGCCTCCTTCGAGATCCTCACTTCGTTCGGATCTCGCTACTCCTCGACCCCGTCCTCGAACCGGAACGTCCCGTTTCGCTGGACGATTTCGCCGTCGACCTCGATGTACGAGTCTTCGGCCATGTCGACGATCATGTCCACGTGGACGGCGGACTCGTTGGTCTCGTTGCCCTCGCCGACGCACTCGTCGTAGGCGCGCCCGACCGCCAGGTGGATCGTGTCGCCCATCTTCTCGTCGAACAGCATGTTGTAGGTGAACTGGTCGATGTCACGGTTCATCCCGATCCCTAGTTCGCCCAGGTAGCGGGCGCTCTCGTCGGTGTCCAGCACCTCGGTCAGGACGTCCTCGTTCTTGGCGGCCGAGTGCTCGACGACGCGACCCTCCTCGAAGCGCAGGTACGCGTCCTCGACCTCGCGACCCTGGTGATACAGGGGCTTGTCGAAGAGGACCTCGCCCTCGACGGAATCGCGGACGGGGGCGGTGAAGACCTCGCCGCCGGGCAGGTTGTTCTCGCCGTAGTCGTTGATCGTCGTGTTGCCGGCGAGGCTCATCGTGAGGTCCGTGGTGTCGCCCGAGACGATGTGCACCTCGTCGGCGTCGTCGAGGATGTCGACCATCTCCGCCTGGTGCTCGCGCTGGGCGTCCCAGTCCTTGTTGATGGCGTCCCAGACGAAGTTCTCGTAGGCCTCGGTGCTCATCTCGGCGATCTGTGCGTTGGCCGGGGCGGGGAACTGCGTGAGACACCACCGCTTCGAGAGGCGCTCGTTCCGGATCGGGGTCTGTGCGCGCTGGAAGGCGCTGTTGGTTTCCGGGGCGACATCGCTCGTCTCGGTCACGTTCGCGTTCGCCCTGATCGCGATGTAGGCGTCCATCTCCTCGACGAGCGCGAGTTCGTGTTCTGGCGTCTCGAACTCGGGGTCGTGAGCCCGGAGATAGGCCCGGTTGGCCCGATCGCTGTGCATCATCGCGATCGGCTTGGCACCCAGATCCCCGATCACCTCGTGGAGCGCGACGACGAGGTCCTCGGCTGCCGGCGGGGCAACGATCACGACCTCGTCGCCCTCCTCCAGGTCGGTCGAATGGTGGGCGACGATCTCTGCCTGCTCGCGAATGCGTGGGTCCATAATCGAACTGGCTGCCCCCGAATGCAAACTGGTTTCGGTTTTCGAAGTCGTCCCTCGCGGATCGTGGCTACCAGTCCAGAGCAGAATAAAACGGTATCGAGGAGCGTTTCGGACCCTCGAAATGACGACTTGCGGCGGTTCCGTGCCACGGTCTCCAGGGGAAGGGAAGGGGTTCGGGCGACGGAGAAACGGAGTCGGGAGTTCCGCGAACGTCGCCTATTTGCCCGTCGGCACGCAACTGGGTGCCATGATCGACCTCCGAAGCGACACCGTCACCCGGCCGAGCGAGGCGATGCGGGAGGCCGCCGCCACCGCCGAGGTCGGGGACGACGTCCACCGGGACGACCCGACCGTCGACGAACTGGAGCGCAAAGCGGCCGACCTGGTCGGCATGGAGGCCGCACTGTACGTCCCCTCGGGGACGATGGGCAACCAGGTCGCCGTCCGGGTCCACACCGACCGCGGGCAGGAGATCGTCCTCGAGCACGAGAGCCACATCTACAAGTGGGAGCTCGGCGGCGTCGCCCAGTTGTCGAGCCTCCAGGCCCGGACCATCGACGCGGGCGAGCATGCCTGCCCGACGCCGGGCGCCATCGAGGATGCCTACGTCGAGGAAGACGTCCACCGGCCCGGCACCGGGCTCCTCGCCCTCGAGAACACCCACAACAGCCGCGGTGGGGTGGCGATCCCACCCGAGGACGTCGCCGCGGCGGCCGAGGCCGCTCACGAACTCGACGTGCCGGTCCACCTGGACGGGGCGCGGATCTTCAACGCCGCCGTTGCACTCGACGAGGACGTCACCCGCTTCACCGACCCCGTCGATTCGGTCCAGTTCTGTCTCTCGAAAGGACTCGGTGCACCCGTCGGATCGATCCTGGCCGGCGACGAGGACTTCATCGAGCGTGCGCGGCGGGTTCGAAAGCTGTTCGGTGGCGGGATGCGCCAGGCCGGAATCATCGCCGCACCAGGGCTTCTGGCCCTCGAAAACGTCGACCGACTGGCAGAGGATCACGAGAACGCGCGGATCCTCGCGGAGGGATTGGCCGACATCGACGGGCTCGACGTGCTGACGCCGGACACCAACATCGTCATCGTCGATACCGAGGGGACCGGCATGACGGCAGCAGCGTTCCTCGACGCGTGTGCCGATGAGGACGTCCACGGCATCGAGTTCGACGACTACGTCGTCCGGTTCACCACGCACCTCGACATCGACCGCGAGGACGTCGAAACGGCCGTCGAGCGGGTCCGAGCGGCACTCGCCTGAGACGCACTCGGTTTCGGACCGACCACGATCACTTTTTCCCGCGATCGACGCCTTCCTGGAACCCGAGGACCGTCCGACGGGCCAGCAGGTAGAGGAAGAAGATCAGGATGGCGAGCCCGACGGCGACGAACACGAGGACCGGATCCATGTCTCCGGGTACCGCCGGGACGACAAAAGACGTTACGCCAGCAGGAGCCGCCGTCGGCCCCGATGGGGGGCTGTTCGATAAAACGTCGATTTCGGCAGTTTGAGGCCGTTTCTAGAGACTAAAACCACGATTGGAGTGATGTCAGCAGTAGCACGCCGAGACTATAGGCGCGATTTTAGTCATCGACGGACAGGCGAAAAAGGGATGGTGTTGGAGCAGAAACATGGGGCTGTTCCGGGTGGGACCACATGTCAAATTTACTGCCCTCCACCTCAGACGCGACGCCCGCGAACGACGCGACGCCCCGAATCGTCGGCCTGAACAGCGAGGACGCCGACGCCCTGCTCTCGGCACTGTCCTCCGAGACGGCACGGAAACTGCTCGCCGCCCTGCACGAAGAACCGGCCACTCCGTCCAAGGTGGCCGACCGCATCGACACGTCCCTGCAGAACGTCCAGTACCACCTCGAAAAACTCGAGAACGCCGACGCCATCGAGGTGGTCGATACCGTCTACTCGGAGAAAGGCCGGGAAATGAACGTGTACGCACCCACGGACCAGCCGCTGGTGGTGTTCGCGGGTGACGAAAAGGCCTCGTCGGGACTGAAGACCGCCCTCTCGCGGTTACTCGGCGGACTCGGCGTGCTGGCCGCTGGCGCGTTGATCGTCCAGTCGGCGTTCGGGACCGGCGGCCTCGGGGGCCTCTTCGGTAGCGGCGGAGCACCGGCTGGCGGAGCGGCCCCGGACGGTGGCGAAGTCGTCAGGACGGCGTCGGAGGTCGGACAGGCGCCAGCAACAGAACCGGTGCAGGCGGTCGAACCTGGACTGTCGGCCGTCGAAGCGACTGCCACCGCCGCGTCGAACGCCCCCGGCGTCGCAGGGAGCGCAGGCCTCCCGCCGGGACTGTTCTTCTTCGCCGGTGGCGCCCTCGTGATCCTCCTGGTCTTCTCGCTCTGGTACGTTCGCGGATTCCCGGCGCAAAAGTGGGAGTAAGCCGACAGCCTGGGTTCGATTCCGGTGCGTGGACGGCGGGGGCGTGGGCAACGTTCTTGGAGGGTAAAACGGCTATTTCACCCTTCAGCAGTTATAATATCCCTGTGAGCGTAGGGTAGAGTGCACCCGGGTGGTCCCGACTGAGTTCGGCCCTCCGAGAGAAACCACACGGCTGTCCAACGCTTTCCTCCCCTCCAATCGCGCTCCTCTCCTACACCGAGAACCGGTCGACGACAGCCCCGTCCGGTTCTCGAATCGTTCCAGCGAGACCGCCCTCGCTCGCCACCAGTGTAGCGTATCCGGGGCGATTCCCTCGCGGCGTGGCGTGACTGCCGGGATTCAACAGGACCGGTTCGGCGTCGCTGACGACCTGCTGGCGGTGCGTGTGGCCGAAGACGACCAGGTCCGCCCCGACCGATCGGCCGAACATGGACAGCGCCGTCGCACCCCCGTCTTTCCAGTGGGTGACGGCGATCCGGATCCCGGCGTATTCGAGAACGCGTTCGTCCGGGAGTCGCTCGCGAACGGCCGGGTCGTCGGCGTTCCCGTAAACCGCGTCGAGACGGGACGTGGCGCTCTGGAACGAATCGAGCACGGCCCCGGTCGTGAAGTCGCCAGCGTGAACGACCCGGTCGGCGTCCCGAGCGACGTCTCGCAGGTGATCGGTCAGTTCGTGGCCGTCGTGGGCGTGCGTATCCGAAAGGATGACGAGCACGAACGGTCGTAGGCGCGGGGGGTTTTCGACGCTTTCGAGGCTCGGCCAGGATCGCATCCACCCGAAACGATTTCCCCTCCCGGGAGGACTCGATGGGCATGGGCTCGAGCAAGACGGTCGTGCTGGCCGCGCTGTTCGCGAACGGGGCCATCGCGATTTTGAAGTTCGTCGCCTTCCTGCTGACCGGCAGCGCGTCGATGCTCTCGGAGACCTATCACTCCATCTCCGACACGGGCAACCAGGTGTTTCTCCTGATCGGCATCCGCTACGGCGGCCAGGCGGCCGACAGGACGCACCCCTTCGGTTACGGAAAGGCCCAGTTCTTCTACAGCTTCCTCGTGAGCGTCTTCCTGTTCGGCATCGCCGGCTGGGAATCGGCCAAACACGGGTTCTCGAAACTCACCGCCGACGGGCACGGCTCCCACGCCGGCACCGGGGCCGTGGAGTTCCTCGGATTCTCGTACGATCCGTCGCTGTCCTTCGATCCGGTGTACGTCAGCTACGCCGTCCTGCTGGGCGCGTTCGCGTTCGAGACCTACGCCCTCGTCAAAGCCCGGGCAGAGATGCGCCGGCAGATGGATCGCCACGGCTGGGACGGCTATCCCGAAGCCTTCCGAAAGACGAGCGACGTGACGACGCTGACTGCCCTGACCGAGGACACCATCGCGCTCACCGGGATCGTCCTTGCGTTGATCGGGGTGTCCCTCGAGCAGGCGACCGGAAACCCGATCTACGACGCCGCCGCGGCGTTCGCTATCGGTCTGATGCTCATGGGGTTCGCCCTGGCGCTGGCCTGGGAGAACAAACGGCTCATCCTGGGCGAGAGCATGTCCGCCCAAGAGGAATCGGATCTCCGCGAACTCGTCGCCAACTGGGAAGGTGTCGAGGAAGTGATCGACTTCCGGACGGTCTACTTCGGGCCCGAACGGATCGTCGTGACCGCCGACGTGGCTTTCGCCGACGACCTCGATACCGAGTCGATGGACGACCGCATCTCGGCCATCGAGGCGGCGCTCAAGGACCGCGAACCGGGGATCAGGACGGTCTACATCGAACCCGAGACGTAAGTTGTCACCAACCGGCAGGCGAGCCTTTTTATTCGAGAGCGCGAAACCTCACGACGTGGCGACGGACCAGGACGCGGACGCGGTGCCGGAGTTCATGCGTTTTTTCCCCTACGAGGAGCCCTACGAGAACCAGCGCGAGGCGATGGCGGGGATCCACGAGGCGCTCCAGGCGGGCCGGGACGTGCTCTTCGAGGGGGCCTGCGGGACCGGCAAGACCCTGTCCTCGCTCGCGCCCGCCCTCGAATACGCCCGGGCCGAGGACAAGACGGTCGTCATCACGACCAACGTCCACCAGCAGATGCGACAGTTCGTGGCCGAGGCCCGGGCGATCAACGAGGGGGAACCGATCCGCGCAGTCGTCTTCCGGGGCAAGTCCTCGATGTGCCACCTCGACGTCGGCTTCGAGGAGTGCCAGGTGCTCCGGGACGCGACCTACGAACTCGTCGACGCCGAGCGCGACCACCAGCAACTCGAACGACGCCAGGAGGAACTGCTCGAAGCCAGTCGCGACGGCGAGGAGGGTGCCGCCGAGGCGCGGGGCGCAGTCATGGACGAACTCGACCGCGTCGAGGGCGACCTCGAGGACCTCCGGGAGCGCAACACCTGCGACTACTACTACGAGAACCTGACCCGGGACACCGACGACTTCTACGAGTGGCTGTTCGAGGACGTCCGAACGCCCGACGAGATCTACGAGTTCGCCCACGACCGGGGACTGTGCGGGTACGAACTCCTCAAGGACGGCATCGAGGGCGTCGACCTCGTGGTCTGCAACTACCACCACCTGCTCGATCCGATGATCCGCGGGCAGTTCTTCCGGTGGCTCGGTCGTGACCCCGAGGACGTGATCGCCGTCTTCGACGAAGCCCACAACGTCGAGTCGGCGGCCCGCGATCACGCGACCAGGACGCTCACGGAACGCACGCTCGAATCCGCACTCGACGAACTCGCGGACGTGAGCGATCCCCGTGCCGAGGCCGCGGTGAACGTCCTCTCGGCGTTCCACCGGGCGCTGGTCGAGGTCTACGAGGACGCCCTGGGGTTCGGCGGCCGCGAGAGCGTGGGCGAGGAGTGGGACGACGTCCCGATCGACAACGAGGAGGGGCGGGACGACCTGACCGTCTCCTTCCTGCAACGGTACTCCGGGCCGGGCTACGACGCCGACCTCGAAGAGGCGATGGCGCTCGGGAAGGACCTCGACGAGGGTTACGAGGAGGCCTACCGGAGCGGCGAGACGGACGTCAGGAAGGAGTGCCAGACGCTCGAAGCCGCCTCGTTCCTCTCACTGTGGATGGAGGAAGGGAAAAAGACGGGGCAGTACCCCGTCGTCTCGGTGCGGCGCGATCGGGCCACCGAGGAGGTGTACGGGCGCGCCGAGCTGTACACCTGCATCCCGCGCCCGGTTACCCAGGAACTGTTCGAAGAGGTCCACGCGAGCGTCCTCATGAGCGCTACGCTGCGCCCCTTCGACGTGACCGAGGACGTCCTCGGCCTGTCCGATCCGGCGACGATGGCCTACGGCCTTACCTTCCCCGAGGAGCGCCGCCGGACGTTCGCCGTGGATACGCCGCCGCTGTTCGCCAGCGAACGCAACGACCCAGACGTCCAGGCGACGGTGACCGACGCCCTCGCGGACGCGATCCGGTTCACGCCGGGCAACACTCTCGTCTTCTTCCCGAGTTATTCGGAGGCCGAACGCTACGCGGACCGACTGACGGTCGGCGCGACGACGTACCTCGACGAACCGGGCGAGCGCGCGGAGGAACTCCGCGAAACGTTCGTCGAAGACGACGCCGCCGCACTCCTGACCTCGCTGTGGGGCACGCTCGCGGAGGGCGTCAGTTTCGACGGCGACGACGCCCACACCGTCGTGGTGGTCGGCGTTCCCTACCCCTACCTCGACGATCGAAAGGAAGCGGTCCAGGACGCCTACGAGGCGACCTTCGAAGACCGGGCGGATGCCGGGTGGCGCTACGCGGTCGAGATTCCGACCGTCCGCAAGACCCGGCAGGCCCTCGGCCGAGTCATTCGCTCGCCCGAGGAAATCGGCGTCCGGGTCCTGCTCGATCGCCGGTACACGGAGGCGGCCCGCCGGGATCTCGGCGATTACAGCGTCCACGACACGTTCCCGGCGGAGGAACGCGAGGAGATGGTCGACGTGGACCCGGGGAAACTCAAGTTCGCGATGCTGAATTTCTTCACCGGATACGACGGTTATGACGGATCGCCCCCGACGCCGTAGGTTGCGAGCGGACCGAGACGATTTCCGAAATAATTAGGGTTCGATAATAATCGGAAGATAGTTTATTTATCAAATTTATACTACCCAATTATTAAATAGCCGGAGTCCCTGTCTCGAAATCGTGGCCAGCACGTTCGGCACGGGAGACGGGAGAGACTCCCGTCAGCCACGTGTTATCAGCGTGGCATAACGTTCCCATCGCCGGACTGAGCCCCCCGATGACGGGGACAACCCGAAAAAGCGGGGCTTTGGGCGATACCGGTACGAGCCGAGGGGGCCAAACCTCGATGGTCGCCGTAGATTTCCAGTACGCGGGGCGAACGCCGTCGCCGTGCGCGATTGAGAGGAGGACGTCCCCGAACCCACGCGGCGGACCCATCGCGTGTGACGGCGGCCAACCGGGAGTGGGCTACCGGACGAAGAACCCTGCGGGGCAACCCGCGGGGGCAGTACTCCGACTCTTGATGAACGAAAGGAGAGGGATGATCCGAAACGACCGGCGTTCGTCAGGAGGGTAGCGAGATCCGACGGACGACCTCGTCGAACCGCGCGTCCCAGAACTGGACTGCCGACACCGTCCACGTGACCGACTCGACGTCACGGTCCGCGAGTCGGCGGGCGTCCTCGATGTCGCCACCGCGGGCCAGCGTCAGGTGCGGCCGATAGTTCCGGCCCTCGATCCCCTCGACTGCGTCGAACTCGTCCTCGAGGGTGCGGTGGATCCGATGCAAGCCGGGACTCTCCACGTCGAGAAAGACGACCGGTCCGGGACCGTTCGTGGGCGTCTCGAAGTAATCGATCCCAGTAATGCTCGCCTCGACGGCCGGCGTCCCCGTCATCGCCACCCGGAGACGATCGGCGATCGCGTCGGCCCGGCCGTCGCCAAGACGCTTGACGACGATGGCCGGGCGCTCGCGGCGGCGATCGAACGGGAGGAGCGCCGGCTGGAGCTCGTCGACGAGGCGGCGAACTCGGCCCGGGACCGGCGCGTTGAGACTGTACACGGGAGGAATTCGGGGATCGAGGCGAATGAGCGTGACGATCTCAGAGGCGGTCGAGGAACCAGAGGACGATGAGGACGACGATCGCGATCCCCACCAACGTGGGGAGCAGACTGAGCAACCAAAAGGTGAACTCGAGGATCTCACCGACGATCTCGAGCACCAGGAGGACCACGACGAGGCCCAAGACGATCTTCAGGAGCGTTCCGACTTCGAGGTCGCCGCGAGTACCGAACATGGCCACCAGTAGGTGGGTCGAGAACAAAAAGATCCGGTGGGGCCGGGCCTCGACGGGAGCGGAAGCCGTTCACCGACGACCGAAGCCGGCGTACAACAGGCCGGTCAGCCCGCCGTACACCAGGTGACCGACAAGGGGAAGCATAGCGAGAAAGGGGAGCGAGGGCGCTTCGGGGACTCCGACGGCACCGAGCCACAGCGGCCAGATCACGACGATGTTGACCGCCCAGAGGAGCACTCCGAAACCACCGCCGAGCAGGAGACCAGTCGACGGCCGCGTCGCGACGGCGTCGAACAGTTCCCTGTCGACGACGAGTCCGTAGACGGCACCGAACAGGGCGCTGTGAACGAGATGGGCGACCCAGCCGACGGAGAGTTGCGGGTCTCCGAGCGTGTACATCGCCCCGATGGCGGTCATCCGCTCGAGTCGGAACTGGATGAGTAGCCCGAAGACGACGCCGGCGAGAACGCCGAGACCGGCAGCACGGGTGATCGCGGAACCGTCCCTGGACTGGGGTTCGAAACGGGTCGTCGTCGACATACGTCCCCCTCCGCGAAGCGCGAAAATATACCCGGGGCTGGCGTGCGTCCGGTCCGCACGAGCGGTCGCTTCCGAACGAGTCGTCCAGGACCGACGGCGGCGAAACCGTATTGGCGATCCACGCCGATACCCGTGAAAGATGACCGAACCACTGCGCGTCACTGCGGGGGAACTCGAGTCGGACGAGATCATCGAGCACCTGGAGGCAGGTCGACGGGTCGTCGTCGAAACCGAGATGCTGGGGTCGGCCTACGAGGTCACGCTCCGCCACGACGGGACGATCTACTACTGCGACACCCCGACGACGCTGCACAAGCACGAAACCGCCGAGGAGATGCGCCAGTGTCTCCGCAACCAGGGGTACGTCCTCGACACGTGACGGCCGCACCACCCGTCATTCGGGGCGCTCGAAGCCGAATCCGCCACCCGAAGTGACGATTACGACGAGATCGTCGGTGTGTTTGCACACTTGCCAGTCCGCGCTGAACCGACCGCCATCCTCGATGACGAACGAGAGCCGGTATTCTCCGGTCAGGTTCGGTTTCGATCCCCCATCGAACACCGGGACCCGCTTTCCCGCGGCGATTTCGACCGTTTCGTCGAAGTACGTTCCTTTCAGGCCCTCGATCGTCACTTCGATTC
>DATFIX010000247.1:0-3237 GCA_035269625.1 Natrialbaceae archaeon
CGGTTGATCTCGTCGGCGAGGACGATGTTCGCGAAGATCGGCCCCTCCGAGAACTCGAAGGATCGCGTCTGCTCGTTGAAGATGTGCGTTCCAGTCACGTCCGTCGGCAGGAGATCCGGCGTGAACTGGATTCGCGAGAACGAAAGGCCGAGCGCGTCGGAGAGGCTCCGTGCCGTCAGCGTTTTCCCGGTCCCGGGAACGTCCTCGAGGAGGACGTGACCGCGAGCGAGCACGCCGAGCAGGACGGTCTCGAGGAACCCGCGGTCGGCGATGACCGCCTCGCCGATCGCGTCGAGGATGCCGTTACAGTGCTCGCTCGCCGCGTCGATGTCCATGCGTACTCTCGGCGCTGGTCGCGGTAAAGGGTTATTGGTTGGATTGACAACGGTATCGTCCCCGTCCTGGCCGACCGATGTCGAAACGGATAAAACGGTCTCCCGGTAACTCGGAAGTGAGCCGAGGTAGCCTAGCCTGGCCAAGGCGCCTGCCTCGAGAGCAGGTGTCCGCAAGGACTCGGGAGTTCAAATCTCCCCCTCGGCGCTTCTCCGCGACGAAAGACGACGAGCAAAGCGAGCGTCCTCGTCGCGGGAACGGCGGTCAGGAATTTGAACGTTAGAACGCCTTCGGCGTTCTTGGAGTTCAAATCTCCCCCTCGGCGTTTTCTCGCGAACACTATCCGCGAGCGACCGCCGTGCGTGTCGCTCGCTTCCCGTGAGCGAGAAACGACACACGGAGATTTGAACGAGAGGGCACGCAGCCCGCGCAACGAAGTGAGCAGGACCGTGACCGCGTTGTTCAAATCTCCCCCTCGGCGCTTCTCCGCGACGAAAGACGACGAGCGAAGCGATTCGCCAGTCCGGCGGATCGGAATCGAAGGCCGAAGTCATCACGGCCCGGGGGCAGTCCCGCTCGATCGGGTGTTTGGGCGTCGAATGCGCGACGTCACGCCAGACCGACCTGTAACTCATAAACCAATAGTCGGTTGATAGAAACTCGCGAGTTGATTTGCCATAGGTTCATCGTTATCAGCTACCAATGTCCCGACGTATGGCCGTCGTCGCAGAGTTCTTCACACCGCCGGGGGAGTTATCGCTGGGGGCCGCGTTCGATGGCGATCGAGACGTGACGATCGAACTCGAACGGGTGATTCCGACCGTCGAGCGGACGCTCCCGTTTTTCTGGGTTCGGTCGGACGACCCGCACGCGGTCAGCGTCTCGCTGTGTGACACGCCAGCGATCACGGCGATGACCGAACTGGAGCGTTCCGACAACGGGGTCCTCTTCAGCGCCACGTGGGACACGTCCGTTCCGGGAATCGTCCAGGGAATCGTCGAATCGAGACTCACGCTACTGTCGGCGAAGGGGACAGCGGGTCAATGGCGATTCCGGTGTCGTGCGCCCGATCGCGACCGGATCGTGTCGTTTCAGACCTACTGTCGAGACAACGAAATCGCCATCACGCTGCATCGAATCCTGACGACCGCGGAATTCCGCGAGGAGGCCACGGGACTCGTGACGTCGAAACAGCGGGAGGCGTTGATCCTCGCGCTGGAGGAGGGCTATTTCGACGAACCGAGGCGGGTCTCGCTCTCGGAACTCGGAGCAATGCTGGGCGTCTCCCGTCAGGCGGTGGCCTCGCGTCTCCGGAGGGGGTACCGGAACCTGATCGTCAGTACGCTCCTCGCGGATGATCCGCTCTCCGGCATTTCCGGGGAGGACTTAAAGGAGTAGCATAGTCAACGCGTAGGTTTTCCCGTCGCCGCGAACGAACGTGCTACTGGCTACCGATAGTAGCCACCGTTCCCTCTCTCCCTTCCCCCCGTTTCCTTTCACTGCGTTCTCGGACTCGCTCCGTGCTCCGTCGTTACTCAAACACTCGCAATGGCCCGTCGTCGGTTTCGGCCTTTTTCGGACGGTCGCCGCGACTCATGAGATAGCCGTCCGCCTCCCCGTCGTTGGGGTTGGCCGCCCGGATCCAGACGTGGCCGCCCCCGCGCGAAACGCCGTCGGCCCACGCCTCGGCGAGGGCGCGGGAATCGAACTCGCGGATCGCGCCCTCTTCGTGGACGAGACGGCCGATCGTCCCATTGGCGCGCCGGGCCGAGGGCTTGATCGCGACGACGTACGAATCGCTCACGCAACCGCCTTCGTACTCGGGTATGATCGTTCTATCGGGATCGGTTCGGGAACGAGTCAATCGGACCGAGTCAGTCCGGCCCCAGGTAGCCCCACGCCAGCAACTTGTCGCCCTCGCCCTCGACCCAGCGCTCGCCGATGTCGTCGCGGTAGTACATGTTCGGGATCGTCACGTCGTCGATCCGGGCGTAACACGCCTGGCGAGCCTCCTCCATCGTCTGACCCTTCCCGGTGACGACGAGCGGGATGCCGGAGGTGCCGGCTACGCGCCACTGGCCGTCCACGTTCTTGGTGTCCTCGAGGTGGAACCCGTCGCGGGTGTCCGTGTCGAAGACGATGGCGGCGTTCCGCGAGTTCTCGTCGAACGTTGCGTCGTCGTCGAAGGGGAACGGGGGCACGCAGATCCGGACGCAGATCTGGTAGCCCTCGTGGACCTTGAGTTCGGGTTTGCGGCCGTTGGCCAGTTCGTAGAAGAACTCCCCCGTCGAGGACTCGATGCCCTCCTCCTGGACGACGATGGTCGGGTAGCCAAACCGTGGCGTGAACTCCAAGGGATAGATCCCGTTCTCGTTCACGATGCAGTTGAGGTCGATGCTCCCGACGTATCCCTCCTCGGCCAGCCACCCTTCCAGTTTCCCCAGGGTCTGCTCGAACAGGTGGTTGCGACGCGCCCAGAACATGCTGGTGCCCATTTCGCCGGTCTGCGGGCCGATGTTGCCCGGGAAGAGCTTCTTGTGCTCGAAGTTGAAGGTGATCGGTTCGACGAACTGCTTCCCGTCGAAGAAGGCGGCGACGGCGATCTCGACGCCCTCGACGTAGCGCTGCAGCTGGAAGCCCTTCATGCGCTCACCCCAGGCCTTCTTGTAGGCCTTCAGTACGTTCACGACGTCCCCGCCGTCGTCCTCGCGGCCGACGTACAGCAGTCGCTTCACGTTCTGGACTTCACCGAGGGGCTTGACGACGTACGGGGCTGGATTCTGCTTGACCCATTCGATCCCCTCGTCGAAGCTCTTGAACACGCGGTGGGGAAGGACGCTGACGCCGTGTTCCTCGAGCACGTCCATCGCGTACCCCCGGTCGTTCTCGGTCTGGTCCGTATTC
>DATFIX010000248.1:0-16400 GCA_035269625.1 Natrialbaceae archaeon
CACCTGCCCGGACGCCACGCCGTTTCTCACGTTCCCCGGCGGGACGACGGCCTGTTACGATCCCATCAGCGTCTACGACACCCTCTTCCTCGCGCCGTTCGCGTCGGCGTTCAACGTGGCGCTGACCGCGAAGGAGACCACGCTCCTGCTGTTCACGGGGCTGGCCGTCGCCGTCGCGTTCAGGGCGGGCCTGTTCAACATCGGCGTCCAGGGCCAACTCGTGCTCGGCGCGCTCGGATCGGCGCTGAGCGTCCTCGCGATCGCGCCCTACGTCCCGGGTGGGACGATCGGAACGATCGTGCTCGTCCCCGCGGGACTGGTGTTCGGGACGCTCGTCGGCGGCCTCTTCGCGGCCATCCCCGGTGCGCTCAAGGCCTACGCGGACGCCAACGAGGTGATCACGACGATCATGTTGAACTTCATCGCGGCGAACGGGGCGCGGTATCTCGTCGGCACGCACTTCAACGACCCCGAGAGCATGAGCATCACGACGCGATCGTTGCCCGCAGCGGCGAAGCTCACGCCGACGCTCCCGTTCTTCGAGGGCGCGCCCTTTTCGACGTGGGTGATCGTCGGCGCGCTTCTCCTGGCCGTCGGCGTGTTTTACGTCCTCCGGCACACCCCGTTCGGGTACGACCTCCGGATGAGCGGGCTCCAGCCCAGGGCGGCCGACTACGGCGGCGTGAAGTCAAAGCGCATGATCGTCTCGAGCATGGTCTTCTCGGGGGCCATCGCGGGCCTCGGCGGGGCCATCTACGTCATGATGGTCATGGGCCGGTACCGCCACGGCCTCCCGGCGATCGGGTTCGACGGCATCACGGTGTCGGTCCTGGCGGGCAACAACCCGCTGGGAGTGATCCCGGCCGCGTTCCTGTTCGGGCTCATGAAGGCCGGCAGCCTGTCGATCGAGTTCCAGCTGGGCGTCCCGAAACAGCTCGTGGGCGTCCTTCGCGGGCTGGTCATCCTGTTCGTCGCCATGCCGGAGTTCTTCCGGATGCTCGGTCGCCAGTTCAACCTGCTCGAGAGCGAGCGGGAACGGCTGAAGGGAGACGGTGGCGAGTCGACGGACGACTCCCCAGGCGAATCGACAGGGGGTGACCGATGACGCAACGAACGACGCAACTGGCTGGCGTGCTCGTGGCCGTCGCCCTCGTCGGCACCGTCGTCGCCTGGGCGGTCTTCCCGGGCGTGACCGCCGGGCGGATCGCCAGCTACCTGGGCTCCGCGCTCCGGCTGACGGTTCCGATCGCCTTCGCCGCGCTGGGCGGCATCTTCGCCGAGAAGAGCGGCGTCATCAACATCGGCCTGGAAGGCCTGCTCATCATCGCCGCGTTCGCGGGCGTGGCGGTCTCACACGCCATGGGCGGTGGATCACAGGTCGCCGCCTGGACCGGGTTCTTCGCCGCGATCGGCGCGAGCACGCTCTTCGCGCTCCTGTTCGCGGTCATCACGATCCGGTACGAGGCGGACCAGATCATCGCCGGGCTGGCCGTCTGGCTGGTCGCGCTCGGCATCGCCCCGTTCGGCAGCAAGATCATCTGGGGCGAACGGTCGAGTCCCAGCGTCGCGACGCTGGACAACTGGACGATCCCGGTGCTCTCGGAGATTCCCGTCGTCGGGTCGGCCATCTTCGACTCGAACCCGACGGTGTACATGCTGCTGATCGCGGCACCGGCGGCGTGGTTCGTCATGAACCGGACCCGATTCGGCCGATGGGTCCGGGCGAGCGGGGAGAACCCGAAGGCACTCGACACGGCCGGCGTGGACGTCAGCCGCGTGCGGTACGCTGGCGTCACCCTCTCGGGCGTGCTCAGTGGCATCGGCGGCGCCGGCCTCTCGCTGGGGCAGGTCGGCCAGTTCGTCGGCAGCGGGACGACGATGGTCAACGGCCGCGGGTGGATCGGCATCACGGCCTACCTCTTCGGCAACTACAACCCGCTCGGGGCGTTCGGCGCGTCGTTCCTGTTCGCCTCGCTGGACGCGCTCCAGTTCCGCCTCCAGCAGATCGGTGCCGGACTCCCGCCGGAACTCGTCCAGATGGTGCCCTACGCGACCGTCATCGTGGTGCTGGCGCTGGTCGGCCACACGCGGATTCCCGACGCCGCCGGCGAGCACTACGAGTCCGGCGAGGAGTGACGGTCGGCGCTCGACGCCGACCCGCGCCGTTTTCGCGTCACCGAATCACCTGGCTACAAGGTCCTGTCGTGAGGACCGTCGACCATGAACGAACTGGTCGAGGCGGCACGCGACGCCGTGGAGAACGCCTACGCGCCGTATTCGAACTACACCGTCGGCGCGGCGATCCGGACGGCCGACGGATCGGTATACACCGGCTGTAATATCGAGAACTCGAACTACTCGAACAGCCTGCACGCCGAGGAGGTCGCGCTGAGCGCGGCGGTCAAGCGCGGTCATCGCGAGTTCGAGGCCATCGCCGTCACGTCGGGCGACCGGGACGGCGTCACGCCCTGTGGGATGTGTCGCCAGACGCTCGCGGAGTTCTGTGCGGCGGATTTCGTCGTGTACACGGACCACGGCGACTCGACGCGCGAGTACGCCCTGGGCGAGTTGCTCCCGGAGCCGATGAGTGGCGACCGCCTCGGCGAGGAGTGAACGGCCACGTTTCCCACCGAAACCGAGATGAACACCTTGATTTAGCTTCATTAACGGAGGTATAGGTATGCAACTGGACGACACCGATCGGGAAATCCTCCGTATCCTCCAGGAAGACGCGCGCACCCCCTTTAGCGAGATTGCCAGGCAGATCGACATGTCGAGCGCAACGGTCCACGATCGCGTCAACCGGATGAAGGACAACGGCGTGATCGCCGGGTACCACGCGGAGGTGGATCCCAAGGCACTCGGGTACGACGTGTCCGCTGTCGTCGGGTTCCAGGTCGAACAGGGCCGCGAGGATGGCGTTCTCGATCGGTTGTCCGACATCGACGGCGTGCAGGAGCTCCACCTGACGACCGGCGACTGGGACGTAATCGCGAAACTGTACGCGGCCGACGCGGACGAACTCAAGGAGTTGCTGTTCGATCGGATCGCGAACATGGACGGGCTGATCCGGTCCAACACGATGGTCGTCCTGGACACGCCCCACGAGAGCGATGCGCTTCCCGTCTGACGGCGAGTGCGGCCGAGACCGGAAGGGTAAAACCGCCCCCGCCCGGCCGTTTCCCGTATGAATGACGTGCTCGAACGGGTCGGGGTCGAACGCGCGTGGGCCGGCCTGGTCGGCGGGATCGTGGCGATCCTCGCCCTGGGGTCGATCCTGTTCCCGCGGGCCGTGTACGCAAAGTTCATCTGGCACTACTTCTGGGGCCCCGTGTACGCGGACGCCAAGGGCGGATCGTGTGCCGCCTGGGACGGGGGGGCCCAACCGGTGTTCTCCAGCGGCGAGTGTCAGGGGTTGACTGACGGATCCAGCATCGGCCCGATCGCGGAACCGGGATACACGATCGTCTCCGAAGTCGGGTACGCGGTCGTCCTGATCGTCATGCTCGTCGGCGTCGGCCTCCTGCTCCGCCGACTGGCCATCGAGCGGTACCGCGCCGGGTTCTTCGCGCTGATTCCCTTCATGTTCCTCGGTGGCGCGCTTCGCGTGATCGAGGACGTCAACAACCGGGCCATCGACCTCGGCGTGGACCAGGCGATCCCCTACCCGTGGAACACGCTGCTCATCAGCCCGCTGATCTACTTCACCGTCTTCTTCCTGGCGCTCGGGGCGGTGCTCGTGGCGATCCGCCTCGATCACTCGGGGCGGGTCGAAGGGTACGAGTACCCGCTGGTCTGGATCGGTACGGCACTCCTGACGGTGAACCTCCTGCTCCTGGCCGGCCTCGCGGTCACGCAGGAGTACGTTTCCTTCCACCCGCTCATTCTCATCGTGGACCTCGTCGGGGCGATTATCGCGACGGCCGCCACGTGGTACGCCATCAACCGGTTCGCGCCGGATCTCCACGCGGGGACCGGCCTGATGGGCGTCCCGATCATCTTCGGGCAGGCCATCGACGGCGTGGCCAACGTGGTCGGTCTCGACTGGGCGAGCGAACTCGGCCTGGGATATGACCTGGTGCCGAAACACCCCGTGAACGCCTTCGTCGTCGACGTCACGAGCAGTCTCCTGCCGGCTTCCGTGATCGAGGTGACCGGGGACGCCTGGCCGTTCCTGCTGATCAAACTGGTCGCCGCCGGGTTCGTCATCTGGCTCTTCGACGAGACGGTCTACGAGGAGAACCCGCGGTTCACCATCATGCTGCTCATCGCCGTCGTCGCGGTCGGTCTCGGTCCGGGAACGCGGGACATGCTCCGGGCGACGTTCGGCGTTTGAAAACCCGGCCCCCGCTCTTCAGGGGTACGGGTGGAAGGTTCGGTCCAGTCGTGACTCGAACCCGAGCGCCGAGGGCACCGACCGTGCGCGCTCCCCGAAGAACGGTTCGTCGGTGAACAGCGGCTGGACACCGGGCACGAGCACCCGGACGGCCTCGAATCCCGCCCGTTCGACGTCATGAGGGGTCAGCCGCGCGGCGTAGGGAGTGAGATCCACGGCGTCGAGGCGGTCGAGGACCACGTCAAGTTCGTCGGCCCCGGACGGGGCGTCGTCCGGACCGACGCTGTCGGCCGGAATCCCCCCGTCGACGTCCACGAACTCTCGGGCCTCGGTCGGGAAGTCGGCGTATCGCCCGATCGCACCGGACTCCTGGGCGGCGGCTTCCTTCCCCATGCCCTGGAGTTCCATCCAGTTCTGGAGCGCCTCCGCGAGCGCGCCCCGGGCAGCGGCGATCGGATCGAGGTCCGCCGCCGACCCGACGGCGAAGCGGGGCCACTCGCCCTCGCGGTGAACGGCGGCAGCGACGACCGGGACGTCCACGTCCTGTGTGACGAGCAGCGGCGTGACGGCGAGGTCCTCGGCACGGGCACGCCGGGCAAGGGTTTCGAACTCCTCGTCCTCGACCGCGAGCGGAAGCGGGTCGAACGTCGAGTACCAGGCGAGCATCGTTGCGTCCCGTTCGACGACCTCGTACAGTCCCGAGAGGAGCGCCCCGACGGGGGACGTTCCGAGCCCCAGCCCGGTCGTGATGGCGGGGACGTATCGCTCCTCCGGCGGCGGGTAGTGGACGAGTTCGGCCGGGAGCAGGGCCTCCTCGCCCGTCGTCAGGTCGGCACCCGGCACCCAGTGGATGGGCTCGCTGTCGTCGACGGCGGGATAGTCGTCCGGTCGAACGAACTCGTCAGGACGGACGACCCCGGGGCCGGGGGTCTCCTCGAGTGCCGAGAGAGGTGCCGTCCGGAACGTCGACGTCCGGTAGACGCCGGCGCTGTAGCGCTCCAGCGCTTCGCCCATCGCCTTCATGAACGCCGCGTTCCAGTCGGCGTGGACGCCCGCGGCCTGTCGCGGGGCGGACGCGTCGCTGAATCCGGCGGTCTCACCCGCGGTCGCGAGGTAATACGGTGCCGGGAACGACTCGGCCTCGCCGATGGACTGGACGATCCCGACGCGGTCGTCCAGGGTCCGTTCGGCGCGGTCGACGGCCGTTTCCAGATCGACCGACTCGTACTCGCGCGAGAGTCGACGGTCGGGGTTCTCGCCACACGAACAGCCCGGAACCGGAAGGAATCGTCGCTCTGCGTAGGGAACCTCGGTCACCCGGCCCAGTGGGTCGGCCCCGCCGCGCACGAGCCTCGCAACGGCACGGCCGGCGATCGCACCGGCGTACCGGGCGGTGGAGTCCTCGAGAGGAGACGGTTCGTCCAGGACGTCGGTCGCGTTCGCCGCCACGCGCTGGCGGAGACAGTCGAAACAGCCCGTTTCCGGACCGAAACCCGAGACCGCGGCCTCCACGTCCGGGATCCGGAACCCGCCGACGCCCCCGAGTTCGACCGCGATCCACGGCGTCTCGCTGCCGAGAGCGGCGTCGTTGGCAGCGTCGAAAACCTCGTCGCCGACCTTCCCGACGACGATCCCGGCGTCGGCACCTTCGACATCGGCGGGTCCGCCCGATTCGGCCGTCGCGTCGACGTCCGAAAGTGCGGCCTCGACGGCCTCGACGGCGGGACCCGTTCCCACGATGCGTACGTCCATGTCCCGACCGTCGGGGAGGGACCGGAAAAGCCCCGCGGTCGGGGTCAATTCGACGGTCGGGGCGGCCCTCGGCTCGTCGGAATCCGAAGGCCTTTGGGGAACGGGTGGCGAAATCCCGGTCTATGCCCGCCGACAGCGAGGATCCGAACGAGGACGAGCAGTACCACGTCGGAGTCGGCCCGGACGACGTCGCGGACGCCGTCCTCCTCCCCGGCAATCCCGAGCGCGTCGACAGGATCGTGGACCGCTGGGACGAGTGGGAGGAACGCGGCCACCACCGCGAATACCGCACCGCAACGGGAACCTACGAGGGCACCCCGATCTCCGTGACCTCCACGGGCATCGGCAGTCCCTCGGCGGCCATCGCGGTCGAGGAACTCGCACGGGTCGGCGTGGACACGTTCATTCGCGTCGGATCGACCGGTGCGCTCCAGCCGGAGATGGAGATCGGTGACCTCGTCATCACGACCGGCGGCGTCCGCCAGGAGGGGACGAGCGACGAGTACGTCCGCGAGGACTATCCGGCCGTCGCCGACCAGGAGGTCGTCGCCGCCCTGATCGCGGCGGCCGAACGCCTCGGCTACGACTACCACACCGGCATCACGATGTCGGCGGACTCGTTTTACGCCGGACAGGGACGCCCCGGCTACGAGGGGTTCATGGCCGAGGGGAGCGAGGAACTGATCGAGCACCTCAAGGACGCCAACGTGGCGAACGTGGAGATGGAGGCCAGCGCCATCCTCACCATCGCGAACGTCTACGGCCTTCGCGCCGGCGCAATCTGTGCCGTCTACGCCAACCGGGAGACCGGGGAGTTCCGCACCGAGGGCGACACGCGCGCCGCGGAGGTGGCCTCGCTGGCGGTCTCGCTCCTGGCCGCGATGGACGAACGGAAAGCCGAGGCCGGCGTCGATCACTGGCACCCGGGACTCTCGATCGAGTAGTGCGAACGAAAACGGCGGACGAGGGAATCCGACCGCCGATCAGCCGTCCAGTACGTCCCCAGTAACGACCTCGCCGCGCGGTTCGCGTTCCTCGAAGCGATCGACGGAGAACCGCTCGATCCGGACGCCGTCGGTCCGCCATCGATCCGTGGGAAGCCCGGCCTTCCGGCAGGTTTCCGCGAGGAAGGTTTCTGCGTCCCATCCCTGTTCGACCGCGACCTGCGGGAGCAGGAGGCCGTTTCGCTCCCCGTCGGCGATGATCAGGCCGTCGGTCCCGACGGTCACGTGTTCGACGAGTGCCGCCGGATCGTCGGCCTCGATCGGCACGGGGCTGGTGAGCGCGCTCACTTCGACCGTGATCGCGTCGAGTTCGTTCTCGCGAACCGGCGGGAACCGCGGGTCCCGGGTCGCCGCGCCGACGGCAGCGGAGACGACGCTCTCGATCAGCGGCTGGGTCGCGTACGGTTCGCCGATGCACCCGCGGAGACTGCCTTCCTTCCGGAGGGTGACGAACGCGCCACGTTGCTCGCCCAGCACCGCCGGCTGGTCCCCCGGTGGCGAGGGGTCCACCTCGTCGGTCACCACCCGGTCCACGCTCCGGCGGGCCGTCCGAACGAGTCGTTCCCCGGCCTCGAAATCGAGCGAACTCCCGTCAACCATCGTCGATCGCGTGTGGATAATCGCCCGCAAGAGTTGTACCGCACCCGCGTTCTCAGCGCGCGAGATTCACGACAGGGTTTAACAACCCACGAGGAAGGAATCCGGGGATCGAACCGCCCTATAGGTAGGGCCAGGCTCGCCGGGCCCGGTTCCACGAGGACACGTCGGCGATCCACCGGGCCGCGACGAACTTCTTGAGGAACTCTGCCGGGACGCCGCCGAAGGTGTCCACGAACGGGAACAGCGAGATACCGTGGGCGACCGCCTCGTCGCCCACGGAGATCAGCGTCCCCTTGTCGTCATATGTCCAGGTTTCGAGTGGCTGGCCGTTCATCCGCCGGACGACGTTCTCCGCAGTCACGTCGGCCGCCTGCCAGGCGGCCTGGGCCGTCGGCGGCACCGGGTTCCCGTTCCCGTCACCCTCGAGGACGGCCGAATCGCCGACGGCGAACACGCGCTCGTTCGAGGTCGCGAACGTCGAGTCGGCGACGACGCGTTCGTGTTCGGTCTCGACGTCCGTGTCCGCCATGGCCGCCTGGCCGGTGATGCCGCCGGTCCAGACCAGCACGTCGTAGGCCATCGATTCCCTTTCGTCGAAGTGCAGCACGTCGGGTTCGGCGTTCGTGATCGGGTCGTCCGTTAGAATCTCGACGCCCGCCGCCTCGAGTCGCTCCCGGAGCGCCGACTGGACCGAGTCGTCGTTGCCGGGCAGGATCTCCTCGAGCGCTTCGACGATGGCGACCTCGACAGGGAGGCCGCGCTCGTCGCGGAGCGCCGCCACCTCGCCCGCGACCTGGATGCCGGACAACCCCGCGCCGCCGACGACCACCCGTGCCGGATCGTCGGGCGCGCCTTCCTCGGCGGCCGCCGTGACGGACTCGTGGATCCTCCGGGCATCGTCGAGGCCCTTGAGCGTGAGCGCGTGCTCCTCCAGTCCAGGGATCCCGTAGAAGGCGGTCCGACTGCCGAGGGCGACGACGGCGTAGTCGAAGTCGATCGTTCGGCCGTCCTCGAGTCGCACCTCGCGTTCGTCGCCGCACAGGCCGGCGACCGATCCCTGGACGAACCGGGGCGCTTCCCCGGCCACCTCGTCGACCGGTAGCGTGATCAGGCCCGCGACGTCGGGGTCGCGGACGACGCGGTGAGACTCGTGGAGCACCAGGTGGTAGTCCACGTCGGACACCCAGACCAGTTCGTCGCCCGCGTCGAGTTCGCGCTCGAGCCGTGAGACGACGCCGGTGCCCGCGTACCCGGACCCCAGTACGACGACCTTCGCAGACATACGCTGAAGTGAGGAACGGTCAGATAAAGGGGCTTTGAAATAGGTCGCCGCTTGGTAGTTGTTTTCACCCAGAGTACGGGTGGGCGGAAAACGGCGAATTCGGCCGTGATACGCGGCCCACCATGGCGTTTTGGGCTGGACCGACGTTCCGGACTGCCGCCGTCCCAAAGGGTATGGCTCCGGCTGGCGGAGTGTCGGTATGAACGTCGACGGGGAACGACTCAGAGCGGACGTCGAGGCCAACGCCCAGTACGGCGCGATCGAATCCGAGACCGGCCACGGTCGGACGGCGCTCACGGGAACCGACGCGAACCGGCAGTGTCGGGATCGACTCGTCGAGGAAATGGAGACGATGGGGCTGGACGTTCGGATCGACGCCGTCGGCAACATCGTCGGCCGGTGGGCACCGCCGAGCGTGGATCCCGACCTGGCCCCCGTCGCCACGGGGAGTCACCTCGACTCGGTCCCCGAAGGCGGCATCTTCGACGGACCACTGGGCGTCTACGCGTCCCTGGAGACGGTCAGGGCCATGCAGGACTCCGGGGTCGAACCCGAGCGCCCGATCGAAGTCGTCTCCTTCACCGAGGAGGAGGGCCAGCGCTTTGGCGGCGGCATGCTCGGGTCGGCGGTCGCGACGGGCCAACAGTCGGTCGAATCCGCCCTCGCCCTGGAAGACCACGACGGCGTCACGCTGGCGGAGGCTCTCGAATCCATGGGCTACCGCGGCGAGGGTCGACTGGACGCGAGCGAGTGGGACGCCTGGCTCGAACTCCACGTCGAACAGGACACGACCCTCGAGACCGAGGGCGTGCCAGTCGGCATCGTGACGACGATCACCGGCATCGGCCACTACGAGGCGGTCGTGGCGGGAGAAGCGAACCACGCGGGCGCGACGGCGATGGACGAACGGCGCGACGCCCTCGTCGCTGCCAGCGAGGTGGTTCGCGACGTCGAACGCGCCGCCCGGGAGGTCGTCGCGACGGACAGCGAGACGGCCGTGGCGACGGTCGGTCGCCTCGAGGTGAGCCCCAACGCGACGAACGTCGTCCCCGGCCGCGCCGAGATGGGCATCGACGTGCGCGACGTCCGGCGCGATACGATGGACCACCTCGTGGATCGAGTGCAAAAGAGCCTCCACCGGGTGGCCGACGAGCGGCCCGTCGAGGTGTCCTTCGAGACCGAGATCGACGTCGATCCCGTGCCGATGAGCGATCGCGTCCGCGAGGTCGCCCACCGGGCGGCCGACGACGCCGGCATCGAGGCGATGGACATGCCCTCGGGCGCCGCCCACGACACGATGCACGTGGCCAGGGTCACCGACGCCGCCCTTCTCTTTGCACCCTCGCGGGACGGCATCTCGCACTCGCCCGACGAGTGGACCGACTGGGACGACTGTGCGACGGCCACGTCGGTCCTCGCCGGTGCAGTCCTCGATCTCGCAACCTGAATCGAAAATCGGTCCGCCGATACGACGGCGTCAGTCGCCGCCGAAGGCGTCCTTGACCTTCCGCCAGGACGATTCGAGGGAATCGAACCGGTTCGAGAGGCGGTCCACGTCGGACTCGACTTCGTCGATCGACGCCTCGAGATCCGACCGAAGTTCCGCCCGCCCGTCCTCGACGTCCGTCCGGAGTTCCTGGTGTCCGTCTTCCAGCTCTTCCCTGAGTTCCTGCTGGCCGTCTTCCAGCTCTTCCCGGAGTTTCCGATGCTCTTCCTCCACCTCGTCCCTGAGATCCTGGTGGCTCGCGTCCAGCTCTTCTCTGAGTTCCTGGTGCCCCGCTTCCAGGTCCGTTCTGAGCGCTTGCTGGTCCGCTTCCAGATCCACGATTCGGGAACCGTGGTCGGCCGTCGTCCGTTCCAGCGCGTCGATTTTCTCCTCGAGACCGTCCACGCGTTCCTCGACGGTCGACAGCGCTTCGTCGTGACCGTCGACCGCTTCGCGCAGGTCTGCCTGTTGCTCGCGAATCCCCTCGAGTTCGTCCTCGACCGAGGCGACTGTCTCGCTCAGGTCGTCGATGGTCGCCTCGAGGTCCGCGATGATTTCGTCCGCGGTCCCGTTGTCGTCGATGAACGCCTCGAGCGCCTCGATGTAGGCCTCGAACTCCGTGAGCCGGCTCTCGACGTGTTCGATTCGGGTCTCCGTCGAACGAGGCACTTCGATCCCGAGCGCCTCGCGAAGCGCCTCGACGTCCGCGTCAGAGAGCGCACCCGACCTGAGTTGGTTCACGAAGACCGTCGGTACCTCCTCCGGCGTGACGGCCCGCACCGACGATTTCGACCCGTCGGCGCTGGACGGGGTGGAACCCCGGAGGAGCGTTTCGCCGTCCGACCCATCGCCACCGTCGGTTTCCGCAGCACTTCCGTTCTCGGCAGTCGCGTCAGTCGATGACCTGACCCCCTCGTCGCTACCCTCCGGGTCGGCATCGCCGTCGTTCCCCGTTCTGAATTCGAACTCGAGATCGTCCCGTTCGGATCCCGTCCTGTCGACCGCCCGGCGTCCTCCAGACTCGGTTTCCGACGGAACGCTGAGCGCCTCGCGGACCTTGCTGGCGATGCTGTCGGTTCGTTCTGCCCCCGAGTCGCCTTCCTTCGTTCGGCGTTCGAAGACGTCGCTCGCCGTCGCGCCGGGAGTTCCGGAATCAGCAGGCCCCATCGTCTCGGTCTCGACGACCTTCGGCGGGGCGAAAAACGCCTCGGGATCGTCCACGCCCGTCGCGACGAAGCCGATGCCGGTCGATTCGCCGGGGTCGACGACGATCTCGAACCGAAGGTTCGACGACCCCGTAATCGACCACCGGTCCGGATCCACGTCGCGGTGCGCGTCGACCGTCTCGGTATCGACGTCCGGCGGAAGCCGTTCCACGATCCATGCGCCGACCACCTCTTCGCCAACCGGTTCGGCCCGCAGGTCCACGATGACCCGTCCGGTATCGGTCGTGGCAACCCGTTTCTCGATCCGCAACGCACCGGTCTCCGTTTCGACGGTTTCCGTCGGATCGAATCGATCGAAATCTATACCCCCCTCGACGAGCGTGACGTTCGTTGCCATTCTCGGTTCCCCCTGGCTGGCGGTGACTCGGGACCCACACCCCGATGCCTGTCACTTACAAGTCAGTTCATTTAACAATTTCGGCCAACAACGATACCATGCAACCGGTTTTCACGTCGAGAAACGGGTTTCAGCCCGCGAACGGGGAAACCCTATTGACCGACCGGACCGACGTGTGCGGCCATGAGCCGTATCTTGCAGGACGAGGTCGAACGGTTCGTGCGGACCGTCGCCACCAGCCAGGACGGCGTCCTCGCCGAGATGGACCACTACGCCAGGGAACAGGGGTTTCCACACGTCGGCCACGAGGTGGGGGCGACGCTTCGACTACTCGCCAGGCTAACTGGGACCAGACGCGCCTTCGAGTTCGGGTCGGGATTCGGCTACTCCGCCTACTGGATCGCGGCCGCACTCCCCGCTGACGGCGAGATCGTCCTCACCGAACACGACGATCACGAACTCGAAATGGCCGAGGAGTTCATGACCCGCGGCGGGTTCGACGGGCTGGCACGGTACGAAGCGGGCGACGCGATCGACGTCGCCGAATCGGCGGACGGCCCGTTCGACTTCGTCCTCATCGACATCCAGAAGGACCGCTACCTGGAAGCGTTCGAGACCATCCGCGACAAGGTCTCGACCGGTGGCGTGATCGTCGCGGACAACGCGATGACGTCCGGAAGCGTGGACTTCGAGCAGTTACTGGCACACGTCGAAGGCGAGGCCACCGATGACATGAACGAGAGTACGGCCGGCATCGCCGAGTACCTCGCCGCCGTCCGCGACGACCTCGCCTTCGAGACGGTCGTCTGGCCGCTGGGCGAGGGGCTGGCCGTGAGCTATCGCCAGTCGGACATCGACGTGTCGCGGGACTGAAATCGGTATCCCCGACGGTCGCTACGCCCTCGCTACTCGCGGGTCGTTCCTCCCCGCTCGTCTCCTTCGAGATCCTCACTTCGGTCGGATCTCGCTAGCCGTCGAACCCGTCCTCGAACCGGAACGTGCCGTCCCGCTGGACGACTTCGCCGTCCACCTCGATGAACGAGTCCTCGCCCATGTCGACGATCATGTCCATGTGAATCGCGCTCTGGTTCCGTTCCATGTCGTCCGGCACCGTCCACTCGTAGGCCCGACCGAGCGCCATGTGGACGGTGTCGCCCATCTTCTCGTCGAAGAGCATGTTGTAGGTGAACCGGTCGATGTCCCGGTTCATGCCGATGCCGAGTTCACCCAGGCGCTTGGCTCCCTCGTCAGTGCTGAGGACGGCCGAAAGGACGTCCTCGTTTTTCTCGGCTGAATGTTCGACGACCTCGCCCTCCTCGAAGCGGAGATAGACGTCCTGCACTTCCCGTCCTTGGGTCATCAGCGGCATGTCGAACAGCACCTCGCCCTCCACGCTGTCCGGGACCGGCGCAATGTAGACCTCGCCGCCGGGCAGGTTCTTCTCGGCGTAGTCGTTCTCGGCCACCATTCCCTCGACGCTCATCGTGACGTCGGTCGTGTCGCCCGAGACGATGTGGACCTCGCTCCCGTCGTCGAGGACGTCCACCAGGTTGGCCTGGAACTCGCGCTGTTCGTCCCAGTCCTTGTTGATCGCGCCCCACACGAACTCCTCGTACGCTTCCGTCGACATCTCGGCGTCCTGGGCGTTACCCGGCGCGGGGAACTGCGTGCCGACCCAGCGTTTCTCCATCATCTTCGACTGGATCGGCTCCATCAACTGGGCGAACGCGGTGTTCTTCTCCGGGTCGATGTCGCTGGTCTCGTGGGTGTTCTCGCTGGCCCGGATACCGATCGAGACGTCGACGTTGTCGATCATCGCCTCGAGCGTGTCGGGGATTTCATCGTAATCGTCCGGGTCCATCGCCCGCATGAACGCCCGGTTGGCCCTGGCTGGCTGGTCGAACATGATCGGGAACGCCCCCTTCTCCCCGATCAGTTCGTGGAGGGCAATCAGGAGATCTTCGGTATGACGACCACCCCGAATCAGCACTTCGTCACCGGGCTGAACGTCGACCGAGTGTTCGACGATGATACGTGCGTGTTCCCTGACTCTGGGATCCATGGCACGGACGATGCACTCGCACGGATTAATGGTTTGGAGAAGAACACTTCTGTTCGATAGACAATATTTGGGTAGCGGTACCACGCAGAAACCCTCGGTACGCAACCGAGTTCTCGACCCGTTTCCCGCTCGGGCCGGCCGATGACCCTTCGCGTAAAACCGTCGATGAAAAACGGCTTTGGGCGACTCACCCACTCGTCACGGCTCGCTTCGCTCGCCGTTCGAGTTTCCGAGGCCTCACCCCGACCTTTTTCCGCTCGGGTCGGCAAGCGACCACTCGCGCAAAAACGTCGATGAAAAAATCCGCACCAGCTCGCTACTCTTCGAAACCGTCCTCGAACCGGAACGTCCCGTCGCGCTGAACGACCTCGCCGTCCACCTCGATGAACGAGTCTTCGCTCATGTCGACGATCATGTCCATGTGGACCGCGCTCTCGTTGCGCTCGCGGTCCTCCGGGACGTTCATCTCGTAGGCCCGGCCGAGCGCCAGGTGGATCGTGTCGCCCATCTTCTCGTCGAACAGCATGTTGTAGGTGAACCGGTCGATCTGGCGGTTCATGCCGATCCCGAGTTCACCAATCCGCTTGGCGCCCTCGTCCGTGTTGAGAACGGCGGTGAGCACTTTCTCGTTCTTCTCGGCCGAATGTTCGACGACCTCGCCCCCCTCGAAGCGCAGGTAAACGTCCTGGACCTCGCGGCCCTGGGCCATCAGCGGCATGTCGAACAGCACCTCGCCCTCGACGCTATCGGGCACGGGAGCCGTGAACACCTCGCCGCCCGGCAGGTTGTTCTCGGCGTAGTCGTTCACCGGTTCCATCTCCTCGATGCTCATCGTCAGGTCGGTGGTGTCGCCCGAGACGATGTGAACCTCGCTCCCGTCCTCGAGGATGTCGACGAGGTTCGCCTGGAACTCGCGCTGTTCGTCCCAGTCCTTGTTGATGGCGTCCCACACGAAGTTCTCGTAGGCCTCCATGGACATCTCGGCGTCCTGGGCGTTGCCCGGTGCCGGGTACTGTGTCCCGACCCAGCGCTTGTCCATCATCTCGTCCTGGAGGGGCTTCATGACCTTCGAGTAGGCCATGTTCTTCTGGGGGTCGACGTCGCCGGACTCGTGGGTGTTGCGCGAAGCGCGAATGCTGATGGCCACGTCCGCCTTCTCTGCGGCCGCCATCTGGTGCTCTGGCAGTTCGAAGTCCTCCGGGTCGGACGCCTTCATGAAGGCCCGCTGGGCGCGACTGCTCGACAGCGTGAGCGACGGGTTCGCCCCGACCTCGCCCAGTTTCTCCATGACGGCAACCACGAGGTCCTCCGCGGCGTGGGGCGCCCGCACCACGACGTTGTCACCGGGTTCGACCTGTACCGAGTGATCGACGATGATCTCTGCGTGCTCTCGAACTCTGGGATCCATATCCGGGACCTCGGCCTACAGCCGTGTAGTTCTTTCCAAACGTCCCGGCCTGTATGGAAGAACCGGCAACGATCGCCTCAATCGGCCGACATGGGCGTTACAGGTACTTCGCGATGACGGGTGCGAGCGTTCGCCGGCTCCAGTCCTGGAGTGAGTCGGGCAGACACCGCGTCGCGGCGATCATGCGGGCGGTCCAGCCGACCGGGTAGCGTGCTCGCGGGCCCTCCGCCGTCGCAGCCCGGGCGATGGTCCGTGCCACCTGGCCGGGCGAGACCGCCAGTCGTCCGCCGTCGAGAACGCTGTCCTCGCCGTAGAGGTCGTAAACCTCGCGATAGGCTGGCGACCGATCGACCTGTTCGAGTTCGGCCCTGGCGGTCTCGTCGAACCCGGTGTCGACCCAGGCCGGTTCGACCGCGACCACGTCGACCGCGTCCCCCACCTCCAGTCGGAGCGCGTCGGTCAAGCCTTCCAGCGCGAACTTCGCGCTGCAGTACGCGCCCAGTCCCGGGTACGCGCTCCGGCCGAGGACGCTGGAGACGTTGACGATGGTTCCGCCAGTATTCCGAAGGTGAGGGAGAGTCGCGCGAATCAGATCGTGGGCCCCGTGTACCACCACGTCGAACACCTCCCGGACGGCCTCGCGCGGGACGTCCTCGACGGTGCCGGGAACCGCAAAGCCCGCGTTGTTGACGAGACAATCGAGGCGTCCGCTTTCGTCCAGGACGTGTTCGACGACGGCCTCGATACGGTCCGGATCGGTCACGTCGAGGACGGCCCGATGGCAATCGCTCGGAAGTCGTTCCAGCGCCTCTTCGTCCACGTCGGTCGCCCAGACGGTCCACCCGCGGTCCAGGAATTTACGGACCGTCGCCGCTCCGATACCCGAGCCCGCACCGGTGATCAGCAC
>DATFIX010000249.1:0-3144 GCA_035269625.1 Natrialbaceae archaeon
TCGTTGCCCAGCACCGCCACCTCGCCGTCGTCGTCGACGAGCAGGTACTTCGTCGAGGTGTCGCCATCGACCTCGCGGAGGCCCGCGCAGTCCACCCCCTCGCGCTCGAGTTCGCGCCGGGCGAGCATGCCGTACTCGTCGTCGCCGACGCTCCCGACGACTCCGCTCGCGACGCCGAGACTCGCCAGCGCGGCGGCGACGTTGCCGGCACTCCCGCCGCCGGCCCCGCGCTGTGAGTGGATGCTCGCCTCGCCGTCGGGCACGGGCAACCGATCGACACGGAGGGTCACGTCCCAGTTGACGTGGCCCGCGCTCAGGACTTCGACCACGTCGGTACTGGCGAACGCCGCGAGTAAAAGGCTATCCCGATACGGCGAACAGGAGCAGGTTGTGGATGCCCGGCCCGAAGCCGACGGCCGCGACGAAGCCGAGCAGGACCCGGGCCTGTAACGGTTCGTCCTCGTAGAGTCCCTCGACCGCGGCGATGACGACGAGCGCCAGCGCCACCTTGACGGCAACGAACAGCCAGCCCGAACCGAGTGTGGACTCCGTCGGTAGCGAGGCCGCGAAGTCCATGATCTCCTTCGACAGCGGCGTGCGCTCGGTCACGCCCAGCACGTCCACGCCGATCGCTGTCGAGACGCCATCCAGCGTGTGCGCGAACACGACGAGCGAACCGGGCATCCCGGTTCTGCGTGCCGCGTCCGTGAACGTCAGGCTCAACAGGACCCACGCGAGGACGGCCACGACGCCGGCGACGACGAGGCCGATGAGCGGCCAGAACGCCGACTCCGGCGTGAGCCGTCCGCGATCGGCCCCGATGTACAGCGAAAACCCCGCGAAAACGACCGCGAAGCCCAGTCCGATGGTGCCGAGTTGCCTCTCGACCGAGGCGTTTGCTCGCGTCTCGGCGAGCAGGGTCGAGAGGAACCACGCCAGTCCGGCGATGACGAACGTCGTCATGTAGACCGAGGGGGCACCGAACAGGGGGTCGATCGATTCCGGGAACGCTCCTTGCTGATAGAGGACGTGAAAGATCGCTCCGAGGGCCATCCACGGGGCGAAAGCGACGACTGCTTCGTCGGTCACCGGTGCGTTGACGACGACGGCCAGTGCGACGACGCCGATCGTCAGCACCACGAGGGGGATCAGGTAGATGGGGTCCGGAAGCGAGAAATTACTCGGAAGGACCTCGAAGAGGAACCACCCTGGCTGGTACATGAAAAAAAGTACCTCGGGGGACGGTCGAAAACCTTCCGATCCCGTCAGACGGTCCCATGACGCCCGTCACACGCCCCGAGACGCGAAGCGATGACGCTCGCAGAATTCGCTCACGGTTCCCAGGGCTCGCCGATGTTGTCGCCGAACAGTTCCCGCATCAGGGTGACGATGCTCTCGGGCGGGAACTGGCCACGCTCGGTAACGATGGCGTCGACGTAGCGGGGCGGCGTCACGTCGAAGGCGGGGTTGTCGACGACGAAGTCCTCGTCGTCGGGGTCGGTGATCTCGGCGCGCTCGTCGGCCGGGAGCACTTCGGTCTCGTCGCGGGTCTCGATCTCGACCGTGTGTCCGGTCAGGGTCTCCGGGTGGAGTTTCATCGTCTGGGCGGCAACCGTCACCGGAACGCCGCGGTCGCGGGCGTTGACGGCGAGGCCGCTGGTCCCGATCTTGTTGATCACGCTCCCGTCGGCCGCGATCGAGTCCGCCCCGACGAGCACCTGGTCCGCCTCCGGGAGGTAGCGCCGGGCCGCGTTGTCCACGATCATCGTCACCGGGACGTCCCACTCCCGGAGCTGTCGGGCGGTGATGTGACCCTGCCGTCGTGGTCGGGTCTCTTTGACGATGGCCTCGATGTGCTTGCCCTGGTCCAGCGCGTGCTCGATGCAGGCCAGCGCGTCCGTCGAGTGACAGTGGGTCATCACGACGTCGCCGTCCCGGAGGCGGTTCGCGCCGACCCGGCCCAGCCGATCCTGGGCCTGGTCGAGTTCGGCACGGAACGATTCGACCTGGGAGATCGTCCGTTCGCGGAGTTCCTCGACCGAATCACCGGTCATCCCGGTGAGGACGCTCCGGAGCGCGTTGGGCAGGCTGACCGCCGTCGGCCGCGTCTCGCGGAGACGTCGGGCGGCGGCCTTGAGCTGGTCCTCGAACGCCGCCGGGGTGTCGGCGTCGCTCTCGCGGGCCTGGACCGCCAGGGCGGCGGCCGCCGCGTCCGCGATGGCGGCGGCGCCGCGGATCTCCATGGTGGCGATCTGCTCCGCCGTGTGTTCGACCTCCGGATGGAGGTTCGGGTCGTCGTCGGTCATGCGATCCGCTTGGACCTCCGGGGGGAAAAGTCGGGCGGCACCGGGCGACGCAACCCCGCTGGTCGCCCCGGAACGGGACTGGTGCATGCTCCTGTGTTCTATCGTACGGGAACGCCCCACTGGAGTGAAGACGCCGTCCGCAACCGGCGGGAACGGGCAGAACCTTCAAGAGCATCTTATATAGTCGGATGGTACGGTTCCCCAATACACGATAACGACCACGAACGAAACCATCCCGAACCGTGGGCAGCGCTCGATCGACGAAAGCGGCGGTTCAGAAGACGCCGGCGACCATTCCGGCCCCGAGTGCGAGGAGGACCAGGCCGGCCACGAGGTGCAGGCGCTCGACGTTCTCCTCGCGCCAGTCCGAGATTCGTTCGACGGAGACGAACCCGCCCGCGATGACGGCCGTCACCCCGACCATCGGCAGGACGAACACGAGGTTGTAGGCGGCCAGAAGCGGGAGGCTCCGGGACCAGGGAAGGTCCGCCAGGATGCCGCCGGCCACGAAGTACGGGCCGGACGTACACGGGAGGAGGAACGCGCTGACGGCGACGCCAGCGACGAACGCCCCGACCACGACGCTCGCCCGTTCCCACAGCGGCCGGGTGAGATAGCGCTGCATCGCGGGGCGCCAGGAGAACGGCACCTCGATGACGAACCCGCCCGCCCCGTGGGCGTACCAGTCCTTGAGGTTCAGCAGTCCGAGGACGATCGCGATGGCGCCGACGATTGCGTAGAGCCCGTCGATCGTGCCCGTCGTCGCGGCGACGACCGACCGGAGGCCCTTGATCAGCAGGACGCCCATCGCGAAGTACGTGAGGAAGATGGCGAACGC
>DATFIX010000250.1:0-8149 GCA_035269625.1 Natrialbaceae archaeon
TCCTCTCGGGTCACGCGAACGCCACCTCCTCGCGGGTCGTCACCTCGCCGAACAGCCAGTCGGCGTGGTCGACCGCGTACTCCCGGTGGTCTTCCTCGATGTAGCCGACGGCATCCTCGACGAGGATCGGTCGGTAGTCCCGCAGGCCGGCCGACCCGGCGGTGTGGAGCACGCAGACGTTGGCCAGCGTGCCGGCAAAGACCAGGTCGTCGACGTTCCGGGCCGACAGCCAGCCGTCCATCTCGGTCTCCTGGAAGGCGTCGTAGGTGTGCTTCTCGACGACGTGATCCTCCTCGCGCACGTCGAGTTCGTCGACGATTTCGGCCTCCCAGGACCCCTCGACGACGTGCTCGCCCCAGCGCTCGAACTCGTCGTAGTAGTGGGCGTCCTCGAACTGCTCGGGCGGGTGGACGTCCCGGGTGTAGACCACCTGGACGCCGGCCTCCCGGGCACGCTCGACGAGGTCGGCAACCGGTTCGATGGCCGCCTCGCTGGGCGGCGCGTACAGGCTGCCGTCGGGGTGACAGAACCCGTTTTGCATGTCTACCACGACGACTGCCGTGGATTCGGGATCGAGTTGCATGGTATCCCTTCGAGGTCGGGGTCGGTCGGACTAAGCGTTTGGGTCGGGGTTGTTCCCCGGACCGCGAGCTATTATAAATCTGAAAATTCCTCGTCCACTGGCCAAAAAACTATTATACCGAGTCGCAATCTCGGAATGAACCTCGAAACGAAGTCCGAACCTTTTATGTGGGTTTACACTAACCAAAAATCTACATGCGTAAGCTTGCAACTGTTCTCGTTGTCGCGCTGGTTTTACTCGCTGGCTGTAGCGGGTTAACCGGTAGCGATACGACGACAGAGTCCCCCACGGCGTCCCCGACGGTGACGCCCACGGAGTCGCCGGCCCCGACGGCGACGCCGACCGAGGAACCGACAGAAGAACCGACAGAAGAACCCACCGAGACGACGGAAGAAGAACCGAAAGCCGTCCATCCGCCCGATCCAGACGAGGACGTCCTCGGCTGGGAGGACGGCCTCTGGTACAACGAGACCGTCGTCGTCGACCGGAGCAACGGCCTGAACGACACCGAACTCGACAAGGTCGTGGCCCGGTCGATGGCGCGCGTCGAGGTCGTTCGCCAGCTCGAGTTCGAGAAGTCCGTCCCGGTGAAGGTCGTCTCCCGCGAGGAGTACAAGGCGAACTTCTCCGGCGGATACAACTGGACCACGAAGGATCGCCTCCACCAGAACACCAAGTGGGAGGCGATGCTGATGGTCAACGAGTCGACCGACGCCATCGAGGTCCAGATGCAAAACCAGGGGGCGACCGTCGGCGGCTTCTACAGCCCCACTGACGAACGCATCGTGATCGTCTCCGAGAACGCGACCTCGCCGAAGATGAACGAGATCACGCTCTCGCAGGAGCTGTTCCACGCCCTCCAGGACCAGCGGTTCAACCTCACTGGCTTCAACCAGTCCACCCAGGAATGGCACAACGCCAAGGACGGGATCATCGAGGGCGACGGCAACCTCGTCGACCACCTCTACGAGAAGCGCTGCCAGGGCGGATGGGACTGCCTGATGCCCCAGCCGTCGAGCGGCGGCGGTGGCGGCGGCGCGAGCATCCACTTCGGCATGTACCTCGTCACGTTCCAGCCCTACAGTGACGGCCCGCCGTTCGTCAAGGGTATCTACAACGAGCAGGGCTGGGAGGGGGTCAACGACCTCTACGAGAACCCGCCCCAGAGCACCGAGCAGGTCATCCATCCCGAGAAGTACGGCGAGGACGAGCCGACGCTCCCGGAGATCGACCACACGCCGAGCAACGGCTGGCACGTCCTCGAGATGGGCGAAGGAAGCATCAACTACGCCGTCTTCGGCGAGGCCGGCCTCTCGACGATGCTGTTTTACCCCTACTACCACTCCGGCCGGACGAAGACGCCCGTCCTCGGTCAGCGTGACTTCTTCAACATCACGTCGAGCGGCCAGCTCAGCTCGATCGATCCTCTCAACTACTCGAACAAATACACGAGTGGCTGGGACGGCGACAAACTCGTCCCCTACGTGAAGGGCGAAGCGTCCGAGGACAGCCCGCAGGGTTACGTCTGGAAGATGAACTGGGATAGCGAGGAGGACGCCAAGGAGTTCGTCGACGGCTACGAGAAGTTGTTCAAGTACTACGGTGGCGAGCACGTCGAGGGTGACGTCTGGAAGATCGCCGAGGGCAACGAATTCGCCGACGCGTTCTGGATCCACCAGGAGGGCGACACCGTGATCATCGTGAACGCCCCGAACCAGGACGCCCTCGACGACGTCCACGCCGGCGCCGGATCGTAAACTGATCACCGACGGCCGTTCTCGTTTTCTCCCGCTCCGCAAGCGCTTTGCATCGCGAGCACCCCTAGATCGACCGATGGGTTCCCGCTCCCTCGCCCCCGTCGTCCTCGCGCTCGTCGGTCTGGTCGTGCTCGCTGGCTGTTCGACCGTCCTCGACGATCCGGGCGCGAGTCCGAACGCGACTGGGGATGGACTCGGCGTCGAGAACGGCTACGCGTACGACGAATCGCTCTCGGTCGACGCGAGCGACGGTCTCGACGAGGCGGAACTGCACGCGGTCGTCTCTCGAATGATGGCCCGGATCGAGCACGTCCGCGGGCTGGAGTTCGAGCAGTCGGTTCCGGTGACGGTCATCACCCGTGACGAGTATCGCGAGCGGGTGGGCAACCGCGGGCCCGAGGACGTTCGCCCCTGGGAGGAACAGTTCTGGGAGGCGACGTTCGTGGTGGGCGAGGAGACGACGGTCGGCGAGGCCCGCGGGGGCGTCTTCGGATCGACCGTCCAGGGATATTACAACGGGACTCACATCGTCATCGTGAGCGAGGATCCCGACTCGACGCTGCCCTCCCGGGCGACCATCGTCCACGAACTCCAGCACGCGCTCCAGGACCAGCACGGGTTGCTCGGCGGACGGGCGACCGACACGCACGACGGCGACCTGGCGGCCAGCGGGATCGTCGAGGGCGACGCCAACTACGTCGAGCACGAGTACGAACAACGGTGCGAGGGCGAGTGGTCGTGCATTCCGAAACCGGACTCGTCCGGCGGTGGCGGCGGGTCGTCGTTCAACCTCGGACTGTTCGTGTCGGTGTTCGTCCCCTACTCCGACGGCCCGACGCTGGTCGCGGACCTGCGCGACCGGGACGGGTGGACGGCGGTGAACGAGGCGCTCCGGTCGCCGCCGACCAGCACGGAGCAGGTCATCCACCCGGCGGCCTACCCCAACGAAACGCCAGCCTCCGTCCGGATCGAGGATCGCTCGTCCGACTCGTGGCACCGGTTCGAGACCGAGAAGGGGTATCGCTGGGACACGGTGGGCGAGGCCACGCTGTTCGCGGCGTTCTGGTCCAACGGCGTGATCGAGCGCGGCCACCTGCAGGGCGACAGCACGTCGCTCTCGCCGTACGATTACGACCACCCGATCACCGCCGGGTGGGGTGGCGACCGGATCGTTCCCTACGCGAACGGGACGGCCGAGGGGTACGTCTTCGCGTCGACGTGGGATACCGAGCGCGACGCCCGCGAGTTCCACGAGGGATACCTGGAACTGCTCCGGAGCCACGACGCGGAAGAGGTCGCCCCGGGCGTGTATCGGGTTCCGGAACCCAGTCCGTACGCCGACGCGTTCCGGGTGGTTCGCAACGGGACGCGCGTGACCGTCGTGAACGCGCCGTCGGTGGCAGCCCTCGATGACGTCCACGCCGCGACGGGCGAGGGCGTGACGAACGTCGAGGAAACGACGGATTCTCCGTCGATTCCGGTAGCGGGATTCGGCGTGCTGGTGGCTCTCGTGGCCCTGGTCGTGGCGGTCGGGTTGCTGATTCGGCACACGGACCGCCCGCGATAGTTGCCGGGAGCGACCACCCGTCGGAAGGATTTACCCCGCCGGAGCCCTTCCGGCCGGTAGGATGTCGCGACGCGCCCTCGCCGTGATTTCGCTTGCCGCCGTCCTCCTCGTCGCCGGGTGTTCGGCACCGTTTGCCGGCGGTCCGACGACGCCCTCGGAGACGACGACTGGTGCCCAGTCCCCGCCGACGAGTCCGGCACCGACCGACCCGTCGACGACCGACGCCCGTTCGGCGACGCCGACCGGAACGACTCCGGTCCCGACCCCGACGACCGCCCCGACGACGGACTCGGCCGACGATCCGTCGTCGGTACTCGGCCGGGAGAACGGCGTCTGGTACAACGATACCCTCCCCATCACCCCCTCGGACGGGTTCAACCGGACCGAGATCGAACTGGTCCGAGACCGGATCATGGCCCGGATCGAGGTGATCCGCGGCCACGAGTTCACCCGGACCGTCTCGGTCGAGATCCGGTCACGGGCGGAATACCGGAACTCCTCGACGTTCACGTTCCCCGAGAACCAGTGGCGGGACCTGTTCTGGGAGGCCGCGTTCATCGTCGAGGAGAACGCGAGCAGCGCGGAGGCATTCACGGAACTGTACGGGAGTTCGGTCGCCGGGTTCTACACGGGCGGCCGGATCGTCATCATCGCCGAGGATCCGGACGCCGTCTCGCTGGACCGCGGGACGCTGGTTCACGAACTCGAGCACGCCCTGCAGGACCAGGCGCTCACCCTGAACGTCGGCCAGCAGGGCCCCCGGGACGAACGGATCGCTGGAACCAGCGTGACGGAGGGCGACGCCAACTACGTGATGGACCGATACCAGGACCGGTGTGAGGGGAACTGGTCGTGCATTCCCCAACCCACGGACGACGGCGGATCGGGACTTCGGCCCTACAACCGCGGCCTGTTCGCCGCGATCTGGGTGCCGTATTCCGACGGCCCGACGTTCGTCGAGACGCTCTACGAGCGCGGCGGGTGGGACGCGGTCGACGCCGCCTTCGAGTCCCCGCCGATCAGCACCGAGCAGGTGATCCATCCCGAGACGTATCCAGACGAGACGCCCGTCGTCGTCCGGGTCGAAGATCGGTCGTCCGACGAGTGGCGGCGACTGGGCCGTACCGGGGTCTTCGGCGAGGCAACCCTGTTCGCCTCGCTGTGGTCCGAGCAGGTGATCCCGCTGGCGCACATCAGGTCGGACGAAACCCGCTGGAACTACTCGCACCCCGCCACGGCCGGGTGGGGCGGCGACCGGTTCGTCGGGTACACCAACGGGACGACCTACGGGTACGTCTTCGAGTCGGTCTGGGACACCGAACGGGACGCCCGCGAGTTCTACGGGGCCTACGTCGAACTCCTGCACAAGAACGGCGGGACCGAGATCCGGCCGGGCGTCTACCGGACGGCGAACTGGAGCGGGTTCGAGGACGCGTTCCGGATCGAACGCCACGGGAAGCGCGTGGTCGTCGTGAACGCGCCGACGGTCGAGGACCTCGACGAGGTCCACCCCGCCGAATAGCCCACCGGATGGGTTTTACGCCCGAATAGCCCACCGAATGGGTTTTACGCCCGACCGGACTACTCCCGTATGGTGGTCGCGAGAGCCCGGCCCCCGCAGCGCGCGACAGCGCGCACGCGAGGAAAGTCCCCCCACCGCCGGGCAGGTGACCGGACGCAAGTCCGGGGCGGGAGACCGCCGGCACTGGAACAGAAACGACACGTCTCCGCCCGACCGATGCGGTGTGCGAACCCGGGCCGACGCCGGCCTCGCCGGGAAGGACCGGGGAGTTAACCCACCGAGGGATCGCGGCTTCGGCCGCGGTGACGGCGGAGGATCGATGGAACGGCGAATCCTCACCGGTGCAAGTCCGCGCGACAGGTAGCCCGGCGCCGCCGGAAGGCTCGGCGCGGACGCTCAGCCGAATGCCGGGTCGAAACAGAAGGGGGCTTACTCCTCGCAACCACCCCATTCATTTCATTCACGGATCCACCGGCTCCCGGTCGAATCGAACCGCCAGAGTTACGACCGCCGCTCCATTCCTCCCGATCATGATCCCGGATCGACGAGCGCGGGTCACCGCCCTCGCTGCCCTCCTCGTGTTCCTGGCGCTCGCCCTGGCCCTCCAGGCCGCGACGGCCGATCCCGGCGGCGGAGCGGTCGTCACGAACGAGAGCGACGACGGGCGCAACGCGACGCTGGTCGCAGTCCAGAGTTTCGGCGGGTTCGGCCAGAACAACGGCAAGGCGTTCATCGTCCGCGACGGCGAGGTCGTCTGGGAGTTCGACCCGCCGAACAGCCGCGTGTTCGACGTCGAAAAGCTCGATAACGGCCGGATCATGGCCTCGGTTGCGACGAACCACGACGGCGAGGACTGCCCCGGGGAGTTCGGGGCCGGCGGCGGGTGCGTCGAGAATCGCATCGTCGAGATCGACGTGGAGACGAACGAGATCGTCTGGAACTACTCGTGGTACGACGCCTTCATCCACTACCACGAGGTTCACGACGCGGACCGCCTGGAGAACGGCAACACCGTCATCATCGACATGGGGAACAACCGGGTGTTCACCGTCGACCGGAGCGGCGAGATTCGCTGGGAGTGGCAGGCCGAGAACCACATCACGCCCGGCACCGACTTCTACGAGGAGTACGGCGGGCCGAAGAAGGAGGGGCCCGAAAGCGACTGGACACACATGAACGACGTCGACAGGCTGGACAACGGCAACTTTCAGCTGTCGATCCGCAACTTCGACGTCCTGCTGGAGGTCGATCCCGAGACGAACGAGATCGTCGACGTGATCGGCGAACCGCGCGGCGTCGAGGGCAACGACCCGATCCTGCACGAGCAGCACAACCCCCAGCGACTGGAGGAGTGGGGAACGGTCCTCGTGGCCGACAGCGAGGCCAACCGCGTGATCGAACTCGACGTCGAAAACGAGACGACCGTCTGGAAGTACGGCGGCAAGGGGACGCTCAACTGGCCCCGCGACGCCGACCGGTTGCCGAACGGCCACACGCTGATCACGGACTCGCTGCAGTTCCGGGTCATCGAGATCAACGAAACCGGCGACGTCGTCTGGGAGTTCCACCCCAAGCAGGGCGACAAGCGAGGCATTCCCTACGAGGCCGACCGGATCGGCCTGCCGGAGGAACCCGGCGGCCCGCCGGGCTGGAACCTGAACCTGACGGACGCGTCGGACGGTTCGAATGGCGGCCTCTCGGGGCTCGGTCCGGTCGAGAAGTTCCAGGCCTATTCCCTGCTGTACCTGCCCCACTGGGTCGAGACGCCGGAACTCGCGACGCTGCTCCTGGGCGTCGTGGTGATCCTGGGTATCGTCCTGGATTTCGCCGTGCTCGGCGTTCGCCGCGCGATCCGGTAGCTAGGGGTCGCCGAGCGCGTCGGCGATGTCCTCGTCGCTCGCTTCCGATCCCCCGTCGGTCGAGGTCGACGTCCCGTCGTCGCGGTCTCCGCCCTCAGTATCGCCGCCCAGCGAGTCGGCGACGTCGGCGTCCGAGGCCCGGCCCGAACCCACGCTTACGTCGAGAGTGCTCTCGTCGGCCTCGAACTCGACGAAGACCTCGTCGAGTGCGTCCTCGAACGGGCCCAGCACGCTCTCGTCGTGAGCGTCGGGGTCGACGTGGAAGTGCGCGGTGGCATCGACGGCCTCGAGTCGCTTGCCCAGGACGTGGACGAACTGGAAGGCGGTCTCGGGGTCGACGATAGCGATAACGTCCGAGAGGGAGTCGAAACAGACCGTGATGTGATAGCCCTCCTCGGCCCAGACCTGGCAGAAACGGCTGATGGCCGTCCCCAGGGCCTGCAGGTTGGCGGGGTCCAGGATCGCGTCCGTGACGACCGGGTCGTCGAAATCCGGCTCCTCCCGGGCGAGGGTTCGGGCCTCCATCCCGTCGCCGACCACGATCACGCCGCGTTTCGCGGGCTGGCGGTTGTTGTGCCCGTCGCCCATGCCGATCCGGAGCGAGTCCTCGTCGGTGAACCGGACGAGGAGTTCGGCCCGTTGCTCCGCCGGACCGACGGTCAACGCCTGTTCGCAGTAGTGGCCGTCGGCCTCGTCGGACAGGTCGTCGTAGAGCACGGCGACGCTTCCAGCCCCCACGAGCGGGTCCGTCGTTCCCCCGGAGAGGGAGCGATCCTCCGCCTCCTTCGCCATGTTATGTCGTCGTATCGAGCGACAGGAATATTATTCTTCCGGCCATTTTTCGAAGGAAAAACAACGGCG
>DATFIX010000251.1:0-2239 GCA_035269625.1 Natrialbaceae archaeon
TCAATGGCGACGTCCGACGGCTGGACCAGCAGTCGCCGCTCGTGGACGCACTCCGGAGCGCGCACCGCGCCCAGTGGCGGATGGGGGTTTACGCGCCCGAGGATCGCACCGACGCCGTCGGGACCGCCGCCGTGGCCGAACTCGGCCTGGACCTGGAGGACTCGCTGGTGAGCGAGGTCCGCGGCGTCGCGACGACGCTCGACGAGTTCGGGGACGACTGAGTCGGCGGTCACCCCCCGAGACCGGCCTTTCAAGACCGGCGGGCCCGACCGTCGGATATGGAACGCAGCGGAACGATTCTCGTCGGCGAGGACTTCGACCCCGTCGAGGGGCGGGTGATCGTCGAGGACGGCGAAATCGCCGCGATCGAGGAGGAGGACGTGGACAGCGACGACGTCGTTCTCCCGGCGTTCGTCAACGCTCACACGCACCTCGGCGACTCGATCGCGAAGGACGCGGGGGCGGACCTCTCGCTGGCCGAACTCGTGGCCCCGCCGGACGGCCTGAAACACCGCCTCCTCCGGCAGGCCAGTCACGGGGAACTCGTGGACGGAATCCGCCGGTCGCTCTCGTACATGGAGGCAACCGGGACGGCGACCTGCATCGAATTCCGCGAAGGCGGCGTTGACGGGGTGCGCGCCATCGACGAGGCCGCCGAGACCGTCGGTCTCGACCCGGTCGTTCTTGGGCGCGAAACCGTCGATGCGATGGAACTGAGCGACGGGTTCGGAGCGAGCGGTGCCAACGACGCCGACTTCGAGGCGGAACGCGCGGCCACCCGAGCGGCCGGGAAGCTCTTCGGGATTCACGCCGGCGAGGCCGACGCGTCGGATCTCGACGCCGCACTCGACCTCGACCCCGATTTCCTCGTCCACGTCGTGCACCCCGAACCCGAACATCTCGACCGGATCGAGGAGTCGCAAACGCCGATCGTGGTCTGTCCCAGGTCGAACGCGGACACGGGCGTCGGTTTGCCGCCCGTCGAGGAGCACGTCGCCCGGACGACGGTGGCGCTCGGGACCGACAACGTCATGCTCAACGGCCCGTCGATGTTCCGCGAGATGGCCGTCGCCGCCAAGGTGTTCGATCTCGACGACCGGACGATCCTCCGGATGGCGACGGCGAACGGGGCCGCCATCGCCGGGCGCGAGTACGGGGTGATCGAGGAGGGTCGCCCGGCCAAACTGCTCGTCCTCGACGGGGACTCCGACAACCTCTCGGGGACGCGCGACCCGGTCCGGGCGGTCGTCCACCGGGCCGGCGCAGGGGACGTCAAACGGGTCGTTCTCTGAACGCGGCCCCATCGTCCGGAACGCGAATCGAAACCGGGACGAGGGGTACAGTTAATACCCTGCCTTTGATACAGTAGCACATACCTCGAATGTACGAGCGGATTCTCGTTCCGACGGACGGGTCGGAGGAGGTCGAACAGGCCATCACGTACGCGATCGACCTGGCCGCGGAGCAGGGCGCGACGATCCACGCCGTGTACGTGATCAACACGGCCACCTACGGGAGCCTCCCGATGGAAACCTCCTGGGAGGGCATCAGCGACATGTTCACGGACGAGGGGGATCGGGCGATCGCCCGCGTCGAGGAACTGGCCGCCGAGGCCGGCGTCCCCGTCGAGGGTGCACTCCTGGAGGGCACCCCCAGCCGTGAGATCGTCAGGTACGCCGAGAAACGGGACTGCGACCTGGTGGTCATCGGAACGCACGGCCGTGGCGGTATCGACCGACTGCTCCTCGGGAGCGTCGCGGAACGTGTGGTCCGCACCTCGCCGGTCCCGGTACTGTCGATCCAGGTCGGCGACGAGGAAGCACTCCGGGAAGAAATCGAGGAGATGGACGAGGGAGCGGAAGTTCCGAGGGAGCAAGGGGACGACGCGGAGGCTCCAGAACCGTCGTCGGCCGACGACGAGGGTCGGTAGGGGGCCGGGGACCGCCAGTCAGGCCGGACGCAGGTGGTCGCAATCGCCGACGTTGACCGTCTTCCGACCCGATTCCGTCTGTACTATCAGTTTCCCCGGGAATGCCACGTCCATCGCGTCGCCGATCACCTCGCCGTCGGGCGTGTCGACCCGGACCTTCCGACCGAGCGTCAGCGAGAGGGCTCGCCACTCCGGCAGGACGTTCTCCGGATCGTGGCGGAGTTCGTCGAATTCTTCGAGCAGTCGCTGGACGACCACCCGGCGCTCGACGGGTTCGCCACGCTGTTCGAGCAGGCTGGTCGCTTCCGG
>DATFIX010000252.1:0-7469 GCA_035269625.1 Natrialbaceae archaeon
ACCGTCCCGTCGCCGTTGGGCATCGACAGCGTGGCGGGCAACCCGCACGCGGTATCGAGCGTCAGCGTCGTCTCGGAGAACGCGGCCGTGTCGGCGTAGTCCGGCGGGGCGTACGATCCCTCCGGCGGGGCGAACTGGATGCCCGCGATTTCCCCGGCCCTGGTGAACGTGAGCGCGACCCGGATCGCGCCGGACTCGAACGTGGCCCGAAGGACGAACACCTCGTACTCCCCGCTCGTCCCCTGTTGATCCACAGTGACTGCCTGGAGCGTTCCGAATCCGTCGGTCTGCTGTTCCCAGATCGATCCCAGTTCGTCGGCCGTGATCTGGTTCGCGACCTCGTCGGTGACGCGCTCGAAAATCGCGTCGTATCGCCCCTCGCCGAGGTCGTGAACGGTGGCGATGGCGTCGTTTCGAAGGTCGTCGAGCGACGGCGTCGGCGGTGCGGCCGTCGTCTCGGGCGGCTCGGTCGTCGGCGGGACGGTGGACGTCGGTTGCAGTTCGGTGGTCGTGGGCGACTCCACGGTCGTCGTTGGGGCGGTCGTCGTCTCGTCGCCCTCGTCCCCGCCACAACCGGCCAGGGCAGCCAGACTCGCTGCAGCGAGGGCTCGGAGCACGTTTCGTCTATCGAATCTGGGGGGACCATCGGCGGACTTCCTCATGGATCGACGAACGCGACCCAACGCCAAATACGTGATCGGTTTGTCATCCTGGGGATGCTGCTGGACCAGGATGACGGGATACGACGACCGGTTCTCACGCAGGTCGCGCACGAACGATCCGAATCGGCCAGAGTCCGGCCGGAATTACCTGTTCGGAGTATTCGATCTCGAACCCGCTGGTGGCGACGACCTCCTCGACGTAGATGGGCCGACACCCGACGCTTGCGTAGCCAGGGAGGTTTCGGTAGACCCACTCGTAGGCCCGGACGAAAGCCGTGTCCTCCCAGCCAGCGCGGTCCATGCTCGCGGCCACGAGACGCCCGTCGGGCCGGAGAACTCGACGACATTCCTCGAGGACCGTTTCCGTTTCGCACGCCGAGAACAGTTCGAGGGTCTCGGCCACGTATATCGCGTCGAACGTTGCGTCCTCGAACGGGAGCACCCGGGCGTCCCCGAGCGTGACCGCGGCGTCGGAACCGCCATTGCGCCCCCCGATCCGGTCGTGGGCCCGATCCAGCATCCCCGGCGACGCGTCGAGGCCCACGGCTCGTCCGTCCGGGGCTACGGAATCGGCCATCTCGACGAGCGCGTTGCCGCCACCACAGCCGAGTTCGAGAATTCGCTCGCCGGGCGAGGGGCCGAGCGCCCAGAGCACATGGACACGGGTGGACGCTGCCAGTCGTGCCACGAACCAGTCGTAGAGGGTGGCGATCCGGTCGTAGGTCCCGACGATCCGATCGTTTGACACTCGAGTCGGGAGTGGTCCGGTAGCCATCGTGCAAGAATTCGTTGCGTGGGTCCTTCACTCTACGTCCGCCGACCCCCCGACGTGCTCAGTCGTCCGCCGGTCCGGGCGTCGTCGGTTCGGGCCTTCGCACGACCGAGCGCTTCCAGGTCCCGCGGGTGAACCAGGCGACGGCGACGATACAGCCCACGATGTCGCCCAGCGCCACGGCCACCCACAGGCCGGTCGGTCCCCAGTTCTCCATGAAGACGAGCACGTACGTCGCCGGCACCCGGACCACCCAGAGCGTCACCATCGAGAACGCGAGGGCGGTCCGGGTGTTGCCCGCGCCCCTGAACGCGCCGAGGGTGATCTGGAGGACGCCCATGAAGACGAACATGACCGCCATGATCCGGAGATACTCGGCGGCGTGGCCCATCGTGACCGCGGTCTCGGCCGTGTCGGCCGTGAGGAAGACCCCGACGATCGGTTCGGGGACCGCCACGGCTATCAGCGTGAAAACGACCATTACGCCCGCGACGAGGCCGCCGGCGATCCGGGTCGCCTTCTCGGCCCGGTCGGCCCGTCCGGCACCCAGATTCTGGCCGACCACCGTATTCGTCGCCTGTCCCAGGCCCATCGCCGGAAGGAAGACCAGCGACGAGAGACGATTGCCCAGGCCGTACGCGGCGACGACGGCCGGCGGGAACGTCGCGACCATCGCCGTGAGGACGATCATCGCCATCGAACTCGTGGACTGCTCGGCCGCGGCCGGGACGCCCAGTCGGACGATCTCTTTTATGCGGGCGGGATCGGGGATCAGGTCCCGAGCCAGGACCGTCGGTCCAGCCCCGGTCCACAGCAGGACGTACAGCCCTGCAATCGTCGCGACGCCCCGGGAGACGACCGTGGCGATGGCCGCGCCCTCGATGCCGAGCGCGGGAACGGGCCCGACGCCGAATATGAGGAGCGGATCGAGGACGACGTTGATCGCGACGCTGACCGCCATGATCCGCATCGGGACCCGCGTGTTGCCGTACCCGCGCATCAGCGCGACGAACACGAAAAAGCCGAACAGGAAGGGCACGCCGAGGAAGAATACCTTCATGTACGCCGCAGAGAGCGGGACGATCTCCGCGACCGTCCGCGGATCTGCCGGCAACAGCGCGAGCATCGGGTCAGTCAGGAAGTAGCCAGCAACCCCGAGCACCACCGCGATGATGGCGACGAACGAGAGCGTGGTGCCCGCGACCGCGCCGGCCAACCCTTCTTCGTCCGCTCCGACGTACTGCGCGACGAGAATGCTCCCGGCCGCGGTGAAGCCGCCCCCGATCGAGATGAGGAAGAAGATCAACGGGAACGCGAGGCTCAGCGCGCCGACTGCATCGGCCGAGAGCGCGCCCAGCCAGAACGTGTCGGCCACGTTGTAGGCCACCTGGAGGAGTTGAATGACGACGAGCGGCCACGCCAGCCGAACCATCGGCCCGACGAGGTCGCCGTCGACCAGGTCGTTCCCGTCGCGTTCCATTACGAATCGAAACGCATCGAGACTACATCAACGTGCGTACGGCGTGATAGCACCTCGCTCACGGAGCGAGTCGAACGGGGAGAGAAAACTCGCTCGCCGGATGCGCTCGTGGGCGGTTCCGGGTGCTTATTCCCGCCTGCCGCGGACGTAGTGGAGCGCCTCGACGTACTCCTCGGGATCGACCCGCCCCTCGACCTCATCGAGACGCTCGCGGATCTTGGTCGGCGTCATACTCTTATGCTATGCGTTAACACACCAAAATATTTGTGTCCCAACCAATCTTAGCGAGAGTTATGACGGAAAAATCAGTCGGGTGTCAGCGGACGTGTCGTCGAGGCCCGTTCCGGCACGCAGGTGACCGAGGCTATCGAAACCGATCTGCCGATCAATCGGCCGCGACCTCGCCGGACCCGGTCGAGGCGTTCGGGTCCTGCACCCAGAGATCGCCGAAGAGTTCGTCCTGCTGGAGGCGAACCTCGCCGCGATGCGCGAGAAAGAGCAGCGCGAGGTACGTCTCCACTCGCGACCCGCCAGCCGCCTCGATTTCGGCGTAGAGCACCTCGGCGCGTCCGCCGTCGTAGTGCTCGTACAGCGCGGCCCGAACGTCGTCGATGATGGCCTCGATGTCCTCGCCGTGGGCCGTCTCGGTGACGTCGCCGGCGGTCGGTTCGTCCTCCTGGCGGAAGTCGTCGCCGGCGTGGTAGTCCAGCGTCTGGGTCCCCCGCCGGAACCCTCGCGGCGAGTCGCTGGTGTCGTACTCCCGGCGCTCTTTCCACCACGAGTCGCGCTCGGCCTCGCGGAGTTCCCGGACGAGTTCGTCCAGCGTTTCGGGTGTCCCGCGAGCGTGCTGGCGGTCGAGACGGCGCTCCATCTCCTGCTCGAGTTGATCGATCGGATCCTCGACGGGGGCGTCGGGATCGTCCATCCCCATCGGCGCATCCCACGGCTCCTCCTCGGGTTCCTCGGGGTCGTCGGGAGTGAGAAGATCGTCGCTTTTCATCCGGAGCAGGACGCTCGCGTAGAACAGCGCCCGTCCCGACGCCCGGAGGTCGCCCTCGTCGAGCGCGTCGAGGAACTTGTCCGTCACCCGGACCACGTCGATGTCCCACGGGTCGATCTCGCCCTCCGCGGCCAGGCGAACGAGCAGTTCGACCGGTTCGGTTTCCTCGCCCTCGCCGTTCCCGTTTCCGTTCTCGCTGCCGTCAGGGAGGTCGTCCGGCAGTACCTCGTCCATCGGGTCCGCGTCGGATCCGGACCCTCTTTCGCCGTCGTCCCCGTCGTCCTCTTCCGGCTCGTTCTCGTCGTCCTCGCCCGGCGGGTCTCGATCCTCGTGACCCGCGATCTGCAGGGGAATCTCGTCGTCAGTCATCCGCCGGCACCTCCGGCGTGCCCTCGGTCAGGTCGATCCCGGTCACCGAGGAGACGTTGTTCTCCTGCATCATGACGCCGATGGCCCGCTCCGAGCGATCGAGCATTGCCGAGCGGTGAGAGACGACGACGAACTGGGCGCTCTCGGCGAGTTCGTCCACCAGCTCGCCCACGCGCTCGGCGTTGGCGGCGTCGAGGAAGGCGTCGATCTCGTCCAGCGCGTAGAACGGGGCCGGGTTGTATCGCTGGATGGCGAAGATGAACGCCAGCGCCGTCAGGGACTTCTCGCCGCCGGACATGGCGTCGAGGCGCTGGACCGGTTTGTCCCCGGGCTGGGCCTTCATCGTCAGACCACCGTCGAAAGGATCGGCCTCGTTTTCGAGGTAGAGGTTACCGGTCCCGTTCGAGAGGCGCTGGAAGATGTCCTGGAACTGCTCGTCGATGGCCTCGAAGGCCTCCATGAACGTCGCCTTCTTCTGGGCCTCGTAGGACTCGATGCGGTCCTCGATCCCGTCGCGCTCCTCGACCAGCGTTTCCCGGCCCGCCTGGAGGTCCCCGAGTTCGGCCTGGACCTCGTCGTACTCGTCGATCGCGAGCATGTTGACGGGTTCGAGGGCCGACATTTTCGTCTCGAGTTCCTCGATGCGCTCGGTGACCGTGTCGTGGTCGGGCACCTCGTCGGGGTCGTGGTCCCCGACCTCGGCCTCGAGTTCCTCGACCTCCCACTCAAGGCGCTCGGCCGTCTCGCGGCGGTTCGAGAGGTCGTTTTCCACGGCGTTGACCTCCTCCTGGATGTCGTCGCGTTTCTGCTGGGCCTCCCGGAGGGTATCGCGCAACGCCTCGCGGTCGTCCTTGAGGTCCGAGAGTTCGTCCTCGAGTTCCATGACCTCCTGGCGCTTTTCCTCCAGCACGTCCTCCCCCTCCTCGATTTCGCCCTCCAGTTCCTCGATGCGCTCCTCCTGCTCTGCCTTGCGGTTCTGGGCCGCCTCGATCGTCTCGTGGAGTTCCTCGATCGATTCCTCGGCGTATTGCTTCTCCAGCTGGTACTCGTTGAGTTGCCCGTCGAGGTCGTCCATCCGGTCTTCGAGGTCGTCGATCTCCTCGCGGAGGGTCTCGGCCTGCTCGGTGAGTTCTGGGATCCGCGAGTCCTCCAGTTCGGCTTCGAGTTCCTCGATGTCCGCTCGGATGCCGCCGATCGCCTCCTCCTTCGCCGAGACCTGCTCGTCGATGGTCTGCATCCGGTCGTCCACGTCCTCGCGCTCGCCCCGGAGTGCTTCGAGGCGGTCCTCCATGTCGCCGATTTCCTCGCGGACGTCGTCGATCTCGCCCTCGGTCGAGTCGATCTCGCCCTCGATCTCACGGACCTCGTCGGCGGCGTCGGCCTTGCGGTCGCGGGCGTCGTCGATGCGGGCCTCGATCGACCGGACTTCCTCGCGGAGTTCCTCGCGCTCGTCCTCGAGTTCCTGGATCTGCTCGGCGATCCGTTCCAGCCGCCCCTTGCCGCTCTTGGAGAACGAGTACCGCGAGCCCTTCTTCGACCCACCGGTCATCGCGCCCGACTTCTCGACGAGGTCGCCGTCGAGGGTGACCATCCGGTAGTCGCCCATGTACTCCCGGGCGGTCTCCAGGTCCTCGACGACGACCGTGTCGCCCAGGACGTAGGAGAACACGCCGGCGTACTCCTCGTCGAAGTCCACGAGGTCGTACGCGAAGTCGATCACGCCCGGATCGTCGGGGAGGCGCGGGAGCGACCGCTCGTGCATCTCGGTCAGCGGGAGGAAGGTCGCCCGCCCGGCGTTTCTGGACTTGAGATAGTCGATACAGCGCTCCCCGACGCCGTCGTCGTCCACGACCACGTTCGCGAGGCGGCCGCCGGCCGCCGTCTCGCAGGCGATCGAGTACTCGGGATCGACGCCGCCGAGTTGCGCGACCGCGCCGTGAACCCCGTCTAACTCGGCGTTCAGGACCGTGGTCACCGACCGCGGGAACGAGGAGTCACCGGTCCGGTCGGCCTTGGCCTCGAGTTCGGCGTACTCCTGCTGTTTGGCCTGGAGGTCGTCCTCCAGGTCGTCGATCTTCGACTGGACCGCGCGCTTCTCGTCGGTGAGGTCCTCGACGACGTCCTCGATGTTGCGCTCGTTGGCCCGCGCCTTCTCCAGTTCGTCCGCGAGGTCCTGGAGTTCGGCCTCGAGTTCGGGCAGGCGTTCGCGGGCCTCGTCGAGGTCGTCCTCGAGTTCGCTGATCTCGGTCGATCGGCGGCGGGCCTCGTCGAGCAGGCGGTCCTGCTCGCGCTGGAGGTCGTTGCGCTCGGTCTTGGCCGCCTCCAGGTCCTCCTTGCGCTCCTGGAGTTCGGCCTTCAACTCGTCGAACTCGGTGTCCACGGCGTCGATCTCGCTCTCGACCCGGTCCAGTTCCGCTTCCTTTTCCTGGACGTCGGCCTTGATTGAAGACTGTTCCAGTTTCGTCTCCTTGATCTTTCCCTCCAGGTCGTCGATCTCCTCCTGCTTGCGATCGACCTTGACGAACGCCTGCCGGCGCTCGCTCTCGGCCTCCTCGATGCGCTCCTCGCTGTCCTCGATCTTGTCCTGGAGGCGCTCGATCTCGCCTTTGACGCGCTCGATCTCGCTTTTGATCTCCAGTTGCTCCTCCTCGCCCTTGCGCTCGATCTCGGCGTTGAGATCTTCCAGGTCCTCCTCGAGGCGAACCACTCGACCTTGCTTCTCGTCGAGTTTCTTCTGGAGGGCGGCGAGTTCGTCCTCCCGGGCGTCGATCCGGTCACGGACCCGTTCGAGGTCGTCGCGCTTGTCCGCCAGTTCGGCGGCCTTCAGGTAGCCCTCGTACTCCTCTTTCTCGTCGCGGTACTCCTGATACTCGAGGGCGGTCTCGCGTTCGTCCTCGAGCTGACCGAGACGCTCCTCCTTCTCCTCGATCCGGAGTTCGGCCTCGCCGATCCGCTCCTGGACGACCTCCAGCTCCTCGAAGGCGTCCTCCTTTTTTGCGTCGAACTCGGCGACGCCGGCTATTTCGTCGATGATCGCCCGGCGCGAGCCGGGCGTCATGTTGATGATCTCGGTGACGTCGCCCTGCATCACAACGTTGTACCCCTCGGGCGTGATGCCGGCCTGCGAGAGAAGGTCCTGGATGTCCGAGAGATTGACCGAGCGACCGTTGATATAATAGTAGGAAT
>DATFIX010000253.1:0-9529 GCA_035269625.1 Natrialbaceae archaeon
CCAGGAGAACGGCACCTCGACGACGAACCCGCCGGCCCCGTGGGCGTACCAGTCCTTGAGGTTCAGCAGCCCGAGGACGATCGCAATGGCGCCGACGACCGTGTAGAGGCCGTCGATCGTCCCCGTCGTAGCCGCGACGACCGACCGGAGGCCCTGGATCAGGAGGACGCCCATCCCGAAGTACGTGAGGAAGATGGCGAACGCAAACGCCAGGCCGGCGGCGAGAACGCGTCGTGCGTTCCCCTCGGCCCGGGCGCTGATCGTCGTCAGGAGGATCAGCAGGACCGCCAGCGCGCAGGGATTGATCGAGTCGGAGGCGGCCAGGCCCGCGAGTCCAGCGATCGTCGTCAGCTCGGTTTGGCTCCCGACGTCCGACTGGCACCCGCCGGCGTCGTCCGATCCCGAATCGCTTCCGCCACACTGACCGAGGTCGCCACCGGACGGTCCTGTCCCGCCCGATGACGGCCCGGAGCCGACCGGGTCCGGGGCCTCGCCCCTCGCGATGGCGTCCTCGGACGGGCATTCGATGGGACGGTCCGCTTCGAGTTTCGTCCGGATCAGGTCGATCGACGCGTCCGCACCGACGGCGTAGTGCCCGCCGACGAACACCGTCGGGACCGTCCCCCACCTTTTCGAGGGGACGTCGTAGGCCGCGAGGTACTGTCTGAACAGGTCCGGATGTGACGTATCGACGTACTTCTTCACCCGGAGGTCGTGCGTCTTTCGGGCGTCTTCGAGGTACGACTCCACGTCGTCACAGTGCGGACAGGACTTCGAGTAAAACAGGACGACGCAGACCGATCCGTTCCCGTCCGCGGCCGAGACGATCGATGCGTTCGATTCGAGATTCGAACTGTCCGACGCTCCCGTCTCTGTCGCCGGTCCGGCACCAGCCACGACGCCGACCAGGACGACCAGTCCGACGAGAGCGACGGCCAGCCCGACTCGCCGATCCATGTCGGTTCGTTTCTTCGCCCCGGAGACGAATGAAATTTCTTCTTTCTTTTTCGTAATCCATCGGGGCCAGGTCGTCGGATTTGGCCCAATACAGGTCGGGTCGATAGCACGACTCGCGTGCGACCGATCGCGAACGGACGGGAAGGGTTTTGCCGCCGGGGGCCGCGCGTCCGGTATGCACGTCGACATCGGCAACGCGCTCGCGTCGGTCGCCTCGCCGGGGGTCTCCCGGGACGCGCTCGACCGACTCGACGACCGCGTCGCCAGGGCTCACGACCGGATCGCTGCCGGCCGCGCCGACGACGAACACGGCTACGCCGCGCTGAACCTCCCCGAGCGCGTCGATCCCGACGCGATCCGGGCGGCCGTCGCACCGTTCGAGGACGCCGAGACCCTGCTCGTGGCGGGCATCGGTGGGAGCGCGCTGGGGGCGGCGACCCTTTCGGCCGCCCTCGAGAGCGACGTGGACGCGTACTACCTCGACAACGTGGATCCCGCCCACACCCGGGACCTGCTCGACCGGATCGACCTCTCGAACGCGGTCCTGAACGTGGTCTCCCGGTCCGGCACGACCGCGGAGACGCTGGCGAACTTCCTCGTCGTCCGGGACGCGATGGCGCGGGCTGGCGTGGACTGGACCGAGCGCACCGTCGTCACGACCGGCGAGTCAGGCAACCTCCGGGACCTGGCCGAGACCCACGACCTGCCCGCGATCGAGGTGCCTGACGGAGTCCCGGGTCGGTTCTCCGCGCTCTCGACGGTCGGACTCGTCCCGGCGGCCATCCAGGGCCTCGACCTCGACGCCCTGCTGGCCGGCGGGCGGGACGTTAACCTCGCCGGATCGCTCTTCGAGTCCCCGGCCTACGCCTACGGGGCCGCGGCCTACGCGCTCGACGTCCGCGGCGCGTCGGTCAACGCGATGCTCCCCTACGCCGAGGCGTTGGACACCTACGCCGAATGGTTCGCCCAGCTGTGGGCCGAATCGCTGGGCAAGGACGGCCTCGGCCAGGCCCCGGCCCGCGCGCTCGGCGCGACCGACCAGCACTCGCAACTCCAGCGCTACCGGGCCGGTCCACGTGACACGATGGTGACGTTCGTCCGACCCGAGGAACGTCCCGACCTGTCGATCCCCGAGACGGACCTCGAGGGACTCTCGTATCTCTCCGGGACGGGCCTGGCCGACCTCATCGACGCCGAGTTCGAGGCCACCGAGGCCAGCCTGGCCGCTGCCGGCCGGCCGAACGTCAGGATCGAGATCGACCGGATCGACGCCCGATCGCTCGGCCGTCTGCTGTACGGCATGGAGGCGGCCTGCATTCTCGCGGGCGAACTCTACGGGATCGACACTTTCGTCCAGCCCGCGGTCGAGTGGGGCAAGCGCGCGACCCTGGGGCTACTGGGCGGTGGCGACTTCGAGGAGGCCGAAGCCGTCGCCGAGAAGACCACGCTCGTGATCGAGTGAGGGACCTCCCGAACATCTCGATCGAATCCACCCCCGCCACCTCGATCGAATCCGCCCCCGTCATCCCGATCGAAACCCGTCCGATCATAGCGGCTTTATTCGTTCGTTCCCTACGGAGCGCCAGATGAAGGACGAACTCTCACCGGAGCGTCTGTCGCGGGACCGGGCCTCCCCGATCCTCCACTCGGTGCTGGTCGTGGTCGCGGCCTTCGTCGTCGGGATCGTCATCGCCATCCTCGGCGGCTCCCTGGTGCTCGGCACGGAGCTGGCGTCGGGCCAGGAGAGCACCGGCTTCTTCCTGACGACGAGCATCCTCCAGTTCGTCGGGTTCGGGCTAGTCGTCCTCGCGTATCTGGAGTGGCGATCGCAATGGGATCTTATCAACGTCTCCTTGCCGAGTCTCAGGGACGTCGCCTGGGTCGTTCTCGGCTTCGTCGGCCTGTTCGCCGCCGTGTACGTTATCGGAGTGATTATCACGTTGCTCGGCCAGCAGACTGCCGAGAACGCGGTCGTCACCGAGGGCCAGCAGAACCCGGTCCTGTTCCTGTACATGATCCCCGTGACGATTCTCTTCGTCGCTCCGGCCGAGGAATTCCTCTTTCGGGGCGTCGTCCAGGGACTGTTCCGGCGGGCGTACGGATCCGTCGTGGCCGTTCTCGCCGCCAGCGGCATGTTCGGCGTGGTCCACTGGATCGCGCTCTCGGGCGGCGGCAAGGTGACCTACATCGCCGTCGCGGCCGTACTCGGGCTCGCGCTCGGTGCCGTCTACGAACGGACGAAGAACATCCTCGTCCCCATCGCGGTGCACGGGCTCTACAACGCGCTCCTGTTTTCCATCCAGTGGCTCGTGGCGACCGGTCAGGTCCCGACCGGGTAGATCGACGAGAGGGTTCCCTTTCCCCTGATCTAACTAGCGCTTGCCTGAAACGACCGCACGTCCGACAATCGTCTGACGGGTTTTTATATCCAACCGGCCGTTACCATTAGCCATGCCTCGCCGATACTCCCTCGTGTGCGACGACGACGTGGGCGAGCGGGTCGAGGACCTGGCGAGGGAGTACGACCTCACGGAGGAGGCCGTCCTGCGACAGCTCATCGAGCGCGGACTGGAGCAGACGGAGCGGGAACGCCCGGGGCGGGCGGAGTGACTAGACGTTCGAGGGGTTCTTCCGCGAGAGGGAGCTGCCACAGATCGGACAGCGGTCCTTGTTCTCCTCGAAGGTGCGCCCGCAGCCCGAGCACTGGAACAGCCACTCGCGCTGCTCGCTGATGCCCTCCTGGGCGATGACCTCGACGTCGACGTCCATCCGATCGGCGACGTTCTGCATCGCGTAGTCGTCGGTCACCAGCGTCCCGTCCAGTTCGAAGGCCGTGGCGATCAGGCGGACGTCCGTCTCCGAGAGTTCGTCGGCGTCGCCGGTCTCCTTGGCCGCCCGCTTGACCTTCTCGATGGTCGCGGCGTCGGGGATGTGGATGTGCATCCCGGAGCCCTCCATCGCGTCGAACCGGTAGGCGTGTTCGTCCTCCAGCTCCTCGCGGACCATCGGAACCGAGGCCTGCTGTTCGGACGTGTGGTACTCGTGGATGAAAGCCGAGGAATCGAGAACGTACATTTAGCGTTCGACGACGATGTAGTCTTTCACTGCCTGTACCCTGCTGACGGGGATCTTGAACCGTCCGCCCTCGTCGGTGTCGAACCCGACGTTCGGCGGGGTCTCCTCGTCGGGTTCGACGATGAGATCGTGGAGTTTCCCCGTCTTGAGATCCATCGTGATGTTGTACAGCATCCCGAGCTCGGCGCCGTCGGACCCCATGACGTCCTTGCCCGAGAGGTTTTCGGCAAGTATGTCGGCCATACGCTACTCTCCGTGAATGATCCTTCTATATTTTACCCCTTCCCGCCAGGGGTGGTTCTCCTCGGACATTGTGATCACGTCTCGCTATCGGCGTTCGTACCGTGATCGGCTGGCGATAAAAACCTGTGGGGAACGCTCCTGACCACGAGGATAGCGATCTGCTGGATGGTTTCGTCCCATCCGCAGCGACATCGCGGGCGCTTTGTACCCGGACCGACCAGAGTCAGGTAACTCCTCACCGCATGCGCTATCGCAACGCCATCCTGTTCGTCGTCCTCGCCGTCGTCTGGGGGTCGGCTTTCACCGCGATCAAGGCCGGCCTGGAGTACTTCCCGCCGGTGCTGTTCGCCGCGTTCCGGTACGACGCGGCGGGACTGCTGATCCTGGCGTATGCCGCCCTGGTCACCGAGCGCTGGCTCCCGCGCGGCCGGTCGGAGTGGCTCCTCGTCGTCGTCGGCGGGACGCTGATGATCGCCGGCTATCACGCCTTCCTCTTCGTCGGCGAGCAGGGCACGACCAGTGCAGCGGCTGCAATCGTCGTCAGTCTCTCGCCGATCCTCACGACGGGGTTCGCGCGCGCCTTCCTGCCCGACGAACGCCTCACTGCCGTCGGCATCCTCGGGCTGCTGATCGGCTTCGCGGGGGTCGTCGTCCTGAGCAATCCCGATCCGAACAACCTGCTGGAGGCCCGCACCGTCTCGCTGTTCCTGATCTTCCTTGCCGCGGCGTCGTTCGCGCTCGGGAGCGTCCTCACGAGGCGGATCGACGCCGACCTCCCCATCGAGACGATGGAAGCCTGGTCGATGGTGATCGGCGCGGTCGTGATGCACGGTGCCAGCCTCGCGATTGCGGAGCCGATACGCGAGGTCCAGTGGACGGCCGAGGCGATCCTGGCGCTGGGCTATCTCGTCGTCGGGGCGAGTGCGGTCGGCTTCCTGATCTACTTCGACCTGCTCGACCGCCTCGGGCCGATCCAGATCAACCTGGTGTCCTACGCGGCCCCGGTCGCGGCCGCGTTGACGGGATTCCTGTTCCTCTCCGAGACGCCGACGGCGAACACGGCGGCCGGGTTCGGGTTCATCCTCGTCGGATTCCTGCTCCTGAAGCGCGACGCCATCCGGGCGGAGGTTTCGCGGATCGGGGTTGTCGAAAAGTCCGGCGATTAGGGGCTGGATCGATCGGGGGAGTTTCGGTCGCGGACTCGATACGGAGCGGGGCACCGGTTTGCGTTCGCCAGGAATGTTCGGAAAATTGAGCTATACGCGAATCCCGATCGGGTTGAGCTTTGGGATCTCCCCGGAGACGTTGCCAGCGCCTGGGAATCTGGTTCAGTATTTAACTTACCTGGGGGTAATCTAGCGGTATGTCAGAAGCGGATACTGAACGCGCTCGGGAGGGGCTATCCGAGTGTTCTCTCTGGATCGAGTTCCACGTCACATTGACCGACCGGCACGACGAGTTCCCGCTGGGCGACGTCGATCTCCCTGCTCGCGTCATCCGCCACCACGTCGACGCCGATCGGTGTCTGGTCCACGTGGCCACCGGGGGCGAGTCCGGTTCGGCTAATGTCGCCCAGGTATCCGTCGAGTGTGACGGGAAATGCGTCTGCCACGTGATGACCGACTGTGGCTGTGTGCCCCACCTGGAGGAGTATCGCCCGGACGGCATCGTGATCGGGACGCACCTGTCGGACCGGTCGGACCTCGATCGACTCGTCGAAGGACTCAGGGAGATCAGCGACACGGTGGATCTCCGTCGGCTTTCGAAGCGAGGCCCGGAGTGTTCGGCGGAACCGATCACCGTCGATCTCTCGAGTCTCACGGAAAAACAGCGCGACGCCGCGATCCTGGCCGTCTCGAAGGGATACTATCGAACGCCACGACGGATCTCCGCCGGTCAGCTGGCCGAAGAGCTTGACATCACGAAGTCCGCGCTTTCCCAGCGCCTCAGTGCCGTCGAATCGAAGCTCGCGACGGCGGTTTTCGACGACCGAGCCGAAGCGTAAATCACCGGTACTTCTGGACCGTTCCCCTCTATCGATCCGTCCCGCCCGAACGCGCAGTACGATGACTTTAAATGCCGCCTCTCGTAGTCTACCCCAAGAACGTTCTCGGGTGGTACCCATGTCGGATTCAGATACTCGCGCCCCGGACCCGGAGTCGTTGCGCACGCCCATCGTCGCCGTCCTCGGTCACGTCGACCACGGGAAGACCAGTCTCCTCGACAAGGTTCGAGGGTCGGCCGTCAGCGAAGGCGAGGCCGGCGCGATCACCCAGCACATCGGTGCCACGGCGGTGCCCCTGGACATCGTGTCCTCGATCGCGGGCGAACTCGTCGATCCCGACGACTTCGACCTGCCGGGGCTCCTCTTTATCGACACGCCCGGGCACCACTCGTTCACCACGTTGCGCTCCCGGGGTGGCGCGCTCGCCGACATCGCCGTGCTCGTCGTGGACGTCAACGACGGGTTCCAGCCCCAGACGCTGGAGGCGATCGACATTCTCCGCAGAACGGAGACGCCCTTCATCGTCGCCGCGAACAAGATCGACTCCCTGCCGGGGTGGAACCCCAACGAGGGCGCCCCGATCCAGCGCACCTACGAGGCCCAGTCCGATCGCGTCCGCAACGACCTCGACGAACGCCTCTACGAACTCATCGGGTCGCTCTCGGACGAGGGGTTCTCTGCGGACCTCTACTGGCGGGTCCAGAACTTCCAGCGCAACGTCGGCGTCGTCCCCGTCTCGGCGATCACGGGCGAGGGCGTGCCGGACCTCCTGGCAGTGATGATGGGCCTCGCCCAGCGCTACATGAAAGAGGCGATGGCGATCGACGTCGAGGGGCCGGGCGTCGGGACCGTCCTCGAAGTCAAGGAGGAGAAGGGCTTCGGCACCACGCTCGACGTCGTGCTCTACGACGGCATGGTTCGGGCGAACGACACGATCGTCATCGGCGGCGAGACCGAACCGATCGTCACCGACGTCCGCGCCTTGCTCCAGCCCCGCCCGCTGGCCGAGATCCGCACCGAGAGCCGCTTCGAGCAGGTCGACGAGGTGTCGGCCGCGGCCGGGCTCAAGATCGCCGCGCCGGACCTCGAGAACGCGATGGCGGGCGCGCCGGTCCGGGTCGTTCGTGACCGCCCCGTCGAGGAGGTCATCCGCGAGGTCGAGGCCGAACTCGCCGAGGTCGAGGTCGCGACCGAGGAGGACGGCGTCGTCGTGAAGGCCGACACCCTCGGGAGCCTGGAGGCGATGGCCAGCGCGCTCGAGGAGGCCGAGGTGCCGATCATGCGCGCCGAGGTCGGCGACGTGGCGCCGCGGGACGTCAGCGTCGCCAGCACGGCTGCCGAGGCAACCCAGCAGGTCATCCTCGGGTTCAACGTGGACGTTCTCGACGAGGCCGAGCGCCGGGCCGAGGAGGACGGCGTGAAGCTCTTCCGGAACGACGTCATCTACCAGTTGATCGAGGACTACGAGGAGTACGTCGAGGGAATCGAGCGCGCACAGCAGGAGACGGTCCTGGAGAACGTGATCCGGCCCGCCCGGTTCCGCATCCTGGAGGATCACGTCTTCCGACAGAACGATCCGGCCGTCGTCGGCGTCGAGGTCCTCTCGGGGACGATCCGGCGAAACGTCCCGGTCGCGAAGTTCGAGGGGAACGAACCCAACCGCGTCGGCCAACTCAAGGGCATCCAGGACCAGGGCGAGGACCTCGACGAGGCGCGCTCGGGCGAACGGGTTTCGGTCGCCATCGACGGCCCAACGGTGGGCCGCCAGATCAAGGAGGGCGACGAACTCTGGGTCGAACTGCCGGAGAAGCACGCGAAGATCCTCGAACAGGAACTGCTCGAGGAGATCCCCGGCGACGAGCGCGAGGCGCTGTCGATGTACGTCGAAAAACAGCGCAAGCGGGATCCGTTCTGGGGGAAGTAGGCCGCCGCGTCGTCGGCCAATTTCAGTGAACGCTCTATTTGGAGGGGGCCGGTCAGCCACAGGTGCCGGGGCCGAATCTCGGGGTCGAGACGATCGACGAGAGCCTATCGAAGCGGAAGTAATCGGTACCACTTCATCCCAGTCGGGGATTGGGCATCTGGGTTCTGCGGTTACGTTGCTCTTCCGGCGCATCCACCGCGTGACGCTGAAATGTAACTGGATGTAGTTACTGAACTTTGGGAACGTCTAACAGGTATCGGGCCCTATATAATCGTTGGGGATTACAGTGACAGACCTCGGAGGCTTCCAGGACCACGTAGCACGTATCGACCTCTCTAACGAAGAAATATCCTACGAAGGTATCGACGACGAGGACGCGAAGAAGTACATCGGGGCCCGGGGACTCGGGGTAAAGTACGTCTTCGACAACGGGCCCGAGGTGGACCCGATGAGCGAGGAGAACCTGCTGGCGTTCATGAACGGCCCGCTGACGGGGACCCAGACGACCATGAGTGGCCGGATCGCGGTCTGTACCAAGTCGCCGCTGACGGGCACGGTGACCGACTCCCACCACGGCGGCTGGTCGGGTGCCCGCCTGAAGTGGGCCGGGTTCGACGGCCTCCTGTTCGAGGGCAAGGCCGACAAACCCGTCTACGCCGTCGTCGAGGACGGCGAGGTCGAACTCCACGACGCCTCGGACCTCTGGGGCAAGGGCGTCCACGAGACCCGCGACCTGCTCGAGGAACGCCACGAGGGTGCCTACGGCAAGAACATGAGCTACATGGGCATCGGGCAGGCCGGCGAGAACGAGGTCAGGTACGCCTGCATCATGAACGAGGACGACCGCGCCTCGGGCCGTGGCGGCACGGGCTGTGTCATGGGCTCGAAGAACCTGAAGGCGATCGTCATCAAGTCCGGCACGAAGATGCCCAAGCCGGCCGACCCCGAGACGTTCCAGGAGGGCCACACCCAGGCGCTCCAGGCCATCCGCGAGTCCGACGTCACCGGCCCCAACGAGGGCGGCCTCTCCGTCTACGGCACGAACGTCCTGATGAACCTCAACGAGGAGATCGACGCCCTCCCGACGCGCAACTCGGCGTACAACTCCACCCGGACCGAACGCGAGGACGACCCCTCGGAACCGAACATCGACTCCGAGAAGGTCTCCGGCGAGAACGTCCGCGAGAACATCCTCGTGGACGAGCCGACCTGTCACTCCTGCCCGGTCGCCTGCAAGAAGGAGGTCGAGGTCCAGACCCACCACAAGGGCGAGGACATGAACGTCCGCATGGAGTCCTTCGAGTACGAGTCCGCGTGGGCGCTCG
>DATFIX010000254.1:0-3222 GCA_035269625.1 Natrialbaceae archaeon
GTACTCCTCCATGGACGCCTGCTGGGCGTTTTCGTCCTGCTCGTCGGCCTCCTCGGGATCGGAGTCCATCGGGGTGTCGTCCGATTCGTCCGGTTCGGGTTCCTCGTCCGCCTCGCCGCGGGCGCCGTCCGCCGAAGCGTCGTCCGTCTCGGTAGGTTCGGGTTCGGCGGTGGCCGTCCCCTCGTCCATTTCGTCTGCTTCGGCAGTCGTCACGTCGTCGGCCGACGTGTCACCCATCTCGTCGTCGGGTGACGATCCCTCGGCCGGGACGTCCGAATCCTCGCCGGATTGCACTTCGCCGCCATCGTCCTCCGGCACGCTTTCGAACGCGGCCGGATCGTCCGCCAGGCGGTCGCCGATCCGGTCTTTGACGGCCTCGCGGACATTGGTCTTCGCCACGCCGCTCTCCCGGACCGTCTCGTCGATGCCCCGGGCCGCCTCGCTCAGGCCGAGTTCCCGGACTCGCTCGCGGACCGCGGCATCGGGGTCGGCGAAATGGACTTCGACGTCGGACTCGTCGTCGAGTTCCCGTCGATCGTTCATCCGGGCGACGAGGGCCCCCTGGTCGTCGGCGAACTCCTCGATCGTCGCGGGCGCGACGGGATCGCCCTCCCCCTCGACGGTCACGATGACGACGGCATCCTCGAGGTCGTACTGGCGAACCTGCTCTCGGACGCGTTCGACGCCGTCGCCCGTCTCGAGGGTCACGTCGACGAAGACGAACTCGCGAGTCGCGTCCAGCCCCCGGCGTGTGATCTCGATCTCGCCGTCCGCGGCGGCCACGATGTTGTACCCACGGTCCTCGCGCTCGCTGGCGCTCGTGCGCTCGGTCGACCCGCAGTAGGTCACCCACGCTCCCTCGACCTCTCGCTTGCCGGGGGCGTGATTGTCCCCCAGCAGGAGCGCGTCGAAGTCGACGGTCGACTCGGACAGCAGGCGCTCGGTGTCCCAGTCGGCGTGGGCGAAGGGTTCGAACAGGCCGTGGCTCACGAGGACCGCGTGGTCGGCGTCCGACTGCTCGAAGTCGTAATCCAGGTCCTCGCGCTTGGATCGCGGGACGAAATCGAGGCCGTAGATCGCCGTCCCGTCGATCTCGTAGGGGGCTCGTCCCAGCCGGGTCGCCAGGTCGAGGTCCTCGAAGAGGTCGAGCCACTGTCCGGCCCGTTTTTGTTCGTGGTTGCCGACCACCGCCAGAAACGGGATCTCGGCCGCCCGGAGGTCGCGAAGGATCGAGATGGTCCCCTGCAGGTCGGCCAGTCCCGGCCGCCGGTCGTGAAAGAGGTCGCCGGCGTGGATCACGGCGTCGACCCCGTCGTCGATCGCGTCGTCGATCACCTGCCGAAACGCCCGGAGGTAGTCCTGCCGGCGCTCGGGCGAGTGGTACTGTCGATACCCGATGTGGGTGTCGCCCGTGTGGATCACCCGCGTCATGATTCGGTTGCTCGGGGCTAGTCGGGCGGGGCTTAAAGCCGTTCCCCGAGCGGGACGAAAGTGGTCGGCGGCCCTGGTCGTCTGTCGTCGTTCAACCCCGTGTTCCGTCACGTCATCGGGAGCCGGAAATTCGCCTGCCATCGTCGGTCATACCCCCGATTTGGGGCCTACCCGCAGGCTTTTAAGAAACAATCTCTAACCCCCGGGTGATGACCGATACTGTGGACGACGTCGAGCTCCCCTACGACGAGGAGGCGGCGTCCCAACAGGAGAAAATTGCGGCCCTCCAGGAACGGCTCGAAGTGCTCGAGTCGCAAAACGAGGAGATGCGGGACAAACTGCTCGACGCGAACGCCGAGAACAACAAGTACCAGCAGAAGCTCGAGCGGCTCACCCACGAGAACAAGAAACTCAAGCAATCGCCGCTGTTCGTGGCCACCGTCCAGGAGGTGACCGACGAGGGGGTCATCATCAAGCAACACGGCAACAATCAGGAGGCCATCACGGAGGTCACCGACGAGATGCGCGACCAGATCGAACCGGACAGCCGGGTGGCGGTCAACAACTCCCTCTCTATCGTCAAGCCACTCGACGACGAGACCGACGTTCGGGCTCGCGTGATGCAGGTCGAGGAGAGCCCCGACGTGACCTACCAGGACATCGGCGGCCTCGAAGAGCAGATGCAGGAGGTCCGCGAGACCGTCGAGATGCCCCTCGAGACTCCCGAGATGTTCGACCAGGTGGGCATCGAACCGCCGAGTGGGGTTCTCCTCCACGGCCCGCCGGGGACGGGCAAGACGATGCTCGCGAAGGCCGTCGCCAACCAGACCGACGCCACGTTCATCAAGATGGCCGGCTCCGAACTCGTCCACAAGTTCATCGGGGAGGGGGCCAAGCTGGTCCGGGACCTCTTCCAGGTCGCCCGTGACAAGGAGCCAGCCGTCATCTTCATCGACGAAATCGACGCCATCGCCTCCAAGCGCACCGACTCGAAGACCTCCGGCGACGCCGAGGTCCAGCGGACGATGATGCAGTTGCTCTCCGAGATGGACGGCTTCGAGGAGCGCGGCGAAATCCGCATCATCGCCGCCACGAACCGCTTCGACATGCTCGACCGGGCGATTCTCCGGCCCGGCCGCTTCGACCGTCTCATCGAGGTCCCCAAACCCAACGAGGAGGGTCGCGAGATCATCTTCAAGATCCACACCCGCAACATGAACGTCTCCGACGACGTGGACTTCGAGGAACTCGCCGATGAAACCATCGACGCCTCCGGTGCCGACATCAAGGCCATCTGCACCGAGGCCGGGATGTTCGCCATCCGCGACGACCGCACTGAGATCCACATGTCGGACTTCCGGAACGCCTGGGACAAGATCAAGGCCGAGAGCGAGGACGACGACGTCTCGAAGACGTTCGCCTGACAGACCGATCGCAAAACCGTCGCCCGATACGGTCCCCTTTTCTGTCGAAATCCCGTTTCAGTCCTTCCCGCGTCAGAACAGCGTCGCGTAGATCAGGAACGGCACGACGAACAGGACGACGAACATCACGACCAGGATGGCCACGTACCCGACGACGGTCCCCGCGAACGCGAACCAGGCGGGATGATCGAACTCCGAGAGGTCCAGGTTCATGTGCAGGCCATGGGAAGGCCATTCCAAAAACCTACCGCACCTGCCATTCGCAATTGACGCCCGACATCGGGCGGTTTTTCAAGAACCGGCCGGTACCGGGTGGTAATGACCCGGATCGTCGTCATCGACAACCACGGACAGTTCACACACCTCG
>DATFIX010000255.1:0-2472 GCA_035269625.1 Natrialbaceae archaeon
CGAGTAGTTCACGTTCGTGTCGAACGTCGCGTCCGCCAGGTCGGCCTTGTCCTGCAGGATGCTGAGCGCGCCCGCGGCGTCGACGACGACGTCCGCGTCGTACGTCACCACGTCGCTCTTGCGTTTCCCGCGAACCGAGACCGAGATCAACGTCGGTCTTGGGTACCAGATGACCGAGGACCCCATGAAACTCGTCGAGGACCTCAAACGCGACCTCCGCGATCGCGAGGAGTTCCAGGGGGCGACGGTCGACGACAAACTCGGGGCGGCCCTGCCGACCCGCCGGCCCTACGATTCCGCCGTCGCGCCGGGGTTCATGGCCGTGGGCGACGCCGCCGGACACGTGAACCCGACCACCGGCGGCGGCATCGCCGGCGCGGCCTACGCCGGCAAGTACGCGGGCGAGGCCGCCATCGAGGCCATCGAGGACGGCACCGTCGACGAGGACGCCCTCTGGGAGTACAACGAACGCGTCATGGACCACTTCGGCGCGCGCTACGCCAGCCTCGACGTCTACAACATCCTGACGACCGCCATCGACGTGGACGAGTTGATGAGCCTGCTCGCGAGTCTCCCCGGCGAGAAACTCGCGGAAGCCCTCTACGAGGGGACGACCGCGATCCCCTTCACGCTCAAGGTCCGGATGGCGATCCAGAGTTTCGGCCACTGGGACCAGATCTACCGGATGTGGCAGACCAAGCGCGTCGCCGACGAACTGCTCGCCCACTACGAGGCGTACCCGTCCTCGCCCGCGGCCTTCGCGGACTGGCAGGCCGAGCGCGACGACCTGATGGAGCGCGTCTACGAGACGACCGGGGCCGACCCGAAGTACTGAGCCCCCGGCCCTCGGCCGAAGGCCATCACGCTTTTGGACGCGATTGGCGAATCGAAACCAACGGCCCCCGCGGGAGCCACGAGTCATGTCGAAAAACAGCATCGCTCAACTGATCCTCTTCATCGCCCTTGTCATCGCCGCCCTCGGCCTCGCGGGGACGTTCGTCGAGACGGCCGGCTATCTCTCGAACGCAGTGAGCGAACACGGCGACCGGGTCGAGACGGCGGCCGACGCCGACGTCGAGATCATCAGCGACCCCCGGTCCGGCGCCGTCTGGAACGGCTCCGCAGACCGCGTGACGGTGCTGGTCAAGAACGTGGGAGAAGGGCGACTGCCGGCCACCCCTGGAGCCGTCGACGTGCTGATCGACGACGCACTCGTGACGAACGAATCGATCACTGTCGTCGGGTCGGGGGACGACTGGACCCCTGGCGAAGTCGTCCGGATTCGGTTCAACCGGTCGCTGCCGGACGGCCACCATCGGCTTTCGGTGTCGGTCGACGGAGCGAAAGACCATCTCCAGTTCGGGACCGGGGAGGATCCGCTGGCGGCGTTCTCGATCGATCCGTCGCCCGCGCGGACGTATGCGGAGACGATCATCGATGCGAACGACTCGTACGACCCCGACGGCTCGATCGACAGCTACAGGTGGGACTTCGGTGCCGACGGCACGAACGACTCCAGCGGCGAGACCGTGACCCGGTCCTGGAACGATCCGAGGACAGTAACGGTGACGCTGACCGTGACCGACGACAGCGGAAACACCGACTCGACGACGCGAACGTTCAGGGTCTATCCGGCGAACTGGCGGACGTTCGCCTACTGGACGAACGATACCGGGCATCATCCCGCGACGAACCCCCCGAAATCGAACGTCGGGAAAGATTGGGGCTACGACCTGGGACCGAACGCGACCGACGACGTGACGGTGTCGTCGGCAGCCGTCGTGAACGAGACGGTCTACGTCGGGAGCGACGACGGGTATCTCTACGCGTTCGACGCGACCGACGGATCGCTCCGCTGGCGGGCCGAGACGAACGGATCGATCCGCTCGTCGCCGGCCGTCGTCGACGGGACCGTCTACGTCGGCAGCCGCGACCACGGCCTCCACGCGTTCGACGTCGACGACGGGAGCGAACGCTGGAACGTCTCTACCGGAAACACGATCGACTCGTCGCCGACCGTCGTCGACGGGACCGTCTACGTCGGGAGCGACGACGACACCCTCTATGCGATCTGGGCGAACAACGGGACCGAGCGCTGGTCGTACACGACGGGGGGCAACGTGGGGGGCACGCCGGCCGTCGAGAACGGCGTCGTCTACGTCGGGAGCCGGGACGGATTTCTCTACGCGATCGACGCGACCGGTGGGGACCTCCTGTGGCGGACGGACGTCGGCGACGTCGTCGCCTCCGCTCCGGCGGTCGTCGGCGACCGGATCTACCTCGGCGTCTACGGGACCAACAGCACGGTCGCGGTGAACGCGACGAGCCACGAGATCGTCTGGAACGCGACCCTGGGCGACCGGGTGTACAGTTCCCCGGCCGTCGCGAACGGGACGGTCTACGTCGGGGACGGATCGGGGGCCGTCCACGCGCTCGACGCCGAATCGGGGAACGTCACCTGGACGGAGACGA
>DATFIX010000256.1:0-10598 GCA_035269625.1 Natrialbaceae archaeon
CTCGCCGATGCGGTCCTCGACGACCTCGAGTTCCGCGAAGGCCTCTTCCTTCTTGGCGTCGAACTCCGCCACGCCGGCGATCTCGTCGATGATCTCCCGGCGGGAATACGGCGTCATCGAGATGATCTCGGTGACGTCGCCCTGCATGACGACGTTGTATCCCTCCGGCGTGACGCCGGCCTGGGCGAGCAGGTCCTGGATGTCCGAGAGATTGACCGATCGTCCGTTGAGGTAGTAGTAGGAGTAGTAGTTCTCGTCGGTCTCCTTGACGCGTCGCTTGACGTTGATCTCGTCCACGTCGCCGACGTCCTCGGTGCCGGCGGCGTTGACGACCTGGGACCGCTCCAGGGCCCGGTCCTCGTTGTCGAGGACGACGGTCACGCTGGCCTCGTTGGGGCCGGCGTTCGACTCGCCGTCCTCGTGGCCGGGGTTGTAGATGAGATCCGTCAGCTTCTCGGCGCGGATCCCCCGCGTGCGGGCCAGTCCGAGGGCGAACAGGACGGCGTCGATGATGTTGGACTTGCCGCTGCCGTTCGGCCCGCTGATGGTCGTAAAATCGTCGTAGAAGGGGATTCTCGTCTTCCGCCCGAAGCTCTTGAAGTTCTCGAGGACGAGTTCTTTGATGTGCATGGGTGGGGGGACGACGGCGTGGGCCGGCGACCGGAGTCAGGCGATGATGATGTCGTCCTCGGCCTCCGACTCGTCCGGCACGTCGTCCGACGTATCTCCCTCACCCTCCTTATCGGCTTCGGCTGTCGCCGCCTGGATCTCTTCGGGTTCCGCCTCCTCGGTCGCCATATCGACCGGTTCGGTCGGATCGACCAGTTCGTCGTCCGTTGCCGGAATCTCCCCGTCCACGTGTTCCTCGAGCATCCGGATGCGTTCCTTGGCCTGGACGAGTTCGTCCGTCAACCCGTCCACCGTCGACTCCAACTCCGAGACTCGTAGCTCGAGTTCCTCGACCCTGTTCGGCATATCTATCACAGGCGAACTCCGGGGCCTTAAGCCTACGTCAGACATATAAATCGAGTCTGATAGATGATGGAGTTCCGGTGGAACGTCCGGGGTTCCGCCACCGGGATGCTTACCTCGCTCGGGCCCGCAATCACTCTCGATGACAGAAACTGCCACGCTCGCCGGGGGTTGCTTCTGGTGTATCGAGGCCGCATTCAAGGAACTCGACGGCGTCGAGTCCGTGACCTCGGGCTACGCCGGGGGCCACGTCGAGAACCCGACCTACGAACAGGTCTGCACGGGGGAGACGGGGCACGCCGAGGCCGTCCAGGTCGCGTACGACCCGGACGTGATTTCCTATCTCGACTTGCTGGAGATCTTCTTCCGCATCCACGACCCCACGACGAAGGACCGCCAGGGTCCGGACGTCGGGACGCAGTACCGGTCGGCCGTGTTCTACCACGACGACGAACAGCGCGAGACGGTCGAGGGGTTCGTCGAGGAACTCGAAGCTTCGGGCGTCTACGACGGCATCGTCACCGAGATCGGGCCCCTGGAGACCTTCTACGAGGCCGAGGAGTATCACCAAGATTATTTCGAAAAGAACCCAGAAGACGCCTACTGTCGGATGCACGCCGCGCCCAAGGTCGAGAAGGTGCGCGAGGAGTTCGAATCGAAAGTCCGACAGTAGCCGGGCGAACTGGAAGTCACGAAAACTGGACGACGAACGTGAAAACGACAGTGAAGCCCTCCGTTCCCCCGGGATCCCCCCGAACCCCGTCGAACGACGCTCCCCATTGGCGTCGCGGGAACTGTCGCCTCTCCGGCCTCTGGGAAAAGTAAATCGTCCGTTTCCACCCGTGTTACTACGGGTAACGGACGATTACTCCTCCACGTTTTGTTTTTACCTACGTTAGCATAAATGTTTGCTATATTCACAGGACAGGGGTTGCGTATTCCGACCAAAATTCGAGGATTTACTGTGGATTCGGCAATCGAATCGTGCCGCCCCCGCAACGATATTCCGACCAGGCGCGCTTCGACCGGAAGGCAGTCGTCAAATATCGAATTCGCCGAACGGCCGGGAGTCGTGCGCGGTAACGAATCGCCGAACTCGGGATGTCGAGGTTCGGGTCGCTCGGTTCCATGGTGATAGCCGCCATATCCGGCGTGCTGGTCGCAATGGCCTCGGCGTCGAGGTTGCGCTGCCTTGTCAGCACCTCTTGCACGCCGATGGCCTGGGGGCCTGGAGCACGAACAGCACGCCCCGGTCGGCGTCGTCGAATCGTACTCGGGGCCGTCGGCGTTTTTTCGCGCATACTCGGGGGTGAGCCACGGCAACCAAGAATCGTCACTCGTCGGTCTCGGATTCGCCACCCAACCGGACCGTCAACACGGGGACGTCGGCCGTCCGCACGACCTTCTCGGCGACGCTCCCGAGCAGGTATCGCTCGACACCGGTCCGGCCGTGGGTGCCCATGGCGATGAGGTCGACGTCGTGTTCGACGACGTACTCCCGGATCTGGGCGTACGGCGTGCCCCGGACCACGGCCGTCCTGGCGTCGATCCCGGCTTCGGTCGCCACGGTCTCGACGTACTCGGTCGCTCGCTCGCCTTCTGCCTCGAGCTGGTCGAGGATGGCCGTCTGGCTGCCGTCGTCGACGTTCGGGACGGTCGCCCGGATGTCGGTCACGTAGAGGCCGTGCACGTCGGCCCCGACCAGTCCGGCGAACTCGACGCCGTGATCGACCGCGACCTCGGCCCCCTCGCTCCCGTCGGTCGGGATCAGGACGTCGGTGTACTCGATCGGCTCCGGACTGGCGTCCTCGCGTTTGACGGAGAGCACGGGGACCGGCGAAGCGCGGACGACCTTTTCGGTTACGCTCCCGAGCAGGTACCGATCGAGGCCCTTCCGTCCGTGGGTACCCATCACGACCAGGTCGATCGACGCCTCGTCGACGTACGAGAGGATTTCTTCGTGTGGCGCACCCTCCCGTTTTTCGGTCTCGACCGTCCCGACGCCAGCCTCGCGCGCTCGCTCCTCGACGGTCTCGAGCGCTTTCTCCCCCACCCCGGACAGTTCGTTCAGCACGAACTGGGAGCCGTCCTGGATGGGGATTCGTCCGGACTCGAGCACGTAGATAGCGTGAACCGTCGCGCCACACCGCTGTGCGAGGTCGATCGCTCGCTCGGCGGCCGGCGTGGGCTCGTCGACCCCGCTCGTCGGGACCAGGATGTGGTCGTACATGGTTGACACGACGCGGGCCAGCACCTAACCGTTTCCGTCGGTGGGGGGTGGGGCCTCCGTCAGCGAACGCCCGACCCTTCGTTAGCCTTTAGCGGTCGGATCCCGAACCCCGGCGTAATGACCGCTCAGGCCACGCAAGCGGAGGATTACGCCGTCGTCATCGGGCTGGAGACCCACGTCCAGCTCGAGACGGACACGAAGATCTTCTGCGGGTGTTCGACCGACCAGGCCGACGCCGAGCCGAACTCGAACGTCTGCCCCGTCTGTCTCGGGTTGCCGGGGGCCCTGCCGGTGCTCAACGAGGCCGCCGTCGAGGCCGCCGTCAAGGTGGGCAAGGCCATCGAGGCCGACATCCCCGAACAGACGCGATTCCACCGGAAGAACTACTACTACCCCGACCTGCCGAAGAACTTCCAGATCACCCAGTACGACGCGCCGATCTGCCAGGACGGCGAACTGGAGATCCGGATCGACGACGAGCGCCGGGCCATCGGGATCGAACGGGCGCACCTGGAGGAGGACCCGGGCAGCCTCCAGCACGTCGGCGGGAGCATCGACGCGGCCGATTACACGCTGGTCAACTACAACCGCGCCGGCACGCCGCTGCTCGAGATCGTCACGGACCCGGACTTCCGGAGCCCCGACCAGGTCCGGGCGTTCCTGTCGAAACTGGAGGAGGTCCTGGAGTACCTGGGCGTGTTCGACAGCCAGCGCGACGGCTCGCTCCGCGTGGACGCCAACATCTCGCTGGTGCCCGAGAGCATCGTCGAGGCGGACGGGACGATTTCGCCCGAGGCACTGGAGGAGGCCGATCCCAACCGCACCGAGGTCAAGAACATCTCTAGCCACAAGGCCGCCGAGAAGGCCCTTTCCTACGAGGTCACCCGACAGCGCAACGCCCTCCAGCGTGGCCGCGCCGTCGAACAGGAGACCCGCCACTGGGACGAATCCCGGGGAATCACCGTCTCGATGCGCTCGAAGGAGGAGGAGAAGGACTACCGCTACTTCCGCGAGGCCGACCTCCCGCCGCTCCAGGTCAGCCACTGGAAGGACGAGATCCCGATCCCCGAACTCCCGGACGCCCGCCGCGAGCGCTTCCGCGAGGAGTACGGACTGAGTTCGGAAGCGGCCTCCAAACTCACCTCGACCAAGCAGGTCGCGGACTTCTTCGAGGCCGTCGCCGAGGAGTTCGACCCCGACACGGCCGCGACGTGGGTGGCCGACGAACTCCTGGGCGAACTCAACTACCGCGACATGGAAATCACGGACGTCGACGACCGTCTCGACGAGTTCCGCCGCCTGATCGAACTCGTTGCCGGGGACGAGATCACGGCCAAGAACGCCCGCGAGACGGTCCTCCGAACGATGCTCGACGAGGGCGAAGAACCCGACGCGGTCGTCGAGGCCGAGGGCCTGGGCAAGACCGACGCCGACGCGGTGGCGACCGCCGTCGAGGAAGCCATCGACGAGAACCCCGACGCCGTCGAGGACTACTACGACGGCGAGAACGGGGCGATCAACTTCCTCGTCGGGCAGGTCATGCAGAAGACCGGCGGGTCGGCCGATCCGGGGGACGTGAACCGGATGCTGCGCGAAGCCCTGGACGACTGAATCGCGGAGTCGTCGGTGGCGATCACGACGGACGCCACGCGCTTCGCTTCGAGGTTCGATCCGAAGTGTCAGCGTGCCATTATTCGGGTGTCAAAAGAGCCGAAATCGAAATATCAGGCCCTCGTGTGGCTCTTTGGCTACATCCCAGGATGACGAGATAAACGGAACCTATTTACCGCGCACACCGTTACGGCCTACAGTACTGCGACCTCGTCCCGTCCCTTCTCCGTTGCCCATCGGTTCGCCGCCACGATGGGGGCGTCCCTCGATGGCACTGCTCTGAGATGCGCCGTGCCGGATGCCGACCCGTCCATGGTGGTACTGGGCTCGCCTGGCGGGGCCAGGAACGAACGTACTGATTTCAATGACACGACCAGACACCCCGCGCTCGCGTTCGAAACGAGCATCGTCCCGACCGATCGAGACGCCGACCGAGACCCATTTCCCGGGAGATGGCTGACCGATGCCCGAGTCTATCGATCCACCGGCCCGACCACTCGACGCCGTTCCCGACGCTTTTACGACGGGATCGACGGTTCTCGTCGCGAGCGCTGGCGAACCGTCCCGGTCCGCTCTCGGACTCCGTTTACTCGCTCGGGTCGGGACGCGAGACGACGCTGCGGTCGTCGTCACGACGACCGAAAGCGCGGAGCGGACCGTCGAAACGTTCGAGGGGCTGAGTTCCGCCGCCAATCGCCCGTCGATCGGGCTCGTAGACACGATCTCCGAACAACAATCGGTGTCCGCCCGGTACGACGCGATTCCCGTCGTCTATACGCCGTCGGCGAGCGACCTGGAACGCCTGGTGATGGCGCTCTCGGAGGTCGCCGGAGGGGTCGCCCCATCGGCCGGAGACCGACATCTCCTGGTGCGGTCGCTTACGCCCCTTCTCGAATCGGCGCCGACGGCCCGGGTGTGTTCCGTCCTCGATCGAATCACCGGGTTTCGGTCGGGAACGGGGCTCACGATGATCGGACTCGATTACACTGCAATCGATGCGGAGACGATGGCCACAGTGACCGAGCAGGTGGACGGTATCCTGTGGGCGACGCGGAGGCCTTCGGAGAGCGTGAAACTCACGTACCGGCCGTCCAGAGGCCATCACGCCAGCCAGACGGAAAACTGACATCGACGACCGAGGGCCGGGATCGGAGGAGTTCCTTCCGGGGAGTATTTATGCGTTCACCTCCCACGCTCAGATAACCGAAACACGCGTCGTCCCCGGGAAGGACGAAGAATCCGGTTCCGTTGGCTGGTCGATACACCGGCCACCCGATGCCGTCCGACGTCCTGCTCTCCTTCCGTAGGCGGACTCCAGAACGGGTTCTGGGACTGCTCTGATCGGATCACTAACGATGGAAATAGAAATCGCTACGATCGGCGGCTACGAGGAAGTCGGCCGCCAGATGACGGCCGTCCGTGCCGGAGATGACGTGGTCATCTTCGACATGGGCCTCGATCTCTCGAAGGTATTGATTCACGACAACGTCCAAACCGAGGAAATGCACTCCCTCGACTTGATCGACATGGGCGCGATCCCCGACGACCGCGTCATGTCCGATCTGGACGGCGAAGTGCAGGCGATCGTCCCCACGCACGGCCATCTCGATCACATCGGGGCGATCAGCAAACTCGCGCACCGCTACGACGCCCCGATCGTCGCGGCCCCGTTCACCCTCGAACTCGTCAAGGAGGAGATTCACGACGAAGGGAAGTTCGCCGTTCAGAACGACCTCGTCGAGATGGCGGCCGGGGAGACGATGACGATCGGCGACGGCGTCGAACTGGAGTTCGTGAACGTCACGCACTCGATCATCGACGCGATCAACCCCGTCCTCCACACGCCCGAGGGGTCGATCGTCTACGGCCTCGACAAGCGCATCGACCACACGCCGGTCGTCGGCGACCCGATCGACATGGACCGGTTCCGCGAGATCGGTCGGGAAGGGAAGGGCGTCCTTTGCTACATCGAGGACTGCACCAACGCCGAGAAGAAAGGGCGGACGCCCAGCGAGGCGGTCGCTCGGCGTCACCTCAAGGACGTCATCTACAGCCTGGAGGACTACGACGGCGGCATCGTCGCGACGACGTTCTCCTCCCACATCGCCCGCGTGACGAGCCTCGTCGAGTTCGCCAAGGACATCGGCCGCCAGCCGGTGCTCCTCGGCCGGTCGATGGAGAAGTACTCCGGGTCCGCCGAACGCATCGGTGCCGTGACCTTCCCCGAGGACTTGGGGATGTTCGGCCACCGGAAGTCCGTCGATCGCACCTTCAAGCGCATCATGAAAGAGGGCAAGGAGAAGTACCTCCCCATCGTGACGGGCCACCAGGGCGAGCCCCGGGCGATGCTGACCCGGATGGGCCGCGGTGAAACGCCGTACGCGATCGACGACGGCGACAAGGTGATCTTCTCGGCTCGGGTCATCCCCGAACCGACGAACGAGGGGCAGCGCTACCAGTCCGAGAAGCTCCTGGGCATGCAAGGGGCCCGCATTTACGACGAAGTCCACGTGTCGGGACACCTCTCGCGCGAAGGCCACTACGAGATGCTCGACGCCCTCCAGCCCCAGCACGTCATTCCCGCCCACCAGGACATGGGAGGGTACTCCAAGTACGTCGACCTGGCCCAGGGACAGGGGTACGAACTCGGCCGCGACCTCCACGTCACGTCGAACGGCGATACGATTCAGTTGGTATAGCGGACCCGTAGCCCGGCTCGACTCCCGGTCGCCAGCCGGTCCGCGGACCGCCGGTCAATCCGTCGGAGTATCCGACTCACAGTCGTCAGTCGCCACGCCGACGGTCTCCGGACCGACGTCTCCCTCGCCACCCCCTTCCTCCACGACGCCCTCCTCCCAGCCACCCCAGTAGAACCAGAGAGCGCCGACGACGAAGGCAACCACCCCCGAAATCGACAGCGACCACCAGAGACCGACCGCGCCGAACGGCAGGTAGTAGGCGAGCAGCCAGGCAACCGGGATGCGGAAGACCCAGCGCGAGAGCACCGAGAGGACGAACGCCACCTTCGTCTGGCCGGCACCGCGGAACGCGCCCTGGATCACCATCAGGCCGCCCAGCAGCGGCCAGAACGGCGCGACGACCCGGAGCAGCGTCACGCCCTCGTCGATCACGGGTTGCTCGTCGATGAACACCCGCATGAGGAGGTCCGGGATCGCGAAGACCAGCGCCCCGGCGGCGAGCAGGATGCCCATCGCGCCGGCAGTGGCTTTCCAGGTGACTTCGCTCGCACGATCGGGCGTCCTGGCACCGAGGTTTTGCCCGACGCCGGTCGCGGCCGCCTGTCCGACCGCGCCGGAAACGGTCCAGGAGACCGACATCATGCGCATACCGATGCCGTAGGCGGCGGTCGGGACGGGCCCGAACCGGGCGACCAGGCCGGCGAACGCGACGGCGGCGAAACTCCGGGTTAACCCGTCGAGCGTCGCGGGATACCCCACGTCGACCAGCCGTCGCAGTATCGTCGGATCGGGCGCGAGGTCACGGATTCGCAGGCGAATGCCCCACCCACCATGCAGGAGGATGCCGAGGCCGACGACGGCCGCGAGAACGCGCGAGATGAGCGTCGCGATGGCCGCCCCCCGCGTTCCGAGTGCGGGCAGGCCGGCCCACCCGAGGATGAAAAACGGGTCGATGATCACGTTCAGGCCGGCCGAGACGACGACCAGCCACATCGCGGTCCGGGTGTCGCCCGCGGCCCGGAGGACCGCCCGGAACGCGAAAAAGAGGAAGGTAAAGGGGATCGAGAGGAACATCACCTCGATGTAGTCGATGGCGTCCCGGTAAACCGCACCCTCGGCACCGATCAGCGAAACCAGGGGATGTCGGATCACGAACCCGACGGTTGCCAGCGCGATGGCGACCCCGACCGCGAGGATGACGGTTTGACCCACCGCTCGCTCGGCCGCACGCTCGTTTCCCGCACCGATGTGCTGGGAGACGACCGCGACCGCGGCGGCCGTGATTCCCATCGCCGTCGAGATGAACAGCCACGCGGTCGGGAACATGAGCGAGACGGCTGCCACGGCGTCAGCGTCGACCCGGCCCACCCAGAACATGTCCGCGAGGTTGTAGACCGTCTGGAGGAGGTTGCCGGCCACCAGGGGCCACGCGAGGGTGACGAGTTTTGGCCCGATTGCCCCCTCCGTCATGTCGACGCGCGATTCGTCCCGGCCCGGCATGTGGGACTACCTGGGGATGCCGCCCACTTATCGGGTCGGTTTGACGACGTCGCTAACCGCTATCTCCCGTCCAGATCCGCGGCCGCGAGCAGGTTCGCGTCGGTCACCACTTTGAACGCCGCACCGACGAGGCCGGCGAACAGGAACGTCGCGCCGACGACGGCGACCCCCAGCCCGATCAACCGCCCGAGTACCTGGGTGAACATCCCGTATCCTGGATCGAGAAACAGCGCCAGACCGGTCGGCAGCAGGACGGCTCCGACGACGTACATGATGATGAGCCGACGCATCTCTGGGTGAAGCGCATAGGCCACGGCGGATTCGAAATCCACGGGCGATTCCGAAAGGACGTCCTCTGGATCTGCCATACGAATCCCCCTTTCGTCTCCACAATAACCGTTTGGATCGAACGCGACGAGACGCCGCCTTTTTGAGTGGCTGGGTTCCCCGTTGGAGCATGGGAGACGTTCAAAACGGCGAACTCATCGAACTCCTCTACGCGGCGGACGAGGACATGCCGGCGGCTGCGATCGTTCGCGACGACCGTGGTCCGAACCTCGTCGTCAATACGGGTAACCCCGAGAACACTGTCGAAGCACAACTCGAGATGATCGCCGGACACATGATCTGGCTCGCCGATCACACCGAGGCCGACCTGGAGACGGTCGCCGACGACGCCCTCGACCTCGCCCAGGAGATGCGAGCGGGGGAGGGATTCTTCGCACACCCGGAGGACCTGGACCGGTTGCGACGGTGAGGGACGGACGGCCAGTGCCACGGTAGGGCCACAGGTATTTCCCGCTTCCAGGGCAAGTGTCTATGCGATGAGCGATTCGGAGGCCGACCGCAAGGTCACGCCTGCCTGGATCGCGGCCGCGATCCTGCTACTCGCCGCCCTCGGGGGTGCCATCGCAGTGGGGACGTGGCCACTGGGGGCATCCGGTGCGGGGGAGCCGACCGAACCGCGATTGATCGAACCAGTGGACGACGGGACCCTCCTGTGGCCCTACACCGCGAAGTCGAAACGTCACGGCGCCCGGACGCTCGCGATCAATCTCGTGATCCGTGGCGACTCCGAGACCGTCCGCGAGGCGATTCTCAATCGGTCCGGACCGACCTGGACGGAGACGCCCCCGGAGAAGGAGGGAGCCGAAGCCGAAACCTTCGCGGCCGAGATAGCGGTGGACAACGGAACCGGCGGGACGGCTGAGCTGGTGTTCTGGAGTCCCGCACGCGGTTCCACCCGGTACGCGTACGTGTTCGACGAAGGAACCGGTCGGTGGTTGACCGAATCGTATCAGATCCACGATGGAACGTACTTCGGCCGGCGGACGCACGTCCGGGCGTACGAGGACCCACAGGGCGAATGGACGGCGATGCAGGCCCACGACGAGTACTGGGACTGGTTCCGGCTCCGACACACCGTCACCGGCGTCGCGAGCGCACAGCGGACGGTCGAACGGGACTTCATGGACGCGCCCTTCGTCGACGAGGTCGTTCGCCATCCGTATCACCACGGGGCACCGGGTGGCAGAAACTGGGTGACGGTCGTCCACTTCTCGCTGCTGGTGGCGCCCGGGCTCGTC
>DATFIX010000257.1:0-4354 GCA_035269625.1 Natrialbaceae archaeon
GAGGCGGTCCGTGTTCGGCGTCCCGCCGATCACGGCGTGGCCGTCCGCGCGGAGTTCCTGCGCGAGTTCGCCGGTGCCGACGTCGGAGCCGACCCAGATGTCGTCGAAGACGATCACGTCGGCCCAGTCGACGTCCGCCCGCCAGTCCTCGCTTTTCGGGACGAACCCGTCCGCGATGTCGCGTTCGGCCTTGGCCTCGATGTACCACTTCACCTCGTGGCCCTCGTTGCGGATCTGCCAGGCGAGGTCCCCGATCAGCGGCGAATCGAGCGAACAGAACAGAAACTTTCGCGATTCCATAGCTATTGCACGGGCGACACGACGATAAATTCTGGGTGGCGACTGCTGACAGTGGTGAGCGTACCGAGCAGGCGGGATTCCTCGAGCGAGTACAGCCGAGTTCGGGAGCCGATTGGGACTCGAAATAGACGGCGTCAGGACCCGAGATAGACGGCGTTGGGGGTCGAAGTGGACGGCGTCAGGACCCGAGATAGACGGCGTTGGGAGTCGAAGTAAACGGCGTTAGGACTCGAGAGGGACGAATTAGATCCCCCGATCGAACCCGATTGCTGTCCGGTATCGATTCCCGCCGGCGTCGTCGGTCACTCGGCTTCGCGGGCGGCGTCCCGGAGCATCCGCATCTCGCCGCTGGCGCGCATGGTGCCGTCGACGGCGGCCCGGTCGCTGAGTTCGAGGTCGCCACAGGAGACGTCCCCGAGGACCTCGGCACCGTCGGTGAGCGTGACGGTCCCGTTGCGGGTCGTGACGTCGCCGTGGATCCGGGTGCCCCCACCGATTTCGATGTCGCCGCGTGCGCGGAGGCTCCCGAAGACGTTGTTGTCCTCGCCCACGTCGATGGTCTGGGCGCGGATGTTGCCGTTGATCCGGCAGTCGTCGCCGATGGTCGCGGGCGTCGAGACGCGCCAGGCGTCGTCGCTGACGGTCCCGTTGGACGGAACGACCAGCGGGTCGGCTTCGACTTCCTCCTCGTCGAACACCTCGCCGACGAGTTCCTGGGCGGCCTCCTCCTCGCCCACCAGTAGGAGGTGCCGGAGGTAGACGAACAGGAAGACGATGGTCGGCATCGGGTTGCGGATCACGATCCATCCGTTGGCCTCGAACCCCTCCTCGATGTCGACGTCGTCGCCGATGTCGAGGTCGCCGGCGACCTTCAGTTGCCCCTCGACGTGGACGCGTTCGCCGAGGTAGGCGTCCTGGCCGACGAGGACGTTCCCCTCGACGTCGGACCACATGTCGAGTCGGCAGTCGGCCTCGGCCTCGATGTCGCCCCCGAAGCGAACCCCTTCCCCCGCGAGGACGTTCCGGCCGCGGACGCCGAACTCGACGGTCGAGCGACCCCCCAGCAGGACGTCGCCCTCGACGACCACGTCGTGCTCCTGGACGGTGGTGCCGTCGGGAATCGCGAGTTCGGACAGCGCGTTGCCGTTCAGTGCCACACGTCACACGTGCCGTCCCGCGATATTAAACCCTCCATGATCGTCCGACGCGCGTCTGACGATTTTGGGGACGGGGCGAATCGGCCGGTCGACGTCGTCCCGAGGTCCGTGCGCTTTTGTCCCCCCGACGCCAACCGACGGCCATGACGACCCTTTCCTTCGACGAGACCGGCGTCGACGTCGTGTACGAAGGGATCGAGTTCCGCCTGGAGAAGGAACTCATCGAGGAGGCGACGGGGAAAGCGTACTTCGACGTGACCGACCACGAGGTGCTGAAGATCGTCGAGGAGAACCCCGCGATCGGCGGCGAGCCACGGCGGATCGGCGACATCGTGGCGTAGACGGTCGCGCCGAACCGGATCTCAGTTTCTGGAGCGAATACTCGCGACGATCCGCCGGCCGAACAGGCCGACGGCGAACGCGAACGCGCCGAGCGCGAGGAGGAAGAATAGCTGGTAGGCGTACCACGCGACGGCCAGGCCGGGGTCGCCGCCCGTCGTGGTCTCGGTCGCGATTTCGACGACTGCCACGCCGACTCCCGGCGCGATGGGCAGCGGAATGCTCCCCAGCGCACCGTCGTTCAGGTAGGCGTGGACGGCGGCCGCGACGGCGCCGATCCCGACGCAGGCGACGACGATCGGACTCGTCCCCCGGGCAGTGAGTCGGACGACGGTTCCCCCGTCATCGAGGCCGGCGGCCACGGCAGCGACGGCGAGGAGTACGACGGCCAGGCCGACCATACGGTAGGTCCACGTTCGATTCCGGCCGTAGAGCACCTGGTCCACGGGCGGGTCCATGTCCACCGTCGGGGCATCGGCGTCTCCAGCACCGTCCGATCCAGCGTCGTCCGATCGCGTCGTTCCGGCCTCCGCCGTCATGCCTCGATGGTCGGGAGGCCGACCGTTTCAGTCTTGCTCCGGTCGGGCGTCGCCGGACCGGTTTCAGTCGGTCGTCATCCCTCGTTCGTCTCGTCGTCCCATCGTTCCCGCGCGGTGTCGAACCCGAGTTCGTCCCGTTCGCGGCCGCGGCGTTCCTCCAGGGCGGCGATGGCCTCGGGGTCGGGATTGGTGTCGTCGGTGATCTTTGCCCAGGAGTTGTGCACCTTCGCGTGACACCACCGGCAGAGATAGACCGTGAGTTCGTGGCTCGACTCGCTCCCGTCGGCATAGGAGAGGTGGTGCTCTTCGAGGAGCGGTCGGTCGGGGTCGTGGGCCATGCGCTTCTCCTCGAGGCCACAGCGGGCACATGCGCGCTCGGTGGCCGTCGACCGGAAGTGCGGGCACGCCTTCCAGGTCTCCCAGTCCCCGTCGGGATCGGCGATCGGGCAGGCGTAGTCGTCGGCCCGCCGGTCCCGGGCGAAGGAGGGGTCGGCCTCGAAGCGGTCGAAAGCGAACCGACAGGTGCCGTCCCCGGTCAGGTGGTCGCAAACCCCGACGTGCTCGTAGGGGTCCTCGACGCCGACGGACGTCCCCTCGGGGGTTTTCTCCATCGCTATCCCGTTGGCGAGCGGGGCACTTGAACGTCCGGTGGGTAGGAAATTCGAGCGTGACGTCCTCGGTTGTGGATCGGTACCGCATAACTATCGAGCGGGCCGGCTGAAGTAATGGAATTTCAACAGGAAGTCCGTTCGAGATTCGGTGCTCGAGCGCAGTCGTGGGACTCGATTCCTCGAAAAGACGGGGCGAACGCCGGGAAATCGGTCGATTCCGTCGAGCAATCGACGGTCGCGGGTCGTGTGACGTTCTCGATATATGGAAACGCGCGTGGCGGTTAGGGTGGCGTCTCACCTAATAGGACGGGTGAATCGGAACCATGTCTAAACCGATAAATAAAGGGGTTGACCAATGAAGGCGATCGAAGCGCCGGACTTCGAGACCTTCGTGGACGACCTCATCGAATCCGACCCGCGGGAGGTGGTCGGCGTCCAGTACGACGGGAGCAAGTTCGTCTTCGCACCGCTCGAACGGGCGGCGGACCTGCGACTCGACTACGACGTGACGATGCTCTCGCCGAAGAAGTACTTCTTCCCGCAGACGGAGCGCCTGGTCCAGTACCGGTCCGACGAGGACGGCTACGAAATGGAGGCCGGGTGGGCCGACGAGGGGAAGATCGTCGTCGGCGTCCATCCCTACGACCTGGTCGCCATCGAGCAACTGGACCGGGTCTTCATCGAGTCCCAGGGTGACGAACCCTACCGGCGAAAGCGCGAGAACTCGGTCCTGATCGGCGTGACGATGCAGGACGTCTCGCCGTGGTCCTTTGCGGGGAGCATGGGGACGGCGACGACCGACTCCGGGTTCGACCTCATGCTCACCGACCTCGGCGACGACTTCGACGGTCGGTACGCGGTCGAGATCGGATCCCGGACAGGCAGCCGACTGCTCGAAGACGCGCCGGTCCGCGAGGCGTCGATCGAGGAAGTCGACGAGGTGGCCCGGATCGAGGAGGCCCTGCTCGACGACTTCGAGACTGAAATCGAGTTCCCGCCCGAGCAACTGCCGACCGTCCTGGCGGCGGGCCACGACGCCATGGAGATCTGGGAGGACTACGCCGACGGCTGTCTCTCCTGTGGGACCTGCAACGTGATCTGCCCGACGTGCTACTGCTTCGACGTCGACGTGGTCGATTACCTCACCGACGAGGACGGCGCGACGGTCCGCCGGTGGGACGGCTGCCTGCTGGAGGACTTCGCCGCGGTCGCGCAGGGCGAGAACTTCCGCGAGGAGGTCGTCCAGCGCCACCGTCACCGACTGTTGCGCAAGGGCCGGTACATCTACGAACGCTACGGCGACATCGCCTGCATTGGGTGTGGCCGCTGTAGCCAGCACTGCGTGGCCGACGTCGCGAACCCGGCCGAGATATACAACCGACTCTGGAGGCACGCCAATGCCTGAAGA